>JAFQNJ010000019.1 GCA_017395925.1 Ruminococcus sp. | reverse complement strand
TAATAGCACCGCCGCCGTAACTTCTTACTTCGCCCAAAGTTTCGTCCCGATTACAGGATATTGCTGAGGCGTCCGTTCCACCACCCTGAGCAAAGGCTGTAACTTTGCCGGAAATGAACTTTGTATATCCTTTTACAATGATTGCATCAGAGGTGTTCTCACAAGTTCCGCTTGCAACATTGAGTACTGCTTTGTCTACAGACAGGTCACCAAAACAGTTTATACCCTGAGATGCAGTGACGCTCTTACCTGTTGTAATCGTAACCTTTGCACCATCTGTAAAACTTAAGGGTGCACGATTCACGGAAACAACCTTAGAGTTGTCATCATTATATACATAAGTTGCTTCGGTTTTAATACCAATGGATGTATCAGCGTCACCTGTGGTGATATCAAGATTTGCACCTGAAACATTTATGAAACCATCGGAATATATGCCATAAACAGTTTCTGTTGCATCTTCTGCATTGATAATCAGTTTACCATCAGAATTGCTTTTAATAGTCAGTGAACCACCTGTTATAAGGACTCCGTAATTAGTTATGCTTTCTGGATTTTCCACTGTGATGGTATTGCTACCTTTGAGTTCTATTGTAAGATCAATGTTTTCAGCCTTGATACCTGTACCTGTTCCATCCATTGACAATCCCTGAATATCAGCGTTGTTCAGGGTAAGGGTGTTGGTGTCTTTATCAAAACTTACTGTGCCGTCACCAAAAATATCACTTGCGTTTGTACTTGTGACTGATTTTTCACCTACATAAAGGTTGTAGGAAACTTCTGCGGACACTCCTACTGCGGAGATACCTGTAAGTATAAGCACTGCCAGAATTAAACTGATTATCTTTTTCATTTTAAATCCTCCTGTATTTATTACTCAGCAATTCAGATAAGCCCTGCAATTTTCTTCTGAATAGCTGTTGCATCTTTAATATTTACACTTGCGTCTTCGTTAAAGTCTGCAAGCAACATTTGTTCGTCATCGAAAGTTTCAAGACTTGCAATGAATTTCTGGATAGCAGTTGCGTCTTTAATGTTAACACTGCCGTCACGGTTTACATCGCCGAGGAGATGTGTTGTGTCAGGGTCTGTGGGAATATTCTCACCGCCAGTTGAAGACTCAGTGGGATCTGTAGGATTATCTTCTCTACCAGTTGAAGATTCGGTGGGGTCTGTGGGAACTGTTGTAACAGGCTCTTCTAAAGCTACAAAAGGAATATCATTTTCCTGTGCATAAGACTCTGCCATGGTACCTGAATATCCATATATTGTCAGCTTGGAATCCTTAATTATAGAAAAATAGAAAGCGGACATATCAATAGATACTACGCTCTTGGGAATTGTGATGCTTGCAAGAGAAAAACAATCAAAGAAAGTACGTCGGCCAATAGATACCACACCTTCGGAAATGGTTACACTCTCAAGTTTGTAGCAAGAACTAAAAGCAGAATTACTGATTTCTGTTACTCCCTTTGGGATCGAAACACTTATCAGATTATAACAGCTACAGAACACAGCGTCGCCAATGGAAGTGACACTATTTGGAATTGTAATCTCAGTAAGATTACTGCATTCAAAAAACGCAGATTTACCGATAGTAGTAACACTATCCGGAATAGATATATCTGTAAGATTGCTGCATTTATCGAATACGTAATCACCAATCTCCAAAATACCCTCAGGAAGTGTAATGTTTTTAAGTGTTTTACATTCCTGGAAAGCTTCTTTGTTAATGACAGTTACACCATCCGGTACGGTATAAGAAGTACGTTTGTTTGCAACAGGATACTGCAAGAGGGTAGTTTTATCCTTGTTGAATAAAACGCCGTCAATACTGCTGTAAACAGTATTATCTGAATCTACATTAATATTTTCCAGACCTGTACAATCATCAAAAGCAGTCTCGTTAATTAACGTGACGCTTTTTGGAATGTTGAGTACGGCAAGGCTCTCGCAATTTGCGAAGGCATCCTGCTCAATAGTCTTAAGCCCGTCAGGAAGAGTAACGCTTTTCAGATTGCTACAGGAAGAAAAGGTAGACTTTGGAATGGTTGTAACACCCGAAGGAATATTTATACTTTCCAGACTTTCACAATGCCAAAATGCAGACTTCTCAATATATCGTATGCTATCAGGTAATGTTACACTTACGAGGTTTTCACATCGCTTGAATGTGTTTTCACGTATAGTAGTAACGCCTTTAGGAATTACACAACTTTCCAGTTTTTTGCAATCGTAAAAAGCAGACTTGCCGATAGATGTGACTTTTTCAGGTATGTTGATACTCGTAAGTTTTTCACAACCAGTAAAAGCAAAGTTGCCAATAGATACAACACTTTTCGGTATTACTATACTTTCAAGATTATTACAGGTAGCGAAAGCTGATGGATCGATAGCGGTAATGCCATCCGGAATTTCGTAAGATGTCCGCTTATCAGCCTTAGGGTAGAGTACTACAGTACTCTTTATGTTATCAATTAGAACATTGTCAACACTACTATAAATGGTGTTTTCGGGATCTACATTGATATTTTCAATGCCTGTGCAACCATTAAACGCACCAACGCCAATAAATGTTATGTTCTTAGGGATGTTAAGGTTGGTGAGACTACTACAATTACTGAAAGCGTTTTCACTGATAGTTGTTACACTTTCAGGGATAGTAACAGTTTTAAGGCTTGCACAGCCACCAAAAACAAATCTGCCTATAGAAGGCACACCTTCGGGAATGGTCAGGGTTTCGAGACTTGTGCAACCGTTAAAAACTAAGTCTTCAATAAGGGTAACACTTTTGGGAATATCAATATTCTTAAGACTTTTACAATTATAGAAAGCAGCATTTTCTATCAATGTGATTCCATCAGGAAGTATTACGTTTGTAAGATTTATGCATCCATTGAACATAGAACTGCTGATAACTGTAACACTATCGGGGATTGTTATACTTGTAAGACTTTCGCAATTACCGAATGCTGTATGGTTTATCTTTTTGACACTTTCAGGAATATCGATATCTATAAGGTTTTTACAGTTGTTAAAAGCGTTATCACTAATTGTAGTAACAGGACATTCGTCGATGGTGGCAGGGATTTTTATCTCTGCCACATCCTCCGGACAATCTGTTATTATCACCTCACCGTCCTTGATTTTATATGAAAGGCCGTTTTCTGTTGTTGATTCTGCGGATGCTGTTGTAGGTATTGCCGCAAACATCGTCATAACCAGACACGCAACGCATAGTAAGGATAAAAAACGTTTCATTTTCCAATCACTCCTAAAAATTATCTATGCTTATATTTTACAGTGAATTTGTTGATTATGTCAATGATATAGTTCATCTTTTAACTTTTTGGGGTGAATAATAAGACTAAAATAACGAATAATATCAAAAGGAGGCGTACAAACTTTGCAAGCGTCGTTTAATACAATTAATTGTTGGTTTTAATTATTTCAGATAAGTCCTGCAATTTTCTTCTGAATTGCGGTGGCATCCTTAATGTTTACGCTCGCATCCTCGTTGAAGTCTGCAAGGGAGTTTTGTTCTTCGTCAAAGGAAATAAGCCCTGCGATGTTCTTCTGAATAGCGGTTGCGTCCTTAATGTTTACAGAGCCGTCACGATTTACGTCTCCAAGCTCAAAGGACGGTACAGGAGCATCCAAGTCTACAAACTTAAAGCCGTTCTCGGTAGCATATCTTTCGGCGGCAGTATCCTTATGTCCGTAAATAACAAAGTCATTATTCTTCTGGGTATCGCCACTAAAATATACCATATTATAACCGAAGGCTTTTTCGCCGATATATTCAACCGAAGCGGGAATTACCACGCTATCCATATTATTACATCCCGCAAACGCGCTAGTCATAATTGTGGTTACGCTTTCGGGGATAGTGATGTTCTCAAGGCTTTTGCAATAATTGAAAGCATTCTTGTCAATTGTTTCCACAGTATCGGGAAGTGTAACCTCCTTCAGATTCAAAGAGGACAAAAAGGCACTTGAGCCGATATGGGAGATACCCTGAGGAATAATCACCGTTTCCAGATTTGATGAATAGAACGCATTGTGAGCGATTTCGGTTATTTCATAGCCCAGTGCCTCCGTGGGTAAGGTGACTGAGGTCTGAGTTCCTTCATAGCCTGCAAGTGTGGCTGTTTTATTATCGCTGAAATCAACTATATAATCTCCCACTTTGAATTTGCCTGAGGGATAAGTGGTAATCTTGTAGGAACCGCTGGTGGAATTGAGATTTCGGTTTCCCGGATAGGTAACTGTAATTGTGCATTCTCCGATTCCCTTGACACGTACGTAGCCGGATTCATCTACAACGGCTACTGCCTCGTTATCTGATGAGTATTCAACATCATATTTATCAAAATACTCCGTGCTTGCAAGGGTATTTATCTCGGTGTTCTTATTGGTTCTGTCGGTGTAGTAGGGAATTTCAACCTCTGCTTTTTCAAGTACAACCTCGGGGGTTAACTTTTCGATTACAATATATTCTGTGCCTGTTGCGACCTCGTACCCTTCAGAGCAAATACAATAGGAGATAGGGTATTTATCGCAATCTATAAGATAATACGGGTCTCTGTTATAAATTGCATAAGCTTCTGCCAAAGCTTCTATGCTGTCGTAGTTACGCGTAAAATCAAAGCTTTCTCCCGAGGAGTATTTAACAGAATATTCGTCGGGGGTATTGGTAAAGCTTACCGCTAAATTATCTGTTATCGCTTTGCCGTCATATAGCTTGCTGAAGCCTTTAACGGTTACATCTAAAGTCGGAGTGTCGAAGGGAACAAAGGGGATATCATTGTTTTTGCAGTGAACCTCAGCAGAGCTGTTTTTATAGCCATATACCGTTAAATCGTCGTTCAATCCGCTGAACATATCGTTTATACCGAATTTCAGGAAAGGGTTATTGATGGTTACAGAAGTTAAGGCTTTGCATCCGTTGAAGGTGCCGCTGGAAATATATGCTACACCATAAGGAATGTTGATTTCCTGAAGGCTTGAGCAACCGAAGAAAACACCATACTCCAGCGTTTTAAGATTCGCTGGCATATTTACGCTTTTAAGACGACTGCAACCGAAAAACGCATTGCTGTCGATAATCTCCACAGACTCCGGCAGGTTAATATGCAGAAGGGATAAACAATTGCGGAAGAGATCAATGGGGATAATCTTGATGCCATCAGGAATATTTATGTTAACCAGAAGGTAGCATTTATTGAACGCACCTTTACCCAGTTCAACCATATTTTCAGGAAGTGTAACGGATTCAAGGCTATGGCAATATTCAAAGGCGTACTCCCCGATTTCTGTAAGAGTAGAGGGCAGTTCTATCTCCTCAAGCTCCAGAAAATATTCGAAGGCGGAGTTTCCTATGTATGTAATGCCCTCGCCGACAACAATTTTTTTGACATTTTCAAAGGCATCGGTCCAAGGCACGTCTGTATTGACTACCCCGTTGTAATCGTACTCGGTGGTGTAGTCATACATTCTTCCTGTGCCGGTAAGCGTTAATGTGCCGTCCTTGTAATCCCAGAAAATATCGTCTCCGCATTGACGGCTCCGGCCTGAACTGAACTCTGAAATCTCAACAGTTGCCGATACTGACATGGCGGAATTCGATGCCGTAATGGTGGCTACGCCTTCACCGATGGCTTTTATCTCATCATTGGTTACGCTGAGAATATCAGGAGAATCCGTCTCAAAAGTAAAGTCCTCGTTGTTGAGTATAAAATTACCGTATCCATCGTAATTCTCGCCCATGATTACAACATCAAAGGTATCGTTCACAAAAACCTTTTTGGGTGCTTCAAGAGCTACCTCGTATCTGTAATTTCCAAGATTGACAGAGAACTCCTTCTCCAAAACCTCGTCCGACGTAGCAGCCCCCTCATCATCTGACATACCAAAAATCTGCACCCAGTAGCAATCACCGTTGTGTACCACCACGCCTGCACCCATTGAGTCGTAGTTTTCGCCTACAATATTCGCATAATGACCGGGAGAGTTTACCCATCCGTTCATAACTGCGGCGGGGCTTCCGCCATAGCCCATAGCTATGTTTTCTCCAAACATATTTTCATTTACTGTAAAGCAGGGAGACCCGTCAGGGCGGGTATGACTGTAATATACTGAAAGCTCTGCGGCACGCTGCATGGCAGCCTCCATCATCTGAGGATTCATCTTAAGCGGGCCAAGACCTACGGAAGCTCTCACTTCATTTACCAGTCTCACAATCTCAAATGCGCCCTCATAGAAACAGGTTGCGGTAATTTCTATAGTGGCACCCCGGTTGGTGGTTTCCGCAGAAACAACGGGAATTGCCATCATCATACTAATTGCAATAGCAAAAGTAAGTATAACGGATATTATTTTTTTGTATACATTCATAAGAGTTACCCTCCTCGGTAATTATACTTATATTATATACTTGTTAAAAGCAGACGGCAAGATGATTTTTTTCTGGATGTCGGCAAATTAATTTCTGTTGCCCTTGTATTTCATAGAAAAACGAAACCTTCGCAGTATCATTGCGAAGGCTTTTTTGAGTGATGCGGATAGGAGGGGGTATCACAGAGACCAAGAATGTAATCTACAGAGACCTTGTGAAATTTTGCGAGAGCTATCAATACTTCGGTGGGGATATCTCTCTGTCCCAATTCGTAGTTGCTGTAAACCTGTTGCGAGCAGTTGAGGATAGATGCCATCTCTTTTTGTGTCAAATCCTTGTCCTCGCGTAAATTCCGAATGCGAATATATTGCATCTGCTCACCACCTATGATAGTCTTTGTTTTTATATCACTATCATACCAAACTGCAAATTGCGGTATTGACAAATACCGCAATTTGCAGTAAAATATTTTTGAAAAGACTGTGTAATCTTCTACTTTTTGTGGGGAACACAGCAACGATGCTTCGAACTTGAAAAGCTCAAAGACGGCAAGTTTTGACAAGCGGCAAAAATCTGATGCAGAAAGGGAATTTATTATGAAGAAAAGGATTTTATCAACTGTTGTTTTAGTGCTCGTTTTAGCAATGTGCCTGTGCGGTTGCGGTGATTCTGCAAAGGACTCGAAGGGTACACGCAATGACCCATATGGAATGGGTGAGACAATTTGCTTTACAGCTGATTACGAAGGCACGGATATTGAGGTTGAGCTAACTGTCAACGATTTGATTAAAGGCTCGGAAACCATTGAGAAAATGTATAATGACAATGATATATATCCTCAGTCAGGTGTGGAAGAACTGTTGATTGAATTCACGATTTCCTGCAAAGGTGATTATGACAGCGATATCTACCTTGAAAATTTAGTTGACCCTATACTTATTACAGATTCAATGGAAGAAGATGCTGTCAGAGGTAATATCAGCGATAAAAATCTGGATGGCTTGACAACCATATATACAGGTGTTGAATATCAGCTTTATAAAAGCTCCGATATATTCGGGAATTTCAGCGCAGACGAATATAAATATGTAAGATTTGAGTTTGAAAATTCAAAGGGAGAAGACACTGATATCTGGGTTGAACTCAAATAATATAGTAGTGAAGGAGTGGGATTTGATTCCCACTCTTTTTTGCAGGATATAAGAAAATGCTGATACCCGAAAAGGTATCAGCATTTTTGCGTGTTGATGGATTTATTTTTTGAAGAAGTTTTTGGCATAGTAGCCGTATACCAGAGCGGACTTTGCCAGTTCGTGATTCTCGGAGTTTGCGTTCTTTGCGTCCACCTTCATAAACTCAGCGATACTGTAGCAAAGTGTGCCGGTGCTACAGGTGTTGCCGTCCTCGGTCTGATACTCCATAGCGACGTAGAGGGGACTGTCAAGGTCCTTGGCGTAGATATCATAAATCACTACGTTGTACTGACCGTTTAAATTGGAGACTCTTACAGGTCCTGCGGCATTTTCCTTTGTAAGCACATCTGCACTGTCAAAGGCATCTTTTTCCCAATAGTAGAGATAAGCATCGCCTGTGGCTCCCTTTGCCTTGAGGACAACCTCAAAGCCGAAAAGCTCGTTGTCATAATGCACGATGGGGTAGAAGGACACGCCTTTTCCGTTCTTTACGAATTCGCCCGCCTTCTCATTGGAAACCTTTTCGGCCTTCTCCACCATGGAGGGGTCGTATTCCTTGGCGTAGGCTCTCTGCTCATCAGAAAGACCTGCATCCATAAGGCTTGAGGTATTGTAATCGTAGTACTTCTGAAGCTCTGCGCCGTACTCAAGGAGGGCGACCATAAGTGCCTTCTCCTCTCTTGTGCTTACGGGATTATTAATGACAGACATGGCATAGCGTACACCGCTGTAGCTCATAATGTCGCTGTAAATATAGCTTCCGTCCGAAAGCTTTGCGTATGCCTTGAAGTAGATGGTGTCCCCGATTTTGTGGGCATACATTGCATCGGTATCGATGGCAAGGTATCCGTTTTCACTTCTGACACCGCTCAATACCTTGGATGCGGTATCTGCTGTGCCGCTGTAGTCGGGGGAGTCAAACAACATAATTCCCATATTCTCTGCAGATACACCGTCGATGTTGAGAGTGTCAAAGTAAACTGTATACTTAATCTTTTCCTCAAAGTCAAGAACAGCATATTTGAGATTTACCTGAGGAACAGGCTGTTCGTCGCCGCAAACCCTGCAGATGCCGCCGCTGTTTCTCTTGGTATGATTACAGCTGATAATCTCGTAGCTTAAGCTCAGGGTGTCATCGGCACCGAAGCTGAGGGTAAGCTCTGCCTCGACTCCGCCGGGGATGCAAAGCAGTTCCTCGGCTCTCACCTTGTCGGAATTGTAAAGGGTAACTGACTTGCCGTTTGATGTATCTTTTGCAAGATACAGGAATTCATTGCCTGTGGTCTTGACGAATACGAAACTGTCCTCTGTGGTGGTAAGTCTTGCCTTCATGTTGCTGAACACGAAGGAATCAGTGGTATCAAAGTCGCTTTCGAAGCCTACATAACTACCGTTGATGATTCCTGCTACAGTAAAGCTGAAGGACTTGTGGCAGAGGGAACAGGAGCCTTGGTCTATCTGATGCTTACAAAGCTTACCGCAGAGGGTACACTTGCTGTCCTCGAAGCTGTGGGTGCAAGTAAGCTGACAAATGGAGCAGATGCCCTCTGTGAAGCTGTGCTCACAGGCTGTGTGGCAGACTGTGCAGATGCCATCTTTAAAGCTGTGGGTGCATTTGTAACCGCAGGTTGAACAGGTATCGGCTGCAAAGGTGTGAGTGCACTCTGCCTTGCAAATGGTGCAAACTCCGTCAGAGGTGTATCTGTGCTCTACCTTAGCCGAGCACTCTGTGCAGACGCCCTCTGTGGTGTGTGATGTGTGCTGACAGGCTGATACGGAAATGTAAACCGTGAGGGTGTCGTCGCCGTTATCAGTAAGGGTGAATCTTGCGTTTCTGTTCTTTGGTATAAATATTCTGTAGCCGTCATCACCCAGAATATCTGTGCTGTAGAGCACAGCGGCTGAGTAATTGCCGCCTAAATCAGCACTTGACATAAAGATTGTGTCGTCGCTGTTTTTTATGTAAACGTAGCTGTCCTCTGTGAAGCGGACATCAAGGATACCTTGTGTGAATACATAGCTGTCAGATGTGTATTCCGCACCGTTAATCTCGCCTGCAAGGTAGTACCGGGGTTCAGCCTTGCCGCAAATCAGGCAGAAGCCATCAGCGTAGCTGTGAGGGGCACAGGTTTCTCCGCATAAGGAGCACTTGCCCTCTGACCACTCGTGATTGCAGCTTTCGCCGCAAACTGAGCAGACACCGTTTTTGAAGCTGTGCTGACACTCGGTGCCGCAAACGGAGCAGGTTCCGTTTGTGAAGTTGTGAGAGCAGGGGAGATTACAGCTTATGCAAGCACCGTTTTCGTAGTACACGTGAGTACATTCGTAGGAGCATAATCTGCACACGCCTTCAGAGTAGGCGTGGGGGCAGGTTGCACCGCACACGATACATCCGCCGAGGATGAAGTTGTGGTCGGTTTTTTCACCGCAAAGTACACATTCGCCCTGAGTGTTGTGTTTTTCGTGGGAGCAGGGTGCCGCTGTGTAGCTTAGAATATAGATATCGTTTTCCAGTTTCTCAAGGGTAAAGGTGATTTCTCTGCCCTTGGGAACAAAGAGCTTGTCACCGTTATATTCCAGAACATCGGTGTTGTAGAGCATAACCGAGGTAACATTCTTGCCGGGATAGCCGTTGGTCATATACCATCTTTCGTTGTCGGCGGTTTTAACACCAACGTAGCTGTCCTCTGTGAATGTTGTCACCAGTTTACCGTCCTTGAAGCAGTATCTGCCGAGATATTCGTAGTCTTCCTTGTCGGCATAGTCAACACCGTTGATGAATCCGAAAAGGCACATATCCTGTTCAGGCTGGGGACTTCCGCAGACAGTACAGACACCGTTGTCGTAGGAATGGTCGCCCAGAGCATCCTCATTTACATATCTGTAAAGGGTGCGGGTCTGAACATTGCGGTCCCAAGAGGAGGTGACTTCGGTGTCACTCCACTCTGAATATGCAGTCCAGATGGAGTGGGTATAGAGTGCCTTGTAGTCGGTGTAGGTCTGCTTGTAAACGGGAACATTGTAGTACCAGTAGGTATCTGCACAGCAATCAAAGTTGCTGTAGATTACACTGCCGTCAGAAGCCTCTCTCTCGGATTCCGAGGGAGATTTTGTGCTGTAGAAGGCGTGGAAAGTGTGATACTCGTCGGTTTTAACCTTGCTTGTGAAGCGGTTATAGGGACCGGTGGTTTCCTGATTTGTACACCAGTGATAATAGATGTAGCCTACAATCTCTTCGGAATTAAGCTCCTGCTTCACATAGTAGGTGTCGGTGTAGTCCTTTGCAGGAGTTTTGTTGTACTCTGTGTACAGAGAGTGGCTTGTGTCAAATCCCTCGGGCCATTCCTTGGCACACTCCTGAGTTTTCACGCCCTGGCTTTCCCACTCTTTGTTTATAAGAGTGTAGCCGTCCACGGAGGTCTGATAGTTTTTGATGGTCTGATATTCGCTGTAGCTGTACTGGGTCTTTGTTTCTATGAGACTTTCGTCCACGCCCTCGGGCTTGGTCTCTGACCACTCGCTATGCACAGTGCCGTGGTTTTCTCTGTAGCTGTCACCACAGCTGAGGCAGGTGTAAAGGGTGTGTTCTGTATCTATACAGGTGGCGTCGTAGTGCTGGGAAACGTAGTTGTGACCGTTTGCAGGGAGAACTGTCTGGGTAGCAAATACCACGTTGCACAATGAACAATAACTTCCCTCGGTGAGACCTGTCTCTGTGCAGGTGGGCTGTTTTGCGGGCTGAGTCACAATGCTGTGAGTACAGGCGGTTGAGGCAGGGGGAGTAATGGCCGCGTTGTTCACAGTGTAGGGAGCAGTCCAGAGTACCACGTTTTTGGTGCTGCTTGTAAGGGAGGTGCCTCTGGCGGAGTAGTTCTTCACATCTGCAGAAATCTCATAGGTATAATATCCCGAACTCTGTGTGCCGAAGGCAAGACCATAGTCAACCTCACTTTTGTAAAGGGAATAGGACTTGCTGTTGGGGCTGTAACTGCTGCTGAGTACGGGGCTGGCGGATGTGTCTTCGCCTGAATATACCCTTGCGTTGACAGTCAGAAGGTTGTTGTAAACCGAGCTTAAATCACCGCGGATATAATAGCCGCTGCCTGAATTCAGGTTTGAAGCCATTGCAGGATTTGAAACAGAAATATCGTCGAAGAGATACTCGTCAACATCGGCAAGCTCCGAGCCGATATAGCCCGTAACGCCGTCTGTTTCAATCTGATACCAGTAGTTCCCGTAGGTGTTCTTGTAAAGACCCGTTACGTGAACCTGTTTACCTGCGGTGAGAGTTTTGAGAGTGCTGTAGTCGGTGGAGGGATATTCTCTCACGTTAGCATCAGAGTTAAGGGTTACCATAAGGTTTGAAGGATAGTACTCGCATCTTGAGAGATAGGTTGTGTCGCTGCTGTGAGTTCCTGGGAGCTCAACGTACATATAGTTGCAGTCAACGTCACCGCTCATACCGCTAAAGCTTCCTGTCCATGAATACTGCCACATTGTGAGGCCGCCGCCATAGGTGGTGTAGCTTGCACCATTGATTTCTGCCACCCAGGTGGGCAGGGTTTTGAAGTATGAATCGGTAAGCACACTGTTGAGAATCCATTTGTATGTATAGATACCCGGCTGATGTCCGCCTTCATAAATAGTGTCACAGAAGGCTTTGACAACCTTCTTTTTCATATCGGTGCTGAGGTTCATCTGGCACTCGTCTTCAAAGTCAAAATAAATCGGCAAGGTCAGATTATAGTTGTCTACAAGAGAAAGAACATATTCAGCTTCGCCGATAGCTTCTGCCTCGGTTTCAGCGTAGGAATATACATATACGCCGTAGGGGATGCCGTTTGCCTCACAGCCTGCGGCATTGGTGGCGAAGTTGGTATCTGCGGTTTCCTCCCAGGAGGCGCGGATAATAACGAAATCAACCTGAGTTGCAACCTGTGCCCAGTTGATGCTGCCGTTCCAGTAGGATACGTCAATACCGCGGTGAAGCACGGGGTTGGGGCTTGAACCATTGGTGACAACGCACTGCTTGTTCTCAACAAATACGTCTACGCTGGAGGTGGCAAGCTTGCCGCTTGCGTCAATGTAGTGGCTTACAGCCTCGGCAGATACAACGTAGGTGTAGACACCTGTGGAGAGCTTGTTGAACCAGAGGTTTGTGTCAACCGTGCTGTTTGTAAGGTTGTAGTATTTGCCGTTTGCATTGTCGGCAGAGGTGAGTGCAGGCTCTCTTGTAAGGTAGGAGCCATTGTAGAGAGAGGCACGTACTTCGCCGATATCGTTGTATACCGATGAAATCTCACCGCCGATGGGGAAACCCGTTCCGTAATTGAGTACTGCAGGCGACTGCAGTTTTTTAGCAGATACGTCACCCGTCAGGTGAGAGACGAATTCGGTATTGGCGGCAGGTACATAGAGTGTAAGGTTATAGTACAGTACCTCGTACCAGTATTCGCCCGAAGTGTTTTTGTGCAGAGCCTTTACTCTGAGAGTGGTGCCCTTTGCTACGGTGTACTTCAATATACCCGAGGCGGAGGGAGCATCGTAAAGGTTTGCAACTGCAGTGGCTTTTACGTTTAAGTTAGAAGCGTAGGTTTCAGAAATATATGAGCTTGCTGATGCCGCGTGGGTGTGCTCTATTTCGCCGAAGCTTACCAGAGACAGCATTGTTGTCAGCGCCAGTAGCAGGCACAGGCATTTTTTAGTTAGTTTCATATTGATTTTTGCATCACTCTGATAAGGAGTGATGCTCTCCTTTCATCCGTTTTTCCGTAATTTAAAAGTTCGCAAAGGTTGAATATATCAGACTGTTTCAAACAGTTTCTTTGCGTAATATCCGTAAACTACGGATGCCTGTGCAAGAGAATTTAATTCTGATGAGGAATTATTTGCGTTCGCGTTCAGGTATTGCGCCGGACTGTATGCGGTGACACCTGTGCAGTATTCTGCGCCATCTGCTGTATATGTAACGGAAACATAAATTGCACTGTTTATATCCTTGGCACTGATGCCGGTGATGTCAGCCTTGTATGTTCCTTCAGAGGTGAGATGCATAGTGAGTACACCGCTTGCGTTACTCTTTGTGAGAGTTTCCAAAGAGAGGTATGCCTCGCTGTCCCAGTAGTAGAGCTTGATTTCAGCAGGAGCAGAGTTCTTAACCTTCAGGTTGTAGCTCAGTGTAAAGAGGTCTGAACTGAAATCAGCGGTGGGGTAGAGGGATACTCCCTTTGTGTTCTTTGTGAAGTCTGCAGTTTTTGCAGAGTCAACCTTGGTGATTTTTTCTACCATATCGGCTCTGTATGCAGATGCCAGCGCCTTATCCTCTGGTGTGAGGAGAGCGTTTGCAAGGGAGTCGGTATTGTAGTCGTAGTAAATCTGCATTTCGGATGCAAAGTTCAGAAGTGCTACAGCGTGTGCCTTCATGGCTTTTGTGCTTGCAGGATTTCTCAATACGGAGTAAGCGTATCGGGTGCCGCTGTAGCTGATGACATCGCTGTATACGAAACTTCCATCAGAAATCTTTGCGTAAATTCTGAGATAAACTGTTTCTCCCAACTCTTTGGGGTGGATGGTGTCGGTCTTTACCGCAAAGTATCCGTCCTTGACCTCTGCACCTTCCGATACTTCGTAAGCAGAGGAGAAGTCAAGAGCTCCATCCTTCTCCTTGAAGACCAGAAGTCCCATATCCTGAGGATTCACAGCTTCAAAGTTCGAGGTGGAGAATACCACTGCGTAGAAAAGTTCATTTTCGGTGGAGAGATAAGCATACTTTGCGTTGATTTCGGGAAGTTTTACTTCCTCAATAATCTCTTTTGCATCGCATACTGTGCAGTAGCCGTTTTTGAAGCTGTGCTCCACACTTGAGGAGCAGCCTTTGCATAAGCCGTCTTTGTGATGATTTGTGTGACTGCAGGTGTTGACTGTATACTCAATGCCGAGACTTCCGTTTTCCATCAGACTCAATGTGAAGGTCACGTTCACACCGCCGGGGATAAACATCATTTCCGATGCACCCTTTGCGGTATCAACGAGAATTGATGATGAGGTGTTTTCAGAAGTTTCAGCCATATACCAGATTTCGTTGTTCTTTGTTTTTACAAATACAAAGCTGTCTGAGTCAAAGTTTACTGTAAGTTTGCCGTTTGAGAAGAGATAAGAGCCTGTGAGAGCGAAGTTCTCTTCACAGCCGATATTCTGTCCGTTGATATAGCCTGCAAGATAATACTCAAGTGTCTTTTTGCAGATTGTGCAAGTACCGAACTCAAAGTTGTGATTACAGAGAATCTCACAGTATTTGCAAGCACCGTCTTCGTAGTTATGCTCGCAAGCTGTGCCGCAGATTACGCACTTGCCGTCTTTGAAGCTGTGCTCACATTCGTAGGAGCAGATGGTGCATACGCCGTTTTCAAAGTGATGCTTGCAAGCCTTGGAGCAAATGTAGCAGTAGCCGTCAGAGAAGCTGTGGTCACAAGCCTCACCGCAGGTAAGGCAGTTACCGTTTGTATCGTGGGAGATGTGAGCGCAGGGAGCGACCTCATAGCTTAAAGTATAGGTGTTATCACCATTTGATGTGAGACAGAAGGTAACAAGTCGTCCCTTGGGAACGAAGAGCTTGCCGCTTTCGGATATAGCATCTGCGTTATAAAGAGTTACCTCTTTGGTACCGTTGTCGGGGCTTCCGTCACATACGAAGAAGCGGGAGTTGTCTGCATATTTTACAGCAACGTAGCTGTCCTCTGTGAATAATGCTTTAAGGGAACCTTTTGTGAATTTGTAGATACCCTTGTTGTCAGCATCTTCCTCACAGCCGTAATTCTTGCCGTTGATAAGACCGAAGAGATAGAAGTCAGGCTCATCCTTGCCGCAAATACTGCAGGAGGAATTTATGTAGTTGTGATTTTCGCAAACCTTGGAGCAGACGGTGCACTGACCGTCCTCGAAGCTGTGGATGCAGGTTGCTGTGCAGATGGTGCATTGACCGTTTAGGAAGTTATGCTCACAGGGCAGTTTGCAGATGGTGCAGTAGCCGTCTGCAAAGTTGTGCTCACATACCTTTGAGCAAATGGTGCATTCGCCGTTTTTGAATGTGTGTGTGCATACCGTATTGCAAATGGTACAGATGCCGTCCTTGAAGATGTGTCCGCAGTTTTCCAGACAGTTAGTGCATTTGCCGTCCTCGAAGTTATGCTGGCAGGGAGTGCCGCAAACCAAACATTCGCCGCCGTAGAAGCTGTGTCTGCATTGGAAGTTACAGCCGATGCAGACGCCGTTTTCCCATACGTGGGAGCACGGCTTGCCGCAGACTGTGCAGGCACCCATATTGAAGGTGTGACCCACTTCTACGCCGCAGGCAACGCAATGTCCGCTAAGGTCGTGGGTGCTGTGCTTGCATTCGGAGGTTTCAAAGCTCAAAGTGTAGGTGCCGTTACTGTTTTCGGTAAGAGTAAAGGTGATTTCCTTACCGCCGGGGACTCGGAGCTTCTCGGGATTTGATATACCGTCTGCATTTTTCAGTACAGCAGAGGTTGCGTCATCCCCGGGATAACTCTCTGCCATATACCATGCTGTGTTGTCGCCCTTCTTGACACCGACGTAGCTGTCCTCAGTAAATGTTGCCACAAGCTTGCCGTCGATAAATTTGTAGATACCTATGGTAGCGGAATCGTCGCCGTATCCGTAGTCAGCGCCGTTTATGAAGCCGAAAAGATACATATAGTCCGAAGCTTCTGTTTTGCCGCATACGGAGCAAACGCCGTTTACATAGTTGTGGTCGCCCATTTCACCGGGAAGTGCATATCTGTAAAGGGTGCGGGTTTCTACCTTTCGGGTGCTTGATGCAGTGTACACTGTGTCACTCCACGCGGAGAAGTCTGTCCAGCCCTCATGAGTGTAGAGTGCCTTGTAGGTAGTGTAGGTTTGCTTGTAAACCGGAATGTTGTAGTACCAATAGGAGTCACCGCAGCAGGAGAGGTTGCTGTAAATTACACTGCCGTCAGAAGCAGTTCTCTCGGATTCAGAGGGTGACTTTGTGCTGTAAAAAGAATGGAATCCAACATAATAATCGGTTTTTGTTTTGCTGGTTGTACGGTTGTAGGGACCGTCATGGTGCATGTCTGAACACCAGTGGTAGTAGATATATCCTACGATGTTTTCAGAATTCAGTTCCTGCTTTGTATAGTCGTTTGAACTGTTTGTTATAGGAGTGTTGTTATATGTTGAGTAGAGAGTGTGACTCTTGTCATAGCCTGAATCCCAGGATTTAACGCATTCCTGAGTCTTCTGTCCCTGACTCTGCCATTCTTTTTTTATCTGAGTATATCCGCTGGTGGAGGGTTCGTTATTCTGAATTGTTTTGTAATCGCTGTATCTGTACTGAATTTTAGTATCGATAAGGGAGGGGTCGATTCCCTCGGGAATAGCCTCGCTCCATTCGGAGTATTCGGGAGCGACTATTGTATTGTAGGTATGTCCGCATCTTTCGCAGGTGTGGATTGTTTTGGCATATTCGATACAGGTTGCATCAACAAAAACAGATTTGTAGCTATGACCCAATGCAGGGATTTCTACTGTTTCCTTGGTGCCGCAATTATTACAGGTTCGGACCTTTGAGCCCTTCTCTGTACAGGTTGCGGCTGTGGTTACCCAGTCGCCGAAGGAGTGACTGCCTGTGGAGCTTGTCACATCACCTGTGAGTCCGCAGGTGGTACAAGCCTGAATGGTGTTTACGGTCTCCGTACAGCTTGCACTGCCGCCTACTACATAGGTCTGGTAGGTGTGACTGCAGGTGCTCTGGCTTACAGAGGAGGGGATTACCATAAAGTAATCTTCAGCCAGTATAACTGTGCCTGTGTTTGTATTGAGAGTTGTATCGTTCACAACGTAATGATTCTTGTATTCCGCAGAGATAACCATGGTGTTGGGACCCTGGGGGACAACATTCATCCATACATTTGAGTCAACGGTACTGCCGCCGAGGGAGTAGGTGTTGTTGCTTACTGTCACTCTGTGACCTGTGCTCTGCTCACCTGTGGTGCCGAAGCCGGTGTGAACATAAGCAGAAACAGCGGTGAGCTGATTGTATGTTGTTGAGATTGTGCCATCTACCACAAAGCCTGTACCTTTAACGTGACCATTGGGCTTTGTGTGATCTTTAAGGGTAATATCCGTCAGATACTGTTCCTTGAATTCCATATACGCCGCTCGTACATACAGAGCTGAACCTGACGCAGGTTGCACTCTGTACCAGTATTCGCCGGCAGTATTTTTGAAAAGACCTGTGCAGGTGAGTATATCACCCTGATTATATGCAGAAATAGCAACAGTAGAGGAGTTTACACTTGCGTAGCAGGGGAGGGTTCTTGTCCAAACGTCTGTGCCTGTGCACACTAATTTGCCGTATGCAGGATAATATGTGCACTGGGAGATGTAGTCGGTGATTTCGCTGAGTCCTGCCGCCTTGCGTGCGGCGGTGGATTTGGCGGTAATATTTGTAAGTGCAGTAGTGTTATAAAGAGTGCTAAGGGAGCCGGAACCATATTGGGTGCCGTTAGTACCTATCATTCCGAGCTGACGGTCTACAACAAAATATCCCTTGTATGTACCTGTGGAGGCCCATGTGTTGAGACTTTTGGGATTCCAGGAAATCCAGGGATTCCAGGTAATACCTGTTACGGATTTCATAAAAGCATTGAACTCATTGCTGGAGTCATTGCCGTAGCCGATAACCTGACAACCCTCGGACCATGCCCAACCGATAGAGCTACCGCCGTTATATGCAGTTGAGCGGGTGTGAATATTGATACCGCTGGCTCCTGCCTTATAGCCGTTGGGGTTTTCGCTTGGGGTATAGTAGCAGTAGCCGCTGCTGCTGGTAAGGTCAATCTGAAAAGCGGCGTAAGGACCGGTATGGTTCCATGTGTAGAATCCGTAAGTGCCGTCCATAAGAGTGGTGGAGCCTGAATATGCCACACCGTTGGTACACCAGCTGGGTTCAGCAGGAATTGACGAGCTGTTCTCGCAGTAATAGTCAATATACGCATTGCCCGAGGAGTTTTTCTTGACAACAATACACACAGCCTGAGTTCGGCTTGCGTAGTCATTATCGGAGTATGTTGTGCCGTTCCAATAGTTATCGGAGCCGCCCTCAAACATAAAGACAACGGAATTGCCGTTGTCGAGAGTTGACTGCAATGTGGAACTGCTGTTGATGTAATACCTCATCATAGTGTCGATGTAATTTCGTGCTGTTGAGTTAGAGATAAATACCGAACAGGTAAGAGCGTTGACACCGCCTATGGCTTCCGCTTCCATTACCGGCACAGTAATTGGGAAAGCTACCAATAAAATGCAAACCGTCAGCAGTAGCGAAATAATACGCTTAAAACCCCTGAACTTCATAAAAATCCTCCTATTAATATACTAATGTAATAAATACATAAAGATACATTATAAATATACAATAAATACGGGAAAAAATCAACAAAATTAACCATATTATATGCTCATTTTGTAATAATTTTGTAATTCTGTTACATTTTCACATATTGTGCGACCGGGATTTGTCAGAGTCGTGAGGATAATAAAAATCCCTCTGACAGTTTTCTGCCAGAGGGATTTATCAGATTAGTTTAAACTGTGTTCTAAGCTGTTCTGATTATCAGAGTTTATCAACAACCAACAGGTCAGAGTAAGCAACCTGCTCTACACCCTTTGCATCCTTGTAGATTACCCATGTCTTTGCATAGTAGGTGTTGCCGGAGAAGCAGTTACTCTTTGTTACAGCTGCACCGGGCTGGTTACCTGTTGCAACCTGTATTGAACCGGGTGCTGTGTCTGTCATTCCGGAG
>JAFQNJ010000018.1 GCA_017395925.1 Ruminococcus sp. | reverse complement strand
GCAGACAGTTCTGATTATCCCCATAACATCAAGTCATAACAAAAGCCGCTTCTCTATGTGAAGCGGCTTAATTCATTATTTTTACTTTTTGTTTGCCTGAAGTCTGCTGAGCTCTTCAAGGAAGGTATCAGCATCTTCAAAGTTTTTATACACGGATGCAAAGCGGATGTATGCCACTTTATCGGTATCCTTGAGAACCTCCATCACCAGTTCACCGATATGCTGTGATGTTACCTCACGGTCATATCCGCTCTGGAGCTTCGACTCAATATCATCCACCATCTTCTCTATCTGGTCAACAGAAATGGGGCGTTTCTCACAGGCACGAAGAAAACCGGACATAAGCTTACTGCGATTAAAAACTTCTCTGGATTTATCGCGCTTGACAACAACGATAGGAACAGTCTCAATTACCTCGTGGGTTGTAAAACGCTTGGCACAACCGAGGCACTCACGGCGTCTGCGTATTCTCTCACCGTCATCAGCAGGACGGGAGTCAATAACCTTACTTTCTTCAAATCCGCAAAAAGGGCATTTCATATAC
Source organism: Ruminococcus sp. (assembly GCA_017395925.1). Taxonomy (GTDB): domain Bacteria; phylum Bacillota; class Clostridia; order Oscillospirales; family Acutalibacteraceae; genus Ruminococcoides. The sequence goes on along the minus strand of JAFQNJ010000018.1, from coordinate 2,185 downwards.
AGCACTCCATATATAGTATATAGTTCATTACATAATAAATTATAACACAACATTTACCAAAAACAAGTTAAAAGTTTTTAAATACTGTTACAAGAATGAAAAAATGCCCTTATAAAAGGGCATCATTATCATCAGAATTATCTATTTGCTTTTTAGAGTTGACAAAATCCAAGAATCCAACTACCAGCAATGTCAATGTTCCGAATATACCAATAATATAGGCAATGCAAAAATTGATTACATTCATTCCTTTCGAGTAGAATGAAAGTATCTGGATAACCCAAAGGAGAGCTCCTGCCATTTCAAGGAAAGGGTCGGGTCCTTTTTTGAAACGTTTGAAGAGAAGATAACACAGCAGCAAAGTGCCAAGGATCCCCGCCCAAGTCTGACTTATGAAGCTTACGAATGTAAGTTCTTCGGAAAAGGTGATAATTTCCTCTGTATACAAATCTCCATTGATTACATTATAAATTATTATCAATAACTGGATAATCAACAGAGCCAATCCGCCAACGTAAATATATTTATTTATATCGCGTTTCTTCATATTATCACCTCTATACAACTCTAATTTTGATTTTACAGTAATTGGAACAACTTGTCAATATTACGAATAAATATATATTCATACACACAAAAACTCCCCGTTCACCTGAATGAACGGGGAGAATCTTATTTAATCAGCAAAACTGATTGTATCCTTCAGGATATTAAATCAAACTGCCTCGCCGATGCTTGCATCGGGAAGGAGACCAGCAATCCACTTCTGGATAGCAGTTACGTCCTTGATGTCAACAGTCTTGTCGCCGTTAACATTTGCAAGGTCATAGTTGAAGGAAGGAACTTCAAGGTCAACGAGCTTCTTCTGGATAGTAGTTGCGTCCTTGATGTTTACCTTGCCGTCGCCGTCACAGTCACCGAGGATATCGCCTACAACAGGAGTTGAAGGAATTGTCTCAGAAGGCTCTGTGTCGCCGGGAGTTGAAGGCTCTGTATCACCGGGAGTTGAAGGCTGTGTGGGCTGATCCTTACCGGGAAGTGTGGTGTCAACAAAGTTGGGAGACCATGTACCGATAGTCCATTTACCCTCGCCGTTTCTCTGATCCATATACATACCGATGCTGTCACCAACCTCAAGGTCAATAGTCTGGCTGGTGTTAGTACCGTCGTTGATGATGTAGCAATCGTACTCCTCAGGAATCATTGTGTAGAACTGGTTCTCGCCGTACTCGTTATTAAGTGCGAATACCATGGGTGTGCCGGGCCATGCGCCGAGGTTGTCCTCTGTGCCCTTAATCCAGGAGTATACGCAAGCACTGTTCCAACCCTTAGCGGAGAATACAACTGTGTTTGCACCGGGTACGCGGGGATACTCACCATTGGAAGCATCCCAAGTCTGCATGAATGCACGGAGATCATCAATGCTTACGCTGTTATCCTCACGGAATGTAGGCTCTTTGTCCTCAGCATAGTAGATACAAGCAATACCGGTGCTGCCGATAGTACCTGTGAGTGTGCCGTCCTCAGCAACTGTAAACTCTGCACCTGTGATAGCATCGATGTACTTACCAACAGCAAGAGTCTTTGTAGCAATAGAGATAGCCTTTGTTGTGCCGTTGAGGTTAACGAGTGTAGCACCTACGCCGCCACGCTCAATGATAGCAACATTGTTTCTGTTTCTGCAGTATTCGGGAGCATCGCCGAAGTAGTTGTCGAACTGGTTAACAGCTGCAACCTCGGGATCTGCCCAAGATGTTACGTTTGCATCACCGAGAGTAATGTCTGCACAGATAACCTCGATAGCTGCACGGTTTGCACCAGTTCTGTCATCGGGACGTGCAAAGTAGATACCGGTGATTGTCTGACGAGCAGCAGTGAGGGCCCAAATCTTGTTTCTCTGCTGAACAGTCAGGGAAGATGTACCGCCGTCGATGTATGTATCGTGGGACTCGTTCCACTGGATAACATTTTCTTTTGTGAAGTTAACAGTTGTGGGGTCACAGCCGTCAGCCTCAGACTGGTAGTTGGGGAAGGGATTACCGCCGTTGCCGTTCTTCTGAACAGCATCCTTGATGCCCCAGTATGCGGAGGAGTCAGTAACATCCATAAGCTCTGTGTACTCACAGAAGGGACGACCGTCGCCGCACTTGGTGAGGATTTCGCCGTATGCATAGAGCTCCTTGTC
>JAFQNJ010000017.1 GCA_017395925.1 Ruminococcus sp. | reverse complement strand
CGCCGTAGCCGGTAGCCTCAGGACGGATGAGAGAACCGCCGTACTGAATGCCCTTACCGGTGAGAACGCCTGTGAACTCATTTCTGAGTCTCTTGTACTGACCGAAGAGGTAGCCGATTTCACGTGCACCAACGCCGATGTCACCTGCGGGAACGTCACAGTCAGGACCGATGTGCATGGAAAGCTCTGTCATAAAGCTCTGGCAGAAGCGCATAACCTCGCCGTCGCTCTTGCCTCTTGCGTCGAAGTCAGAGCCGCCCTTACCGCCGCCCATGGGCAGAGTTGTGAGAGCGTTCTTGAAGATCTGCTCGAAGCCGAGGAACTTGATGATACCGCTGTATACGGAGGGATGGAAACGGAGACCGCCCTTGTAGGGACCGATAGCAGAGTTGAACTGAACTCTGAAACCGCGGTTAACCTGAACCTTGCCGTTGTCATCAACCCAGGGAACACGGAAAGTAATCTGTCTTTCAGGCTCAACGAGTCTTTCGAGCACGCCTGCCTCTACCAGGTCAGGTCTCTGCTCAACAACAGGCTCCAGAGATTCGAGAACCTCAGTAACTGCCTGAATGAATTCGGGCTCGCCTGCATTACGCTTCTTAACGGTTTCTAAAAGCTCGATAAGATAAGCATTCTTGATTGCCATGAATATCACTCCTAATAAACATAAATATGATACGGGGCAAGGGATATACCCCAACGAAAAATAATTATACAGCAAGAATTTTTGGATTTCAAGAGGAAATTTGGACTTTTTGCAATTCTTATAAAAAAACTTTCAGATTTTTGGGGTTATAAGGGCATAATAACACTATCTTTGCATAATGAGAGAAGTGTTCCTGCAAATAATGAGAAAAATATAGTTAATTTTTGATTTTGGTTTTTTGTTGAAAAAAAGCCGTGGCTATGTTATCATAAATATCAGATAATATGGAAATTATACTTAATATAATACTGTATTGTTTTTCTCAATATAATTATAGGGACTTGGGGTAATAAATATGAAGAAAACAAAAATTATATGCACGCTGGGACCTGCCTGTAACAATAAGGAGACCCTTGTTAAAATGATGGAGGAGGGTATGAATGTTGCACGAATCAACCTCTCCCACGGCACTTATGATGACATCAAAGCGAACATTCAGCTTGTAAAGGAAGCCTCTGCAGAGTGCGGAAAAGAGATAGCGATTCTCCTTGATACAAAGGGCCCTGAAGTAAGAGTGGGACTCTTCGAAAATTCCACCGTTACCCTCAAGAAGGGTCAGGACTTTGAACTCTACAAGGAGGATGTCCTCGGCACCGAGAAGGGCGTGTCCATTTCCTATCCCAGACTTGTGGATCTTTTTAAAGCAGACCCCTCCATTATCGGCAGACAGGTGCTTTTTGACGACGGCAAAATCGTGACAAAAGTCAAGTCCACTCACTCCGACAGAATTATCCTCACCGTTGAGGCAGGCGGAAAACTTTCCAACAGAAAGAGCCTCAATATCCCTGATTATCATATCAATATGCCCTATGTCAGCGCTCAGGACAGACGCGACCTTGAATTCGGTCTGGAGCAGGGAGTCAACTATATTGCCGCATCCTTCGTGCGCTCTGCCGAGGATGTCACCACACTCCGTGACTTTATTGACTCTCTCGGCTTTGAGAAGGTGGAGATTATCTCCAAAATTGAAAGCCAGAGCGGTGTTTCCGATATTGACAACATTATCCGTGTCAGCGACGGCATTATGATTGCCCGCGGAGATATGGGTGTTGAGATTCCCTTCATAAAGCTTCCTGAAATTCAGAAGTCCATTATCAGAAAATGCGTTACCGCCGGTAAGTATGTTATTACCGCAACACAGCTTCTGGAGAGTATGACCACTTCACCCAGACCCACAAGAGCAGAAATCAGCGATGTTGCAAACGCCGTGTATGACGGCACCTCCGCAGTAATGCTCTCAGGCGAGTCAGCCGCAGGTAAATATCCTGTGGAGAGTGTCAAGGCTCTCTGTGATATCTGTACCGAGGCCGAGAAGCACCGTGAGCTTCACGTATTGAGAGACTACCTCAACAGCCGTCCCTCCGAGACTTCATTCCGCGAAAACATCTGCTACGCCGCAAAGACTATTGCAGAAAACATCGGTGCCACCGCCATTGTTGTAGAGAGTAAGACAGGTTCCGTTGCCAGAGCTATGGCGCATTGCCGTCCCGACTGCGACATTATCGCTGTTGTTACCTCTGAATCGGTGTGCAAGAAGCTTGCTCTCAACTGGGGTGTAACTCCCGTATACGGCAAAGAGCTCAAACGAAGTGACGAGATTACCCTGCAGGCACTGGAGAAGGCGCTGGAGACAGGAATTGTAAAGAAAGGCGATGCGGTTATCGTTATCTCCTCCAACAAGACTGTCCCCACCTCAGGCACAGACACACTCAATATCAGAATAGTATAATTGTAGGATTTGATTACTCCCCGACGGAAGTTTCCTCGGGGAGTTTTTTTGCGACAGCACCCCGAAAAATCTCAAAAATGCAGGGAATAAGGGATTTTTCTGCAAAAAAACAGAAAAATTTGTTGACAACTTAAAAACACCATAGTATAATGGTGCCAATTTATTTGAGATAGAGGTGTGGGTAACATCAGTACCCGACGGCAGACTTTTCGGAAAAAAGTCAGGCGCGGACCGCCGCCGAGGGGAAAGGGGAACTCACCGAAATGCACAGAGGTGTCCGACTTCTTTGCGTTGGGCCGTCAGGAAACACCTGCCGGACTGTCATAGTGATTTCTGTGGAGTGCTATCCTTTAATTTAATAATAAACACGGGTATTTGCCCCGTTTATTATAGATGTGGATCGCTTCAGCGGTCCGTTTTTTGTTTTTAGCGGCTTTTGCCGTAGATATAAAAATTGAAAGGTTTGAAAGAAAATGAAAAAGTTTTTAGCACTTATTATGGTTCTCGTCCTTGCTCTCTCTGCTCTTGCAGGTTGCTCCGCAACACCCAAGACAGGCGTTGAGGACGGCGTTCTCACCGTTGCTATGGAGTGCGGATACGCTCCCTACAACTGGACCCAGAAGGATGATTCCAACGGTGCAGTTCCCATTAAGGACTCCAACGAGTTTGCCAACGGCTACGACGTTATGATTGCAAAGAAAATCTGTGAAGCTAACGGCTGGGAGCTTGAGATTGTCCGCTCCGACTGGGATTCACTTGTTCCTGCAGTTCAGGTTGGTACCATTGATGCTGTTATCGCAGGTCAGTCCATGACCGCAGAGCGTATGGAGCAGGTTGACTTTGCAGGTCCCTACTACTATGCATCTATCGTATGCCTTACAAAGAAAGACAGTGCTTTTGCTGATGCAAAGGGTCTCTCCGACCTTGCAGGCGGCAAGTGCACAGCACAGATTGCTACCATCTGGTATGACAGCTGCCTTCCCCAGATTGATGGTGCAGATATCCAGACTGCAGCAGAGACCGCTCCTGCTATGCTTATGGCTCTGGAGACCGGTATGGTTGACTTTGTATGCACCGATATGCCCACAGCACAGGGTGCAGTTGCAGCATATCCCGATATGAAGATTCTCGACTTCACAGGCACAGACGACGGCTTTGATGTAGACGAGGGCGAAATCAACATCGGTATCTCCGTAATGAAGGGCAACACAGAGCTCAAGGATGCTATCGACAAGGTGCTCTCTCCCATGACTGAGGCTGATTTCACAGAGCTTATGGCTGAGGCTATCACATATCAGCCCGTAGGCGAATAATCGGCAGTTTAATCTTAACTTAAGTTGAGGCGGGAGGCTTCGGTCTCCCGCCTTATAGAATTTTTCAAAGGAAGGAGAGGTATAATGAAGTTTGTTGAGGATATTATCAAGCTTTGGGACGGCTACGGTGCCGCGTACCTTCAGGGTATGGCGAACACCCTGATACTTGCCCTTGTTGCAACGGCTATCGGTTGTATCATCGGCTTTGCCTGCGGTATTCTCCAGACCATTCCCTATACCAAGAACGACAATATTTTCAAGAGAGCTGTTCTTGCTACCGTAAGAGGTGTTGTCCGTGTTTACGTTGAGGTGTTCAGAGGTACCCCCATGGTGCTTCAGGCTGTATTCATTTATTACGGACTGCCCTACATCACAGGAGGAGCCCTTAAATTTACCAATGTATGGCTTGCTGCTATTATTGTTGTATCTATCAACACAGGTGCATATATGGCAGAATCTGTCCGTGGCGGTATTATCTCCATTGATATCGGTCAGACCGAGGGCGCCAAGGCTATCGGTATGACACATTTCCAGACAATGATTAATGTTATCCTTCCTCAGGCAATAAGAAACATTATGCCTCAGATAGGTAACAACTTCATTATCAATGTCAAGGATACTTCCGTTATGTTTATTATCAGCTTCACCGAGTTCTTTGCGGCTCACCGCGCCGCAGTAGGTGCCACATATCTCTACTTCCCCTCGGCGGTTATCGAGATGGTGGGATATCTGACTATGACCTTGGTGGCATCCTTTATACTCCGTGCTGTGGAGAAGAAGATGGACGGTGCCAAGAGCTACGAGCTGGTACAGGTGGATTCCCTCACCATGACCGCAGGTACATATAATCATCCCGCAAAGGGCAGTCCCTTTGATGAGCAGAGTCCTGCCAAGGAAAAGCTCAAGGCAGAGAAGGACTTTCAGATGCAGAAAAGGGGGCGTTGAGGATGGCAGAAAAAATACTTGAAATCAAGCACCTGTCCAAGGCATTCGGCAACAATCAGGTTCTTGTTGATATTGATTTTACCGTAAACCGCGGTGACGTTACCTCCATTATTGGCGCATCAGGCTCCGGTAAATCCACTCTCCTCAGATGCATCAACCTTCTGGAAACCCCTTCAGGCGGCGACATTGTGTATCTCGGCAAGAATGTTACGGGTGGCGAGATTAAGGTCAACGACTACCGTGCCCAGGTGGGAATGGTGTTCCAGTCCTTTAACCTTTTCAATAATATGACAGTTCTTGAAAACTGCATCGTGGGTCAGCGCAAGGTGCTGGGCAAGAGCCGTGCCGAGGCAAAGGAAGTTGCTATGCACTACCTTGACAAGGTAGGTATGGCGCCCTATATCAACGCAAAGCCCCGACAGATTTCCGGCGGACAGAAGCAGAGAGTTGCCATCGCCCGTGCTCTCTCCATGAAGCCCGAGGTGCTCCTCTTTGACGAGCCCACCTCCGCTCTTGACCCCGAAATGGTAGGCGAGGTATTAAGCGTTATGAAGGTGCTGGCACAGGAAGGCAAAACAATGCTGGTGGTAACCCACGAGATGTCCTTTGCCAAGGACGTCAGCAACAGAGTTGTATTTATGTCCAAGGGTGTTATCTGTGAGGACGGCACCCCCGAAGAGGTGCTTGTGAACCCCCAGAGACAGGAAACCAAGGACTTCCTCGCAAGATTCAGAAATAATTGATTCAGAAAACATTAACCGCCATTCTGTTGTATCAGAATGGCGGTTATTATTGGTGCCTTTAGGTGTGGAAATAAACCCCCGGTTCAACCGGGGGAAAATAAAAAGCTTTAGCAAAAGAAAACCTCCGAGTATAATGGTAGTGTGTTTGGCGACGCATTACCTAAAATACAAGGAGGATTTTCAATAATG
>JAFQNJ010000016.1 GCA_017395925.1 Ruminococcus sp. | reverse complement strand
GAATGGAATTAACGGTTGCTCTATCTTCTTCCGACAGCACCAAACTCTTTCCGCTGACTTCTTGTACCTTTGAAGAATAAACTGACATATCTTTTACATTGTACTTGTTAACTATTCCACTTTCGGAATTATAATGTGACCAATGACCTTTTAGGTTAATAACACAATCACTTTCACAATCAGTAAGTTCTTCTTTCCAAGTGCTACCATTGATTATTTCTGATAAGGCGTTTGCATCTTCTTCGGTAATCTCAACGGATAGATTGAATGTTTCTCTACCTATTTCGCCAACAGAGTTTTCTGTTACTTTGAGAGTATGTGTATTTACTTCCTTATCTTCTTGTTTCTGTTGATTATCATTATTACAACCGACCAGACCCAACACACAAACCAATGCCAAAACTAATGCTATTAACTTTTTCATACAATCACACTCCTTTTTCAAATTGAAATTGGTTAATCCACCGCATTACCTTTTTCGTCTATGAATACTCCGATAAAGTATCATTGTCAATAACTTTCAATTCATATTGACCTTTATAGAAAAACAGATTATAGGTGTATATCAGTTTGTCGGCATCATAATCATAGGAATATTGAACAGTTTCCTTGATAAACTCTTCATCGCTGTTTAGTTTCTTCTGTTCTTGGGTATGGTTTTCTTTGAAGGTCGCAACTCTTGAAACAATATCTTCTTCATTAACAGTTTTGCCGACATTAGAATATGTAACAGAATTTATTACACAATTTTCATAATTGAATGTAATGCTCTTATCTGTCAAGATTTCATTGTTGATAACATACCTAAACTGAACCAATCCTGTAGTCTGTTGCTCATCGTAAAAATGAACCATATATTCCCAATTACTGTTCAACACATTAGGATACTGGTGGTTTATCAACGAAACAAGTTCGGGCAATACACCTTCAGTATATTTTGTGAACTCTGTTTCTAATAGTTCAACTTTAATATAATCCACTTCTGCCATAACCATTTCTTGACCTTGGGTCAGGTATTCACTATCAATACCAAGTTTGTGATTTAGTTTCAAGGTGGTTTTATCATCCGATGTATCACATCCAACTAAACCAAGGAAAAAAAGCACCATTAAAACCAATGCAACTATTCTTTTCATGCGGATAACCTCCTTCGTCACATTCTTATTTATCGGTGAGATTATTATATCATTTTTCGCGTTTTTTCTCAATCCCTTTTTCTTTGCCTGTTTTATTGCTCGTTTATTGACAGCAGCATTCTATTGCTTTTGAGATGAAGTTCGCTGTTCCTTCGCTATGGCTATCAATGTTTACTTTGAAGCGTTCATCGGCGGTGTACATTACACCTAAGCCTTTGAGAATTTCATCGGTGCAGGTGTAGAAGTTTTCGGATATAAACTCCTTGAGTTCTTTGACAAGTGCTTTTGCCTCTTCGGATTCGGGTGAGTTACCCTTTGCTTTGCACTCTGCAAATTTTATGAAAATTCTGCTTAACCCTTCATCGGAGTCTGCAAAATCAGTTTCGGTGTAACCTGCGGTTTTTTGTATGAATTCTTTGTAAGCATTGGTGTCGCCGAAACGCTCTGATACCTCGTTTTTGTAATTATTCATTTAATCTCACCCTTACTCCATAAAGCTTACAAGCTCTGATAAATTCTTGCGTTTTTTTAAGCGGAGCTTATCGTCATCCTTCTGGTAGCCGAGAGTGATTACTAATCGTACTGTTTCCTCAAGGTTGCAGATTTCTCGGATTTTTACATCGTCAAGCCAGCCGAGGATGCAAGTGGAAAGCCCCTGTGCCTGTGCCTCTGCGGTAATGTAGGCTGAGAGAATTCCGATGTCGATGGAACGATAGTCGTTGTGCTTGATTTTTGCACCGAAGCCTGCGGATTTAACATAGGGTTTCTCGGAGATTACAAGCATTATCGGAGCCTGTGTGGCGAATTTGTTCATACCCATACCCTGAGTTGCTTTTGACACCTTTTGGGCAGCCTCTCCTTTGCAGACTGTGATGTGATATGGCTGACCGTTGCAGGCAGAGGGGGAGAGCCTTGCTGATTCGAGTATAGCCTGAAGCTTTTCGTTTTCAACGGGCTTATTGGGGTTGTATGCGCGGCAGGACTGTCTGTTGTTTGCAATTTCTCTGAAGTTCATAGTATTCTCCTGATTAATCTGATTTTTTGTAGTTCAGTATAAGTACATCGTTTTGGGTTTGCGATTTGGTAAGGGTAAAGTCGCATACGGTGCCGTTAGTAAATAGAGGTTTGCTGTTGCCGTCTGCAATGACAGGTGCGACAACCAGACTCAATTCGTCAACAGCGTTTGCACGTTGAAATGAGCCGTTTAATATACTGCCGCCCTCTAAAAGGAGTTTTTCGATACCGAAAAGTTTTTTAAGCTTAAAAAGAGCAAGATTGACATCTATAGTCTCTTTGCCTGCAAAGATGTAGGGGATGTTCATAGATTTCAGATACCCGAGATAGTGTTCGTCTGTATTTTCGCTTAACACCTCAATTATGTATGCACCATCGTAACCGGGGTCGCCGTCAGGGTCGATTATCTTGTCTGACTTCCAACCAAGTTTGCCGTTGGTGTCGAATGCTACGGCATAAAAGTCTGAATGATTATTGGGGATGAAGTCGGATTCGTTGCTTACAGGCGGGTAGTCGGCAAGGTTCGGATACCAGTTTTGTGTAAAACTCTCTTCCATAGTTACTCTGCCGCAGATGAAGCCGTTACATTTAAGGTTGCGGTTTATTTCATAGTAAACCTCAGTTGCCGGTGTGCACTAATCGCGCCAAAGAAAATCTCCCGTGACTTTACCGTCAATAGAGGTAGTCATGTGACAGATGATATAAGGCCTTTCCATCAAATCAACTTCTTTCTGCTTTCAGTTCAGTCGTGTTGTAAATCTCTTTTTATCAGTATACCATATCAGAAAACAAATAACAATTCCCCGAACTTGAATTGCACTCAAATTCGGGGATTATGTTTTTGTGACCTGATTTTATTTTACTATTTCGTAGGGCCAGTCGATGATGCCGCCGAACTCTTTTACGTTGGTGTAGCCCAGATTTACAAGCTCTTCGGAGGCTATTTTGCTTCGTCTGCCGCTTCGGCAATAAACGAGGATGAGAGCATCCTTGTCGGGAAGCTCGTTTTTGGCACGATCCCGGATTTCATACTCGGGGATGAGGATGGCGCCCTCAATATGACCGCTTGCAAATTCCTCTTCGGTTCTGGCATCAATGAGGATAAATTCTGCACCGCTATCCATAATTTCTTTGGCTTTTTCCGCGTCTATCTGCTCATAGCCGAGAGTGTTTGCGGTTGTGGAGTTGTCAGGGTGGATGTTTGAATTGTTGCTCTCGCTCTGGCAGGCACAAAGACCGAACAGGCACAGTGATATTATAAGCATTTTGATCAGTCCTTTTATTTTTTTCATAGTATTCGCTCCTTTGGGGTTATTATATCAGATTTCGGAAAAATTCTCAATGTTTACTTTTGTGAGAGCTTGTGGTATAGTTATTATTGATACAAACTACTGTTGAAGAATTATAAACAGGAGGGGTAGTCGTGAATTATGATGTTGTAATTATTGGTGCGGGTCCCGGTGGTATATTTGCTGCTTATGAGTTGATGCAGTTGAAGCCGGACCTTAAGGTTGCTGTCTTTGAAGCGGGTCACGCTCTTAATAAGCGCCAGTGTCCCATTGACGGGGACAAGATAAAGTCCTGTATCGGTTGCAAGAGTTGCTCGATTATGAGCGGATTTGGCGGCGCAGGGGCTTTCTCTGACGGTAAGTATAATATTACTAACGATTTCGGCGGCACTTTGTATGAGTACATAGGTAAAAAGCATGCTTTGGATTTGATGCACTATGTGGATGAAATCAATATGCGTTTCGGCGGTGAAGGATGCAAGCTGTACTCGACCGCAGGTACACGTTTTAAAACATTATGTATCCAGAGTGACCTTCATCTGCTGGATGCTTCAGTCCGCCATCTGGGCACAGACATCAATTATGTGGTGTTGGAAAACCTATATGCTGAACTGAAAAATAAGGTTACCTTTTTCTTTGATACTCCCGTGGAAGCTATTAAGATAATTCCCGGTGGCTATGAGATAAGGGCAAAGGATGCTGGCTATTCCTGCAAAAAGTGTATTGTTTCCGTTGGCAGAAGCGGCAGTAAGTGGATGGAAAAGGTCTGTAAGGATCTGAGCATTCCTACCGAATCAAACCGAGTAGACCTCGGTGTCCGCGTTGAGTTGCCTGCAACTGTTTTTGCCCACCTGACAGATGAGCTCTATGAGAGCAAGATAGTCTACCGTACCGAAAAATACGGAGATAAGGTCCGTACCTTCTGCATGAATCCCAAGGGAGCTGTTGTTAACGAGAACACCAACGGCATCATTACTGTTAACGGACACAGTTACGAGGACCCTGCTATGCAGACAGACAATACTAACTTTGCACTGTTGGTGTCACAGCATTTCTCCGAGCCTTTCAAGGATTCCAACGGCTATGGCGAATCCATTGCCCGACTTTCCAATATGCTGGGCGGAGGAGTTATCGTACAGCGCTTCGGTGACCTTATCCGTGGCCGCCGTTCAACACCGGGTCGTATGGAGGATGCATTTATTACACCCACCCTTCAGGCCACTCCGGGCGATTTGAGCCTTGTGCTTCCCAAGCGAATTCTTGACGGCATAATCGAAATGATTTATGCGCTCGATAAGGTGGCTCCCGGCACAGCCAATGACGATACTCTGCTCTATGGAGTGGAGGTTAAGTTCTACAATATGGAAGTTGAAGTGAATAAGAAACTGGAAAGCTGTTATCCGGGACTTTACATAATCGGCGACGGCAGCGGTATTACTCACTCGCTTTCTCACGCATCTGCAAGCGGTGTTCACGTAGCAAGGGATATTGCAGGATAATTCAGATAAAAGGAGTTTAGATAATATGAACTTTCTGGAAGAAAGAATAGTGAAAGACGGTGTTGTGAAGCACGGCAACGTTCTGAAGGTGGACAGTTTCCTAAATCATCAGATGGATATTTCCCTCATGGAGGAAATCGGGCGTGAATTCAAGCGCCGTTTCGGAGATAAAGACATCACCAAAGTCCTGACCATTGAGGCTTCGGGTATTTGTATTGCCGCCTTTGTGGCAAAGGAATTCGGTGTTCCTATGGTCTTTGCAAAGAAGTCCAAGTCCATAAATCTTGACGGAGAGATGTATGTTGCCGAGGTTGAATCCTTCACACATAAGAATAAGAATACTGTAATTGTTTCCAAAAAGTTCCTCCACGAGGGCGAGCGTGTTTTAATCATTGATGATTTTCTGGCTAACGGCTGTGCATTACAGGGACTTATCTCTATTACAGAAGCAGCAGGTGCTGTTGTGGAGGGTTGCGGAATAGTTATCGAAAAAGGCTTCCAGTACGGAGGCAGAGCTATACGCAATATGGGATACCACGTGGAGTCCCTGGCAATTATTGATGCTATGGATGCCGAGACAGGCATCATCACCTTCCGTGAGCAAGGTTGATAAATACAGAACATAAAAACTCCCCGAGAGTGAGCGAATTAAGTGCTCAACGTTCTCGGGGAGTTTTGTTATTTATTCTTTGGTTTGTTCTTCTTTTCTGTGAGGCTGTGGCTTATATCCAGAAGCCACAGGACCTTATCGTCGGGGACACTTGAGTCCAGACGGAGAGTTATCCAGTGTGCCTTGTTCATGTGATAAGCAGGGTGGATGCCTTCGTCACCGAGAAGTGAGCCTGAAAGCAGAGGGTCACACTTCAGGTTGACTACCGAGATTATCTCGTCGTCGGCAATGCCCAGCTTTGACTTCGGAATATCCATAATCAGTGCGAACCATTTTTTGTTATCCTTGTGGCGGTATACTGCGTTGGTATCCTCCCAAGGATAATCTGCAGGTACCCCGTAGGTGCTTCTGATGTGTTCGTGAAGAGTCTGTCTGTCCATAGGATTCCTCTGCTGATTATTCTTTGACTATGTCTACTGTGTCGATGCCGTAGTATGTGAATATCCCGGCAAGCTCGCGGCTGATTACTTCTCCCGAAACTGCAATGGGGATTGCAGGCGGGCAGGAGACAGTGGGGGATGCACAGATTTTGCCGATACTGTCAGAAATGGTAACGGTTGTTTTTTTGCTCATTACTGCTTCCCTTATGGATATGGCACATTTTGGCAATGTGAAGGGAAGGTGAGTGAGCTCTTTTTGCGGTGCGGTATTAACACCCAAGACGTCAAGGATTTTTTCAAAACAGGCACCGTCGTTTTCAGGCGTGAACATCATCACCAGATGGTCCGGGTCTGCATATTCGCACTCAATATCCTTTTCGGAAAGCTTTTCAAGAAGCTCGGTACCGCTTAATCCCTGAGGTGCTTTTATGGTGAGCCTTAAAGGGTCGCTTTCGCATACTTCCCATCCGTTTTGCTTAAGGGATTCTTTAAGATCTGAAATATCATTCATAAAGCCCGAAAGCCGTTCTCTGTAGCCTTCATCAAGGTATCTGTTGCACAGGTCAAGGGACATAAGGGTGAGATATGAAGGGCTTGTGGAGCCGAAGAGAGAAAGTGCCTCTCTGGCATTTTCTTCAAAGCTTTGAGAAGCATTTTTGCCGATGTGCAGATATGCACCTCCCGTAAGCACAGGCAGGGTCTTGTGAGCAGAATCACAGCATAAATCTGCCCCCAGATCCATAGGGTGCAGAGAGCTTTCGAGAAAATGCAGATATGCGCCGTGGGCATTGTCCACCAGTAGAATGGTGCCATAGCGGTGAGTAACCTCGGAGAGCGCCTTGATATCAGCAATGTTTCCCAGATAATCGGGACTTGTGATGTATACTGCCGCAGGGGGAGTTTGCATACTGCCGAGGGCTTTCTCCAGAAGCTCCGCACTTATGGGGCAACTGCAAAGGGAAGGAGCGGGTTTTTCGGGGAATAGCCACTCTACATTAAAATCAAGCAGAGCCGCGGCATACACAAAGGCTTTGTGAACATTCCTTGCGGCAAGTATGGTGCGGGATGCGTTACCATCTCTTGAAAGGGCAAGGTGAAGCATAGCACGGATGCACTGGCTGGAGCCTTCGGTGGAGTAGAAGGTCGCTTTTGTGGAGAAAAGCTCTGCGGCATTTCTCTCGCTTTCTGCGATAATTCCTTTTGCCTCATATAGTGAGTCGGCACCTTTTATCTCTGTGATGTCGAATTTTTCGCATCCCAGAAAGCTCTGTCCTTTGTGACCCGGCATGTGAAAGCGGATTTTATTACCTTCGCTGTAGTTTTTAACGAAATCTGCTATGGGTGTCTGCATATTACTGCATCCTCTTTTTTCGGGCTTCGTCAGCCTTAATCATAATTGCACATTCTATTCTCTTGCGGAAAAGCTCGCATCCGGGTTCGTATATTCCGCGGATGGAGCCGCTTGCGTGATATGCATTTGCGGCACAACCGCCTGAACAGTAGAGTTTTGCCCAGCAGTCCTTGCACTCGGGTCGTGAGTATGCGTTGCAGGAACGGAAGTCCTCACGGAGAGCGTCGTTTGTTACTCCGTCGAAGATGTTGCCGAGACAGAATTTTTCCTCGCCTACAAACTGGTGGCAGGGATAGAGGTCGCCCCAGGGGGTAACCGCCATATATTCGGTGCCTGAACCGCAACCTGAGATTCTTTTGTATACGCAGGGACCCTCGGTGAGGTCAATCATATAGTGATAGAAGGTGATGGGTTTGCCCTCGTCTCGGCGGCGAATCATATCCTTTGCAAGTATCTCATACTGCTCCTTGACTATCTCAAGGTCTTCGGGAGTAAGTGCTGCAGGGTCGTCGGGGGCGGACACCACAGGCTCCATACTGAGCTCGGTAAAGCCCAGGTCTGCCATGTGGAATACATCTTCGGTAAAGTCGGGGTTAGCGTGGGTGAAGGTGCCGCGCATATAGTAACCCTTACCGCCGCGGGACTCTACAAATTTCTGGAATTTGGGAACGATTTTGTCGTAGCTTCCCTGACCGCTGAAGTCAACCCTTGTCAGGTCATGAATCTCTTTTCTGCCGTCAAGGCTCAGAACCACGTTGCTCATCTCTCGGTTTGAGAATTCAATTACCTCGTCGTCGATAAGTACACCGTTGGTGGTGAGGGTAAAGCGGAAGTTCTTGCCCTTTTCCTTCTCGATGCTTCGGGCATACTCCACCAGCTTCTTGACAACATCCCAGTTCATCAGGGGTTCACCTCCGAAGAAGTCTACCTCCAGATTGTGTCTTGTGCCTGAATTCTCCACAAGGAAGTCAAGGGCGCGTTTGCCCACTTCAAAGCTCATTACCGCACGTTCGCCGTGGTATTTGCCCTGACTTGCGAAGCAGTAGGCACAGTTTAAGTTGCAGGTGTGGGCAACGTGCAGACACAGCGCCTTTATAACGTTGCCTGAACGCTCCTTGAACTTTGTTGCCATAGGGGCAAAGGTGTCGGGGGTGTAGAGCTTGCCCGCATTTTCAAGAGCTCTGACGTCTTCTATGCAGAGTCTAAGCTCCTCCTCGGTGACGTCCTCTCTGTCCTGATATTTTGCGAGCAGTTCTTCTACGATTTCGTCCTCGGGTCTGCTTTTGTACATCTCGATGATGTCGTAGGCTACCTCGTCCACTACGTGTACGGAGCCCGAACAGGTATCAAGAACAATGTTGTATCCGTTTAATTTGTATTGATGTACCATAGGGGTATATCCTTTCTACGAAAAAAATGCCGCCCTTTGAAGGCGGCATTTTCCTTAAATTTTTTTACTTGTTGCCGTTCTCACACTGCTGATTAGCAACGCCGCAGCTTGTCTTGCAAGCAGACTGGCAGGAGGTCTGGCACTCGCCGCAACCGCCGTTCTTTGCGCTCTCGCACATGTTACGGGTCTCAAGAGTCTGGATTCTTTCCATGGTTATCTCTCCAATCAATTAACATTAATTCAGGATTAACTCCTTAACACAATAAAGTTACCACAAATCTCCCATAAAGTCAAGAGGAGCGTATGGGTTAAAAACTTGTTTTCGGCAATTTCCGCGGTTATTCTGATTTTGCCATTGCGAGCTCGGTGAGAATATCAAGGGTGCTGAAGATTCTTTCGACTTCTTTTTTTCAGGAGGTGTCGATGAGCACGGTGATTTTTCTTTAGCGATAATGTCCTCCGATGATATTTAACTATAGATGACAAATTCTTTTTAGCAGTTAAATTATGTATTAACAATAGATATTCGAAATTTAGTTTGACAGATTTTTCGCTTGGATGCTATAATCGTATTAATCCTTTTGGCTAAACATTTTTAGAAGGTGAAGGTTATGTATAAAAGAAGTATATTAGCTTTGACAGTGCTGATGCTGGTGGCTTTCTTAGTGTTGGGAGCTTGCTCGGCGGACAAAAAAGCAGGAACCGATGCGACTGCAACCCAGATTACTACCGATGGCTATCAGAACATTCTGGATGAGGGAAGTGCAAAGGGAATTGCCCTGACCGAAGCAGGTGCAGATGAGTCTTCGGTGGAGAATCTTACGGTTGAGAGCAAAGAGGCAGACGGCGTGGAAGTGTATGTGGTGAGCTTCAGCTTTAACGGCTTGGACTTCGAGTATACAATAAATGCACAAAGCGGCGAAATCACAGAGGAGCTTATAAATGGCTCAAGAGTAGTTGTTTAACGACAGTACGCTGTATATAGTCAAAGCAATAAGTAAAAGAGTAAAGCCATAACATCGGTGCACGATGTTATGGCTTGTGTTTTTGAATGAAAATTATCTGCGCTTTAGCAGAAAGTTTATATTTCGTATGATAAATCCTTAAGAAGACTTGCAAGTTCCTTTTTCAAAGTTTCTTTATCGGCGGAATAGGAATTGAATGAGCCGCTGACATTAACTACAAATTCATAGTAATCACTGTAGGCGGACATTACATCTTTAACTAAGCGTCCGTTTTCTTCGTCGTCTTTCAGCTCTTTGAAAAGCTCAGTGATTTCATCCTCTAAATCTTCAATTCTCTCAAGATCCTCTTCGTGATCTACCTGTGCAGAGGCGATAGCTACGTTGATGTCGTCATTAAACTTATCTTTATAAATTGCGTCATACCAATTCGAATAGATATCGTCTGCGACATCATCCAGAAGTTCCTGACTTTCGGAAACCTTGTCATAGAATAATGACAGTTTTTCTGTTTTGTTGCCACCAAAGCATCCTCCAAAACAGAATAGCATAACTGTGATTAACATTAAGGATATGATTTTTTTCATGAGTAAAGCCCCTTTCTTTTATTTATGTTATAAACTATAACATATAATTATAACATTTGTCAAGGCATAATATTGGTGAGGTGGATTTATATGAAAGAAAAACTCATCATTAATAAAAAGTCTTTAAAAGGTGAAGATGGTTACAAAACATTTTCTATCAGGATAAAAGAAGGGACAGTTGTGAGACTTGATGAGTTATCAAAAGAAACAAATCGTTCTAGAAATGAGCTTATAAACATTTTACTTGATTATGCAATTAATAACAGTGAGGTTAAATAAAAAACACCAGATTTCTATAAGAGAATGAGGTGCTTTTTGAAGCCATACAATCTTATACATGATGTATGTGGAAAAGCGGCGAAATCACCGAGGAGCTTATAAACGGCTCAAGAGTAGTTGTATAAATAATAAAAGCCATAGCATCGAAAAATTCGGTGTTATGGCTTTTTGCTTTGCTTATGGGGAATGAGTCGTTTACTGTGCGTAGTCGAATTCTGAAATCAGCTCGTTTGTCTTTTTGTTGTAGAGTTTTCCGTTTTCTGAATAGAAGTTTTTATTATCAGCAGAACAGTTTATGCTGACAACAGGGTGGTAAAAAGTGACTGAGCCGTCGTCATTCAAGTGGGGGTAATACTCGTCTGAAACCACATACTTGATGGTTTCAATATTCTTTCCCAGATTGAGAACAAAGGGAAGGTCTGTGACGGTGTATTCCTCTGAAATATTGTACTCATCAAGGTTTCCGCTGTAAACGCCTTCGAAATTACTGCCTTTGGGTGCATTCATATATATATCGGCAACGGAAATAGAGAAAGGTGAGGGAACGCCTTTGTTTTGGTAGCCGCCCAGTTGAGTGATGGGGATGCCTTCATAATCGTCGGGAACTGTAATCTCAAGGTTCTGGGTGTAATAAGGGCATTCGTACTCACCGACAAAACAGCAGTCGGCGGTCTTGTTTACTGCGATGGAGAATCCGTCTTTGAGGACATTCTCACTGTAGAGCAGAGATACGTCTTCGGCAATGCAGCCTGAAAGACAGAGAATTAATACTATGGCGAGGATCGAGAAGATACATTTTTCCATAACAACACCCCTTTTTTTAAAATATAGCACGGGAAGGGGCAGAATACAAGGATAAGTTTCCGCTTCACGGATTAGTCGGGAAGCCTTATTTGTTTTTGGTGCAAGCTCATAAAAAAAGCAGGAGCCGCGGATGTGAATCCCGACTCCTGTTTTTAATATTACTTGTTAAGTTTTTCCATATCGTTTTTGCGGATTTCTACACGTCTTACCTTGCCTGAGATAGTCTTGGGAAGCTCGTCAACAAACTCCACGATTCTGGGATATTTATAGGGAGCTGTGTGTGTCTTTACATACTCCTGAATTTCCTTCTTGAGTTCATCAGAGCCTTCCTGTCCTTTAACCAGAACAATGGTAGCCTTTACAATCTGACCGCGAACCTCGTCGGGAACGGGGGTGATTGCACACTCAAGAACATAGGGGAGCTCCATGATGACACTCTCGATTTCGAAGGGTCCGATGCGGTAGCCTGAAGACTTGATAACATCATCAATTCTGCCTACGTACCAGAGATAGCCGTCTTCGTCCATAGTAGCCTGGTCGCCTGTATGATAGTAACCGTCGTGCCAGACCTCGTTGGTCTTTTCTTCGTCCAGATAATATCCGATGAAGAGTCCGCAGGGAGCATTGTCTTTTGTGCGGATACAGATTTCACCTGTGTCACCGGTCTTGCACTCATTGCCGTCCGGGTCAAGGATGACAACGTCATAGAGGGGACTGGGTCTGCCCATAGAGCCGATTTTGGGTTTGGAGCCAACAAAATTGGCGATGGAGAGGGTGGTTTCTGTCTGACCGAAGCCTTCCATTATAGTGAGACCTGTTGCTTTCTTGAACTGATTGAAGACCTCGGGGTTGAGAGCCTCACCAGCAGTTGTAGCATATTCGATGGAGGAGAGGTCGTATTTTGACAGGTCCTCCTTGATGAAGAAACGATACATTGTGGGAGGTGCGCAGAAGGTGGTGATGTTGTACTTCTTGAACATGGGAAGGATGTCTTCCGAATGGAATCTGTCGAAGTCATAGGTGAAGACTGCGGCCTCACAGAGCCACTGGCCGTAGAGTTTGCCCCAGAGTGCCTTGCCCCAGCCTGTGTCGGAGATGGTGAAGTGCAGACCGTTGGGGTTTACATTGTGCCAGTGCTTTGCTGTGGGATAGTGACCCAGAGCATATTTATAGGAATGTGTTGCTATACGGGGATAGCCGGTTGTACCGGAAGTGAAGAGCATAAGCATGGGGTCGTTGCCGCAGGGAGTGTTCTCGTTGCGGAAATAGTGTGTGCTGAATCTCTCCATTTCTACGTTGAAGTCGTTCCAGCCTTCTTTATTGCCGCCGACCAGGATTTTAAGCATATCGGGGAATTCTGCGGCGGCCTTTTCGGCTTCGGTGGATACATCGCCGTCAGCGGTACAGACAATGGCCTTTACTTTGGCGGCTTTGTATCTGTAGCTGAAATCGTGCTCTACAAGCTGATTTGTTGCAGGAATTGCGATAGCACCGATTTTGTGAAGAGCAAGCATACAGAACCAGAACTGATAGTGTCTTTTCAGCACCAGCATAACGGTGTCGCCTTTTTTGATGCCCAGGGATTCAAAGTAGTTTGCAGTTTTTGCGGAGTATTTCTTCATATCGCTGAAGGTGAAACGGCGGTCTGTCTTGTCGTTTGCTACCCACATCATTGCCAGCTTGTCGGGGTCCTTCTGTGCGATAGCATCAACGCAGTCAAATGCAAAATTGAATTTGTCGTCGTTCTTGAAGCTGATGCCTGAGAACACGCCGTTTTCGTCATAAGAGGACTCTACGAAGTTGTCTGCAACCGTTGCAGCAGGAGCTTCTTTGCTTACAAGCTTAGGTGCAACATAGGGAGTTTCGGGATATTCTTCGCTTACGCGTCCGTCCTGAGGATTGAGGACAACAGCGTGGAATTCACAACCGCCCTCGCTGACTGCAATCATACCGTGGGGGATTGTGCTGTTATAGAAAATAGAGTCTCCTTCGTTAAGGACGTCTACGTGATTACCGATCTGAACTTTGAGTGAGCCTTTTACAATTACGTCAAACTCCTGACCCTTGTGGGAGCTGAGCTTTATGGGAGCGTTCTGTTCCTCGGGGATGTAGGGGAATTTAACGAGGAAGGGCTCTGCGAGTTTTTCTTTGAACTTGGGTGCAAGGTTGTTGTACACAACACCGTGCTTCTTCAGAATTTTAAGACCTTCGCCTTTTCTTGTGATAGAGAAAGAGCTGAGGGTTGTGCTGGTACCTTCCAGCAGGTCTACTACCTCAACGTCACAGGCTTTTGCACATTTGTAGATAAATGTGAAGCTGAAATCTGTTTCGCCTTCTTCAAGAAGTTTATAGTCCTCGATAGATACACCGGTAAGCTTTGCAAGCTCCTCCTGTGTATAACCTTTTGCTTCGCGCAGGTCTTTGATTCTGCCTGCGACCTCTTTCAAACTGTAATCCATTT
>JAFQNJ010000003.1 GCA_017395925.1 Ruminococcus sp. | reverse complement strand
TTTGTAAGTCATGTTGACCCAAGGAGAATGGAATGCCTTTGCTGCGAGAAGCTCGGGCTCGAACTCTGCTGCTCTGGGGTTAACGTGAGCCATAGGATCGGTAGACTCGTTGTCATAAACGCCAACGTGATCGTCATCAGTACCCATGTGGTTGATAACTGCGTCAGCAATAACCTTCAGACCGAGCTCGTGTGCCTTTTCGCACATCTCGATGTACTCTGCCTTTGTACCGAGAGCGTTGTCCTCAGACTCGTTGAGCTGGAAGCCTGCGGGCTGATAGAACATCCACCAGCCGTTGGGAGCAATACCATCAACAGGAGGCTCACAAACCTTAACACCCTTTGTGGGCATCTTGATTTCATTGGGAGGAGAAATCTGGATAGTTGTGAAGCCCTGCTCTGCAACTGTCTCAAGCAATGCAATAGTGTTTGCATAAGACCAGTTCCAAGCCTGGAGAATCTTACCTTCGTTTACAGTTTCCTCAAGTCCGTAGTTATTCTCGGGCTTGATGAATTCCTGGAATTTTGCGTACTCGTTGTAGTTTTCAGTAGCATTTGCTGTGGGTGCAAAAGAAAGACCCATTACGCAAGAAAGAACTACTGTTACCGCAAGAACTACGCTAAGTAATCTTTTTGCTTTCATCAGAAAAGCCTCCATAAAAAATATTTGTACCCGTTTCGGGCAAAGGTTGTCCGTTTCAGCCCGAAAACAAGCGACGGTATTCCTACCGCCACATTATACATTTGTATTATATATCAAGTTATTTAAAAAAACAACAGTTTTTTACATCTTCAGGGTTCGATTTTTATAAAAAGTGAATAAAATGGAATGTTTTTTTAAAAGTCAATTTTTGACTATGTTATTTCTGTATATTATTACCATTCGTTAAATTCCTTTGAACGGATTTTAAAATATTATGTCATTGCAATAGACCTGTCAATGTGGTATAATTCTTTAACAAATGGAGATGATATTATGAAGAAATGCAGATATTGTGCAAAAGAAATCGGATATAATGACTATTTTTGCTCGCAGGAGTGTGAAAACTCCGCGGAAAATTTTTTCCGTGTAAGGAGCAAAGTCCAAAAAATTCTCTCTGCTGTTAACATAGGCGGTACGGTTCTCATTGCTGTGGGTATTTTTCTGTATGCACTTACCAATGTAATAGGAGCTTTTATGGTGGCGGCAGGAGGACTCTCACTGGGAGTTATAACTATGTTTCTCCCCTCACCTCCCGATAATTTCATTGACAAGTTTAAAATTAAAAAAGCTTCTCTTATTGTCAGGATTTTTGGTATAGTTCTTCTGGCTTTCGGTATCGCCGCACTTATACTGGGAATTATTAAATTATAATTTAAATTGAATAAACACAAAATTTGCGTCAAAACTATTAGAGCAATATAAAAGGAGGTTTTTATATGCTTGACAGAATAGCTTTGGCGCTTCTGATTATCGGCGGCGTTAACTGGGGTAGTGTAGGACTTTTCCAGTTTGATCTTGTGGCTTGGATATTCGGCGGACAGACAGGTATTGTTTCCAGAATTATCTATGCTCTTGTGGGACTCTCTGCCCTGTGGTGCGTAACTCTCTTATTCAGGGACCGCAACAACGAAGACAGCCATGAACGCACAGAACTTTCACACGAAGCAGGCGCCTGATAATATTTGGGAGTCACATCGGTAATCCTATATATTATAATGCGAAAAGGTCGGGCAAAAACCCGACCTTTATTTTGCAAAAAAACAAGCCGACAGATTTCTCCGTCGGCTCTTATGTATTAATTCAAGAAATTACTTGCTCTCTACAAGTGCCTTTGTGTCGCGAGCGATAACAAGTTCCTCGTTGGTCTCAATAACCCATACAGGGATGGAAGAATCCTCTGTGGAGATCTTGCCTGCTACACCACGCCATGCCTTTGCGTTGAACTCAAGGTCAAGCTTTACACCAAGGAAGCTGAGGTATTCGCAAACCTTCTCGCGGAGCTGGGGCTGATTCTCACCCAGACCTGCACAGAATACGATACCGTCACATCCGCCGAGAGCTACATAGTAGCTGCCGATGTACTTTGCAATCTGATAATAGAGCATCTCGTGTGCAAGATGTGCACGCTCGTTACCTGCATCCTCAGCAGCTGAAACGTCACGGTCATCGGAAGAAACGCCGGAAATACCGAGAAGACCACTCTTCTTGTTGAGGAGCTGGCTCATTTCCTCGGGAGTGCAACCCTCTTTCTCTGCAATAAATGTAACAACAGAGGGGTCAAGACCGCCGGAACGTGTACCCATCATAAAGCCATCAAGAGGAGTAAGACCCATGGATGTGTCAATTACCTTGCCACCGTCGATAGCGGTAATGGAGGAACCGTTACCAATATGACAGGTGATGAGCTTGAGGTCCTTGATGTCCTTCTGGAGATTCTTTGCCATTTCGCCTGATACATAGCGGTGAGATGTGCCGTGGAAGCCGTAGCGACGAACCTGATACTTCTCATAATACTCATAAGGTACTGCGTACATATATGCCTTTGCGGGCATTGTGGAATGGAAAGCTGTGTCAAATACTACAACCTCGGGAACGCTGTCGCCAAATACCTGTAAGCAACCTCTGATAGCCTGAACGTGGCCCTTGTTGTGAAGAGGTGCAAGAGGAATGAGGCTCTCAATACCCTCGATAACCTTCTCGTCAACAATTACGGACTCGCTGAAAAGAGCACCGCCCTGAACGATTCTGTGACCGATAGCTGCAACCTCGGAAAGGTCGGTGATTACACCTACCTCCTTGTCAAGGAGTGCATCCTTAACCTGAAGGAAAGCCGCTGTGTGGTCAGCCATTTCGATTTCCTTGGTCATCTGTCTGCCGTCTGCAGTCTTGTGACCGATGAAGGAACCTGCGTCGCCAATACGCTCACAGTTTCCCTTACATACCATCTGCTCGTTGTCCATATCAATAAGCTGATACTTCAGCGAGGAGCTACCTGCATTAATTACAAGAATTTTCATTAATTCGTCCTCCGTTTATTGAATTAATATTTAAAATAACCTATAATATAATAGTACATTGTGTCGAAAGTTTCAAGTCTTTTTTGCAAGGAGGTGCCAAAATGATTACAGGTGCAGTAATTTGCGAGTTCAATCCCTTTCATAACGGGCACAAATATCTTCTGGATTATATGAGAAATGACGGCTGTGACTGTGTTATCTGTGTGATGAGCACAAGCTTTACACAGAGAGGCGACGTTGCGGTTTTCTCAAAGTTTCAGAGAGCCGAGGATGCGCTCAAAGGCGGTGCGGACATCATAATCGAATTACCCGTTGTGTGGGCGGTGTCCTCTGCACAGAGATTCGCAAATGCAGGCTGTGAGATTATCAAAGCTCTGGGCGTTGTGGACAGAGTTTACTTTGCCAGTGAAAGCGGAGACATTGAGCTTCTGAAATCTGCCGCCGATGCAACAACGAACCAGGGTGTGAAGGCTGCCCTCAAAAAATATATGCAGGATGGCGACTACTACCCCACTGCTCTTCAGAAGGCAGTCGGACAGTACTTCTGTGAGGATGTAGCTAATATACTCTCCTCTCCCAACAACACTCTTGGAATCGAATACATCAAGAGCCTCAAGGATACTGATATTGATATCAGAACCATTAAGCGTGCAGGGGCACAGCACGACTGCGATGAAACCTTGGATATATTTGCAAGCGGTTCCAGACTCCGCCATGATATACTCTCTGAAAAAAGCACCGACACTTTCACTCCAAGCAGTAACGCAAAAAACGAAAACCCTGCTTTCTATGAATATGGTGAGAGAGCAATTATTTATGCACTGCGCAGAATGTCAGCAGAAGATTTCGAAAAACTTCCTGATGTTTCCGAGGGGCTTCACAACAGGATATACGATGCTGTAAGAAGCGAAAACAGCCTCGACTCCATCCTTGAAAAAATCAAGACCAAACGATATACCCACGCACGGCTACGGAGAATTCTTACTTGTGCTGTTCTGGGTATTACAAAGGAGCATCAGAATTCATCTGTCCCCTACATCCGAGTTCTGGGATTTACCCAAAGCGGTGAAATTATGCTGAAGGAAATTCACCGTACCGCGTCCCTGCCTGTTGTTATGAATGTAGCAGGAAGTGTGAATTCTTTAAGTGATGTTGCCACTCGGGTACTTGAAACTGAGATGATGGCTACAGATATCCGCACATCTTTTGAAAAAGTGCCAAGTCCCTGTGGTCAGGATTTCACGAAAGGTATAATAAAAATTCAGTAGGATATACACAAAAACCTCTCTGCCCTATGCAGAGAGGTTTTCTTAATTGTTATTAAAAATTATACAGGATAAGTTTTGTTTGACTTGTTGAGCATTGCGGAGTCAAGACCGAGCTGGCTCTCGCGGCGCTTCTCAAAGAAGTCAACGGATACCTTGGGGAACATTGCGTAGGAGAGAACGTCCTCTTCCTGCTGTGCATACTTTGCAGCCTCTTCCTTCAGCTTATCAAGCTCGGGAGCAATGAGGTCTGCAGGACGACCTGTGACAGGCTTCATATCGCCGATAATCTTCTTTCTGAATTCCTCTGAAACAGGAACGGGAGTTGTGCCATATTTACCTGCAACCATATCCTTGAACTCGTTGGTGCACATCTTGTAGCGCTCACCTGCAATTACATTGAACACTGCCTGAGTGCCGACAATCTGGGATGTGGGAGTAACAAGAGGAGGATAACCTGAATCCTCGCGGACACGGGGAACTTCCTCAAGAACCTCGGTGAGCTTATCCTCTTTGCCTGCCTGTTTGAGCTGGGAAAGGAGATTTGAAAGCATACCGCCGGGCACCTGATAGATAAGAGCTTTGGCGTCGGTTGCAAGCATCTTGGGGTCAAGGAGACCTTCTTTGATGTACTTCTCGCGAAGTGTCATAAAGTACTCACGAATCTTTGAGAGAGCCACGAGGTCAATACCTGTGTCATATTCGGAGCCCTGAAGTGCCGCTACCATAGACTCGGTAGGTGCGTGGGATGTACCCAGAGCCAGAGGGCTTATTGCTGTATCTATCATATCAGCACCTGCCTCGATGCCCTTTAAGAGACACATTGAAGCAAGACCTGAGGTGTAGTGAGTGTGAATCTGAATGGGAAGGTCAACTTCCTTTTTAATTGCTTTAACAAGAGACTCTGTCTTGTAAGGTGTGAGGAGAGCTGCCATATCCTTGATACAGATGGTATCAGCACCAGCATCAGCAATACGCTTTGCGTAATCAACATAGTACTCGTCGGTGAAGACGGGACCTGTGGTGTAGCTTATTGCAACCTGAACCTCTGCCTTCTCACGTTTTGCCGCAGTAATTGCGGATTTGAGATTCTTGATATCATTGAGTGCATCAAAAATACGGATAACGTCAATACCGTTGGCAACGCTCTTCTCTACAAAATAATCCAGAACGTCATCAGCATAATGACGGTAACCCAGCATATTCTGACCTCTGAAAAGCATCTGAAGCTTTGTGTTCTTGCAGTTATCCTTGATGGTGCGAAGTCTCTGCCAAGGGTCTTCATTTAAGAATCTGAGGCAGGAATCGAAGGTAGCACCGCCCCAGCACTCAAGAGAATAGTAGCCCACTTCGTCAAGTTTCTTGAGAATGGGAAGCATTTCCTCTGTTGTCATTCTTGTAGCCAGAAGAGACTGGTGTGCATCTCTCAGGGCAGTTTCGGTAATTTTAATCTTTGCCATTTTCAGTCACCTTAGTTAAGAGTCATAAGAACTGCGCCTGTCTCAACATTTGCGCCCTTCTCAACGTTGATGGAAGCAACTGTACCGTCCTGGGGAGCGGGAATTTCGTTCTCCATCTTCATAGCCTCGAGAACTGCCACTGCCTGACCCTTTGTAACCTTCTGACCAACAGAAACATTGACAGAAAGAATTGTGCCGGGCATAGGTGCACTTACCTCGACGGAACCTGCGGTGCCGCTTGTCTGGGGTGCTGCCTTGGGAGCGGGAGCTGCCTGAGGAGCTGCTACGGGGGCTGCAGAAGGAGCGGAAGTTGCGTAGGCTTCCTCAACCTGAACATCATAAGTAACGCCGTTAACGGTAATCTTTAAGTTTTTCATATCTGTTTCTCCTTTATATTGTAGGATGTTTCTTAGGCAGGGTCTCTTCCCTCTTTGCGCTAAGAATATCAAGATAGCTTGCAAGTTTTGCTCTCAGATTCTGATAATCTGAAATATCATCTATAAAGCCCTGTTTTGCGGCATTTTCTACCGAAAGTTCGGACTTGATATATTCATCAATCTGCTTGTCCTGCTCCGCTACTGTACCGCTGAGCTTATCGGAAAGTGCGATATAAGCAGCCGCCTTGGGTGCAACGGGAGAAACTACTGCACCGTTTACACCGATAACAGCATCAACCTTGGCGCCCTTGCCTGCAAGTGAGAGATAAGCCATACCCACGGCATTGCCTGTAATAACGGAAAGCTTGGGAGTTGTTGCCTCTGCATAAGCAGAAAGGATGGTCTTTGCACCACCCAGACACTCAAAACCTTCTGTGTCAACAGCTGTGATTACGGGAATTGAGAATGCATCGCAGAATCTTACAAAGTTTGCGATTTTCTTTGCAGTCTTGTTATCAACGGATTTACCTGTGGTCATTACTGTGCCCACAACCGCTGTATCAAGAGTTCTGAAAGAAAGCTCTGCTACATCGGAGTACTTCTCAAAAAGTGTAAGCTTGCTGTCTTTATCGAAGACCGAGTCAAAATCACTGCACTCACCTACTGCTGCCTCAGAAGCAAAAGGTGCGGCAGAAAGGTTGTTTGCAGGAAGATAACCTAAAAGTTCTACTGCCTTTGCAACTGCAGAAGCCTCATCAGGGGCAATGAACGCGGCACTCTTTGAACCGTCACAGCAGGAGTTAGAAACCGAAAGTTTCGCACTCTCTGTCTTAATGACAAAGTCTGCATTGGCGGCAAGAAGTGCTGTTGTGGACACACAATTGCCGAGAACTACGGAAATCTGAGGTACTACACCGGAAAGTGTGGAAGAAGCAGAAAGAAGCTCTCCGAGCACATCAAGAAGCATATTGCCCTGCATAACTCTACCTGTGCTGTCTCTGTAGAAGCCGACAACAGGATATCCTGTCTTCACAGCCAGTTCATAGAGCTTCACAAGCTTGTTTGCCTGTGCAATGCTCATTGCGCCGTCAAAACGGTCCATACACTGTACAAATGCATATACAGACATACCGTTGACTTTACCGCAAGCGGTAATTGCCTCAGCCTTTGCGCCCTCTGAATCAAGTTCAGGTAAAAGCTCGGTATAAACTGCACCGTCGTAAAGAGAAGAAAGAATCTCTTCAGCAGTCATAGTTTTTTTATCGTTTTTATTATCAATGCCCATAAGAATCCTCCCGAAGCATTTTTTGCTAATTTTAATTATACATAGAATCAATTTAAAATACAAGCATAATTTAAGGGTTTGGGGATTTTTTTAGATATTATTGTCAATTACCGCAGTTTCCCTTTGCAACCCTTACACACTCCGCCAAAGAGTTTGTTTAAATAGAGGGTTCTGAAATCTCCGTTTCTGAAGAATCCCAATCTATCATATATTGTCTCAAGACTATCGTCCTTTGTGCAAAGGGTCAGGATTCCGTCATTCAAGGCTATTGAACCCACAGAGCGCACCAGCGCATCTGCCCTCAGGAAAGCCTCTTCACTCCCGGGGTCTGTTCCCTCTCCCACATTCACAGCGAGAAGCTCATACGCAGACTTATAGAGTCGGTATGCGATATAGCCTTTCATTATCCCATCTTCCTTATACTCCAGAAGGGTTGTCCCCTCAGGATAGACAGAAAGACGCTCTTTATCTTTAACAGGTAAAATAGAAAACATATCTGCACCTCAAATCTTTATTTCAGATGGCGTGAGGGGTTGGGATCAGCCATAAGTTTCTTGACTTCCTCGGGTGTAAGGTCGCGCCAATCGCCCTTCTTGAGCATTCCGAGTTTAACCTGCCCTATTGCGGTACGGCGAAGCCTTGCCACCTCAAGTCCCAAAAGCTCACACATACGGCGAATCTGACGGTTTCTGCCCTCTCTCAGAAGAATTTCGAGAACCACTCTGCCCTCCTGACGGGAGATCACTCTCACTTCGGCGGGAGCAGTTTTTCTGCCGTCAAGCATCATACCGTTCTGGAAACTTGCAATCATCTCATCGGTTACTGCAGGTCTTACCGTGACCCTGTATACCTTATATATATCCTTTTTGGGATGCATTACGGTATTGGCGAAGTTGCCGTCATTGGTAAAAAGAAGCATTCCCTCGCTGTCGCGGTCAAGTCTTCCTACGGGGTACACTCTCTCTTCAATATCCGAAACCAGCTCAGCTACACACTTCCTGCCCCTCTCATCACTCATTGTTGTGACGTATCCGCGGGGTTTGTTGAGCATTATGTATCTGTATTTAGGCTTTGCAAGACCGGTTACCCTTCTGCCTCCTACTACAACCTTATCCTTGTAGGGGTTTACCTTGTCACCTATCTGTGCAACAACACCGTTTACTTTCACCGAGCCTGCTCTGATAAGTTCCTCCGACTTACGTCTTGAGGCAACTCCGCAGTCAGCAAGCATCTTCTGAAGTCTGACATAATCGTTTTTAGCCATAATAATTCCTTTTCATTTATCTTTTAATTAAAAATTCTGTATATTAAGTTTCTGAAAAACAGAAACAGATTTAACTTATCATTTGCCCCTTGAACATCCGCCTCGGCACAAAGCTTTGTCTCAAATATTGGGGTATCTCCATTAAGCACTGTAAGAGACCCCAGCACCTCGCCCTTCTTCACGGGGGCGAAAACCGTTTCGGAAATTACTACCTCTGCTCTGATATTTTCCGAATTTTCCCGAGGTATGACTATATTATAGTCCTCTTCGCACACAAGACTTACCAAGTCTTTTTCTCCGCCCAGAACGTCGATAGCATAATCCTCAATTAAATCATCACGAGAAACAGCAGTGAATCTCTCAAAGCCGTACTCATACAGTGCTTTATGGTCCTGCCAGTCATTGCGGTCATTGAAAGTAACTGCGATGAGCCTGAGTCCGTCCCTTTCAGCACTTGAAACAAGGCATCTTCCGTCGCGGATGGTATAGCCTGTTTTGCCGCCTGTACAGTACTCATAAAGAGAGAGCAGTCTGTTGTGATTCTGATATGTAGCACTATAGCCTTCAGGACTAATGAAATCTACTGTAACACTTCTCTTTTTTGTCATTGCGGAAAAGTCTTCTCTTTCCACAGCAGAGGACATAAGGAGTGCCATATCATAAACAGTTGAATAGTGATTATCGTCGCTTAAACCACTGGGAGTTACAAAGTTGGTATTTTTCATACCGATTTCATAGGCTCTTTGATTCATCATCTTGGCAAAGCCTTCAAAAGACCCTCCAATAGTAAGTGCTATTGCATTTGCACCATCATTGCCCGATGCAGCCATCATTCCCGCCGCAAGGTCTGAAAGACGCAGAGTGTCTCCTGCTTTGAGATACATTGAACTGCCTTCAGCGGTCATCTCCTCGGTAAACTTCACGGAAACATCAGAAATCTCCGCCTTTTCGTAGGCAAGGAGTGCTGTCATTATTTTCGTCGTGCTTGCCATACCCATTCTGGTGTGAGCATTGTCGGAGAGAATAACCTCTTCGTTATAAGGAGAGTACAGAATATAGGCAGAAGCTGACAAAGAAGGTATCTCTGCCGCGTCTGTATCAAAGCTTACTCCTATCGTCACAAATGCTGAAATCAGCAAGAAAGATACGATTCTTTTCATAAAAACCACCCCGATACAGGATATGTTCGGGGCGGTATTAATTATTCATCAGAAAATTTCGTCGTCGCCTACTTCAGGATTCTTCTTTTTCTCCTTGCCGAAAAGATCCTTAACCTTATCAAACATATCAGGCACCATACCCACGATTCTGTCGGCAGGACCATCATATTTTTCTACTGCAACGAACTTTACTTCACCCTTGATAACCACAAGGAAACCCACAGGGTTGATGGATACACCTGCACCGCTACCGCCACCGAAGCCGGGAGTTGAATTCTCTTTTTTAGAGCAGATATCAGAGCCGCCGGACGCAAAACCGTAGCTTACTTTAGAAACAGGAATAATAATTGTACCATCAGGTGATGTAATGGCATTGCCTACAATTGTATTTACATCTACCATCTGCTTGATTTTGTCAAGAGTTGTGTCCATAAGACCGTTAATAGGATGTTCGTTCATTTTGCATTCTCCTTTATATTAATGATTGATAGAATCAAGTAGTGCCTTGATAAGTTTAAAATAAACTTTGCCGTTTCTGAGGCAAAGAATCATCACGCTGAATATGCGGATACTTACAATGAGCTCAAACTCAAGATACGGTTCGGCATCAACGGAGTAATCGGGGACAATATCAATACTGCACTCCTTATACTTTGCCACATTGTCAAGGAACACACTGACAACAGGACATATAACCGAATAAGCCCAACCGCACAGAATCGCGGTATTGGCGGCATCCTCTCCCACAGCTTTTACATTGATAACGAGTTTATTGAGAGTTGATTTTCTGAGAACCCCCACAAGGATGTTGAAAACCGCTTTGAATACGCTTTCTACAAGTTTGATAATTCCGGAAAAACCATACTCCTCATAGAGTTTTTTCAGACTGATTATGTCTTCTTGCTTTTTATCGTCGGTCTTTGTTTTTTTCTTAGGTTTCTTCTTCGGCTTTTTCTTCTTTTCAGTTTTTTTCTTCTCCTTGGGCGGTGATAACTTGAAAGTTATACCGAAATATTTGAGAGACAGATAAAAAACATCGCCTATATTGTCATAGTAAGCCCGCACTGTAAGGGGCATAAAAAGCACAAATGAAAGAAACAGAAGAAATAAAAACAATACTCCCAATGCAATATAAACATAAATCAAGGGTATCCCCCCTTATTATGCCATAGCTTGATAAATTATTTTGTGGCTTCTTCTATAATTTCTTCGGCAGTAGCCGCAATCATAGCGTCCGCAGGTTCATCTGAATCTTCCGACGGAGCACTGTCGGACTGAAATATACTGAGCTGCGAATCATCTTCACCTGACTCTTCTGCTTCATCCTTTGAATTTTCGGGAAGCTCAGGAAGCTCGGATAAATCGGTCAACCCAAAGCAACGGAGAAAATTCTCGGTTGTTCCGTAAACAAGAGGACGACCGGGTAACTCAAGTCTTCCCTTTTCCTCAATAAGGTCTTTTGCAGTAAGTGAGCCGATAACACCGGAGCAGTCAACACCTCTGACCTGTTCAACAAACGCCTTTGTTACAGGCTGGTTATATGCCACCACAGCCAGAACCTCAAGTGCCGCCTGAGAGAGGGGTGTATTTCGTCTCAAGTCCATAACAGTTCTGATTTCGGGTGCATATTCATCTCTCGATACCATCTGATATGAATCATCAAGCTTTATTATTGTTATTCCACGGGAAGCGTTCTGATATTCCGTCATAAGCTCCTCTGCGTGCTTTTTTGCAGCACTAAGGTCAAGCTCCAGTGCCTGGGCAATTCTTGACACAGGAACGGAATCCCCGCTTGCGAAAAGTATTGCTTCTATTGCATTCTTAATATTATCTGCCATGTCGTCCCTCCTCTATCATTCTGACAAGGGCTTTGTCACCGTCTCCGTCAATAACAACTCTCTTTCCTTTCACAAGTTCAAGGACTGCAAGAAAGGTTGCTACCAAGTCACTTTTGCCCGAGCAGGCATCAAAGAGTTCGCTGTATGGAACGTGTTTTTTGTGCCAAAGATTTCGCATAACTCTGATTATTCGGGAATTTACGGAAATAATCTTCTTCTCAACGATGCCTGAAAAAGCCTCTCTTGAAGGCGGAAGTTTTCTCTTTCCTCTGCCTACAGCGGCCTTATATGCATTGGCTATATCAACAGGAGGATGAATTCTGTTATATGTAAGGTCAAATTCCACAGGAGACGGGGCTCTTGTAAACTTATCAAAGCTCACCATAGGTGCAAGTTTTGCCGCAACCTGACGACAAATGGCATATTCGATAAGCTGACCCTGAAGCTCAGCTTTGAGCTTTTCTGCCTCATCCTTATACTTGGGCAGGAGTGTCACCGACTTGATGTATACAAGTCTGGATGCCATCTCAAGAAACTCCGAGGCAATGTCCATATCCTCGCTCTGCATCCTGTTGATTTGCTCCATATACTGAGAGAGAAGCAGGGAAATCTCTATGTCGCAAATGTCAATCTTGTTTTTTGAAATCAGCAACAGAAGCAAATCCAAAGGTCCCTCAAACACAGGGAGTTTATACTGTAGCTGTATTGTATTGTCCATAGTTTTCCCCTCCTTATCCGTTATTTTTATAAAACTAAATGAAGAAGAAATAACAAATCTTCATAATGAATCCTGAAAGTATATTAAGAACTCCGTTGAGAGCACCTGTGAGAATCAGAATATATATCAGTATGAAAGAATACTTCTGGTATCTGTAGCAAAATTCCACAGCTCTGTCCGGAAGGAACACAAAGAGAACCTTGCTTCCGTCAAGAGGCGGTATGGGAATAAGATTGAAAACAGCCAAAGTAGCATTAATGCTGACATAATAATAAAGGAACAAATTCAAAAACTGTCCGATAAAAGTTCCCCATAAAAACTCGGTTGCAAAAAAAGTCAGAATAAGATGCACGGCACCGCCAAGCATACCGCAGAGAATGTTTGAAACAGGACCTGCCAAGGCAGTGATGCCCATATACAGCTTAGGCTTTTTGAAGTTTCGGGGGTCGATAGGAACAGCCTTTGCCCATCCGAAATTAAAAAGCAGCATACACAGTGAACCCATTATATCAATATGATTGAGAGGATTCAGAGACAGTCTGCCTCTTCTTTTGATTGCCTTGTCGCCCAAAAGATAAGCCACACCTGCGTGAGCAAATTCATGGACAGGCAGTATCAGAAAAATCATCAGAAGCATAACAGCAATCCGGGATACTATTTCCCAGAAGTCAAAACCATTACCGCTGATGATACCTCTTATCAGGTCAATAAGCATTTAATAAACCTCCATACAGAAGAGAGAAAATATAGGTTATAAATCGGGGTTACGTAAAAAGTTCCACAATAAGACGAATGGGTGTACCGACATCACTGTAGAGTGAATCAAGGAATCCGCCGGGGGCACCGATTGTAAAGAAAAACAGAAGCAGGAACCCAAGGCTTATGAGCAATTCATTATTACCGATTGCTTTGAGCCACGACGGTCTGAGGAAAAGCATAAGCACATCTCCCATATCAAAGGGAAACATTGGAATAAGGTTGCACACAGCACTGAAAAAGCAGATTCTGCCGAGAAACTGCAACGTTACAATAAACGAATGGTACACATAAGTTATCACATTAGCATCCTCAAACACCATTCTGACGGAATCAACTCCGAAGAAGCCTGCCTGAAGCAGAGAGTGAAAGATGGTATAAACAACTAAATAGCACAGGAAATAAAATACGGGACCGGAAAAAGCAATAACCAGCGTGCCGACGGTCGGATGATAGAATCTGCTTCTCTTGTATCCTACATGTGAGGTGTAGCCGATTTTCAGCAACAGAGCAGAAAGAGCACCAAACCAATTGAAGCTTTTAAAAGGATTCAGGGTAAGGTATCCCCTCTTCTTTATATTCTCGTCACCAAATCCCAGAGCAAATCGTGCCTGAATAAAATTATGAACAGGTGCTATCAGAAAAACAAATATTGCCGTAGCAATAAAGCATCCAATTGAAGAAGTTATAAAAGCACCCATATTATCTGTATAATCCTGAAAAATAGTTATAAGTTCATACACGGAAATTTCACCTCAACCACAAGAAAAAAGCATAATATCTCATTGTGATATACATATTTATATTATTATATAATAAGTCGGATAAAAAAACAAGAAAAGTTTTTTTAAAAAACACTTGCTTTTTTTGAATAATTCTGTTATTATAACAGAGTTACAAAAGATACTATGTCATTTAAGGAGGTGCAGAAGCATGGCAAAATGTGATTTCTGCGGAAAGGACGTTAAGTTCGGAATTAAGGTTTCTCACTCACACAGACGCTCCAACAGAACTTGGAAGCCCAATGTACAGAGAGTAAAGGCGGTTGTTAACGGCTCAACCAAGCACGTTTATGCTTGCACCCGTTGCTTACGTTCAGGTAAAGTTCAGAGAGCTGTTTAATTCAGTTTTTCGCTTAATACGCATTACCGAGTCCCCCGATTTTGTCGGGGGGCTTTTTCTATTCTCCGATAGATTCATTCACTGATAGTCTTTTCCCCTGTCAAAACAATAAAATATGAAGCCCTGCTGCATATCGCAACAGGGCTTCTCTTAGTTAATATATAGAATTATTCTATTGAGTTATTCAGCTACTTCTGTTCCCTCTGTGGGAAGAGTTGCTGCATATTCTGCACGAATAGCATCCATATCGGGCTTCTCAGTGTAAATGGTCAGGTACTCGCCCTTATTAATAAGGTTGTAATCATCGATTACAATCCAGATTTCGGGAGAGTCAATGCCGGTGTAGTCAGCAGACTGGGGTGAACCGTTGTTAGAAATTATAACAGAATATGTCTCACCCTCTGCAAGAGCTGCATCGATAGAATACCAGCCGGAACCGTCATCCATCATTGCAACGCCGGGCCAAGCCTTGAATGCGTTGGTGCCTGAAGCACTCCATGCCCAGAGGTAAGGAGTCCATGTAACGGTCTCATCAAGATGTGCTGCATGAACCTTGTAGCCGGATGCAGCGTAGTTGTAGTAGTAATCTACGTTGGTCTTGCCGGCAGGAACAATGCCCTCTGCGTTCTCGGGAAGAGTCTCGGAAGGCTCATAGAGCTCAACCTTAATAGCTTCAGTCTTGTACTCAGCGCCAACTCTGTACTGCTTCTCAACGGGAGTTGCAATTACGTTAACGGTACCGTCATCCTTTACATAGAAGAAGTTAGTGATAATAGTACCGATACTGACACTCATACCTGCCAGATGCTTCTGGAGCATTGTAGCATCCTTAACATTAACTACTGTGCTGTAGTCATAGTCAGCAAGAGCCTTCTGCTCATCAGTAAATGTGAGAAGGTCAGCTGCAAACTTCTGGATGGCTGTTGCATCGCTTACGGAAATTCTGCCGTCTCCGTTTACGTCATTCTCTGTGAGAGAAGGAGCCTTGTAGAGTTCGTACTTGTATGTTACGGTGATATCATCCTCAGCAAGCACACCCTTTGCCTCACCCTCAACTTCTATGAAGTCATATTCAAGAGAGAGAGAGGTATCAACAGCTGTCTCGTAGCCGTTTCCAACCTTGCCTGTGATTACCTGAGTTGTGAGAACCTTGCCACTTTCTGCGTCAACGTGATTTACTGTTACCTTGCTGTTGCCGGACTCAAGACCTACAGCCTCGAAGCTGGCTTTGTCAACAGCAATAACTGCACCGGAGGGAGCAACTGTAAAGGTGTTGCCCTTAACCTCGTAGAGCTTGTCAACACCTGCACAGGTGTTATCAGCAATTACAACCCACTCTGAAACACTGTCATCCTTGAGAGTAACCTCTGCGGGTGCTGTGTTATCAGAGTTAAAGATAACTGCAACTTTATCCCACTCGCCCTCTACATCATTCTGAACTGTGTATGCGAGAACAGAATCAACTCTTGCAAGAGATGCATTGAAGGTGTATGCAGTTTTATAAGCGTCTCCGCCGGTTGTGAAGGGTGAGAAAGCCTTACGGATATCAATAAGACCTCTGTAATAAGAAACAAGGTCAGCATTGGAAACAGCGAGTTCCCAATCCATCATATTTTCTTCAACGGGTGCATTGTAGCTGTTTGTGTCTCCGTCCTTGGTACGAGCCATCTCCTCACCTGCCAGATAGAAGCAGATACCCTGAGATGTTGTAACAATAGCAGCTCCAAGCTTGTTCATTTCGATAAGATCGGAATATCTCTGTCTGTAGTTTGCATCCTTACCGTAAACGGAAGTAACAAGTCTGTCATAGAGAGTGTGGTTATCGTGACAGCAGGAATAAGTTACACACTGTGTAGGTGCCTGAGGAGACCATGTACCGCCACGGCCTACTGTATTGGCACGAACACCGTAAGCAACACCCTCATAGCAGGATTTTGAACCCTGAAGGAAGCCTGTACCTGTATCTGCGAATACATTACCCTTCAGTGCATCGCGGATCTGGTCGTTGAACATACCTACACGGGGATCAACAAACTCTGCATTCGCCTGAGATGCACTTACTGTCTTTGTACCTGCACAGGTAGTGGTATCGAATACGGAAGAAGTTGCGTCCCAACCCTCGCCGTACATAACGATTCTCTCGTCAATCTTGTCGAGATCTGCACGGATGAGGTTCATTGTCTCGGCATCGTGAATACCCATAAGGTCAAAACGGAAACCGTCAACATGATACTCTTCTACCCAGTAGCGGCAGCTCTCAATCATAAACTTTCTGTACATTGCACGCTCGGAAGCTGTATCGTTAGCACAGCCTGAAGCATTGGACCAACCGCCTGCTTCGTTCATTCTGTAGTAGTAGTTGGGAACTGTAAGCTGGAAGTTGGAAGTATTTGTGTAATATGTGTGGTTATAAACAACGTCCATGATAACGCCGATGCCTGCATCGTGGAGAGCCTGAATCATCTGCTTGCACTCGTTGATACGTACATTACCGTCGTAGGGGTTTGAGGAATAGCTGCCATCGGGAGCGTTGTAGTTCTGGGGGTCATAACCCCAGTTGTACTGATTTGCAAGGTCCTTGGTTTCGTTAACAGTTGCGAAATCATAGAAGGGGTTGATCTGTACGTGAGTAACGCCCAGCTCCTTGAGGTAATCAACACAAGTGGGAATGCTGCCCTCACCGTTTACTGTTGTTCCCTTTTCTGTGAAAGCAAGGAACTTGCCGCGGTTTGCTTCGGAAACTCCGGAGGTTTCACTTGCAGAGAAGTCACGTACAACAACTTCCCAGATAATGGCATCTGTCTGCTCATCAAGGAAAATGTGAGCATCCTTGTCCCAACCCTCGGGGTCTGTGGAATCAAGGTCAACTACCATTGCACGGTTACCGTTGACACCAACTGCCTTGGCATAGATATCAACTACCTCTGCAGTGTTCTCTTTCTCAGTAACAAGAGCTTTGTTGGTAACTGAATATGTATAGTATACATTCTTCAGGTCACCCTGAACTGTTACGGACCAGCAACCTGTTGTCTCATCGAAAGACATAGCATAAGTGCCAAGATCTGCAGCGCCTTCTTCTTCGTCGCTACCTGTTGTAAAGAGGTTAACGATAACCTCAGTAGATGTGGGGGCCCACACCTTGAAGGTAGTGGCAGAGGGAGTATAGGTTGCTCCCAGGTCATCGCCATCGTAAGCATACTGGGCATCAAGTGCCTGAGCAGCTATCTGATAGGGATTTGTTACTTCGTCCACAGTTGCTTCGTTGTTCTCTATATCCTCAACAACAGTATCGTCTTCTGCGCTTACAACCAGCATTGTAGCGGAAACTGTTGTGAAAATCATAAGAACTGCCAGCAAAAGTGAAAGCAAACTTTTGAATTTCATAAAAATCCTCCTTATATTTTTTATCTTCATCTGCTTTTGGAGCAGCAAAAATAACTTACTGAATTTTCTTATTGTCGAAATCCTCTTTAGGTATGAGCACCATTGCGCTTGCGGCGGGGATATGAATGCAGCGGCTGTATTCGCCAAGATACTCAACGCCTGCATTGTCACTATCCACTACTGCTACCCACCAACCTGAAAGACCGAATTTCTCGGTATCAAAGCACTGCTCACATCTGGAGCCGTTGAAGAGAACCAGTGCTCTCTCCCACTCTCCATCTGTGTTATTGTCGATGGTGTAAGCTACAGCAGTATCGGAAAAATCATAGAACTTCATCTTTGTTCTGACGGAGTCGGGAGTGTTGTCTCTGAATGCAGAGAAACTCTTTCTGAGTCTTATAAGCCCCTTGTAATAATCAACAAGGTCCTTGTATGTTTCAATACGTGTCCAGTCAATACGGTTTATTTCGGAAGGAGAAATATAACTGTTGTGTTCACCAAGCTTTGTTCTCGCCATCTCTTCGCCTGCCACCATAAAAGGTACACCCTGACTTGTGAGAATAATAGCCGCAGAAAGTTTGTTCATCTTAACGAGTTCTTCGTGACGTTTCTCATATGGAACACGGTCACCGACAACAGATACGCAGAGTTTATCGTAAAGTGTGCGTCCGTCATGGCAGGATGTATAGTTAACAGCCTGAGAAGGTGCCTTTGCCCAATGTCCCACCTCACCGCAGATACCGCGGCAGAGTTCGCACTTCTTTGAGCCGTTCTGAATGAATCCCAAGGAATTCTTATCAAATTCGCTGCCCTTGATTGCATCACGGATATTGTCACAGAAAGCGCCCAGATTCTCGGGGCAGTGTTTCATATTCCACTGATGTGCCAGTGTGGTGCCGCACTCGGCGGCTGTAGGCATATTCCAAGCCTCACCGTAGAGGAGAATCTTCTCGCCCTCGGGCAGAGTGTTGAGAGATGCTCTTATCTGATTCATTGTCTCTGTATCGTGCAGACCCATCAAATCAAAACGGAATCCGTCCAGATGGTACTCGGTTGCCCAGTACATAACCGAATCCACCATAAATTTCCTGTACATTCTGTGCTCGGAGGCGGTATCGTTGCCGCAACCTGAACCTGAAGACCAACCGCCATCACCATTGTAGCGATAGTAATAGCCGGGAACGGAAATATCAAACCATGAGTTCTCGCTGACGTATGTATGGTTATAGACCACGTCCATAACCACAGCTATGCCTGCATCGTGGAGAGCTTTGATCATAGCCTTACATTCTTTTATACGCACATCACCCTTGAAGGGGTCGGTTGAGAAGCTACCCTCGGGTGCATTATAGTTTTTGGGGTCGTATCCCCAGTTATACTGGTCCTTATCCGATGCTTCGTCTATAGAGCCGAAATCGTAGAAAGGATTAATCTGTACGCAGTTGACACCAAGTTCTTTGAGATAATCCACACAGGTTGCGGCGGCACCGTCGGCACCGTCAAGAGTAGTTCCTTTGTGGGTAAAAGCCATAAACTTACCGCGATGCTCTTTGGGCACACCTGAAGAAACACAGTAAGAGAAGTCTCTGACCTGAACCTCCCAGATAATCGCATCGGTGGGTCTGTCAAAAAGAACTCTCTTGTCCGCATACCAGTTGTCGGGATTTGTTTTTGAAAGGTCCACAACCATTGAGCGATTGCCGTTGACACCAACCGCACGGCAGTAGATATCAGCAGTCTCCCTCTCTCCTATACACTCGTGGTTTATACGGTAGGTGTAATACACACCGTTCATATCGCCTTCTGCAGTATAGCTCCAGACACCTGTTGCGCCGTCTTTCACCATATTATAGGTGCCGATAACACCTGCTCCTGCTTCCGAGTCACTGCCTGTCTTGTAAAGGCAGAGTTTAACGGAAAGTGCCAAAGGAGACCAAATTCTGAATTCAGTTCTTTCAGGAGAATAAATTGCACCTAAACTTCCTTCATAGAAAAAACGGTCAAGATTTTTTCCTGAAATACCGAGAAGTCGCCTGTAATCTGTCATTTAAAATTACCTCTTTACATAATTATACAATTGTACATATTAATCTTTTAATATTATATCAGAATAAATTATAAAAATAAAGATAATTTGTGACATATTGATGTGGAATTGTAGTCAAAATTTGCTTTACTTCAGAATCGCTTCTTTTGAAGTAAAATAATATTTTGAAACAGAGGAAAGTTCCGATTCTATTTTTAAGAGTCGATTATATTTTGCGGTTCGCTCACCGCGGCAAGGAGCACCGGTTTTGATCTGTCCCGAGTTCACCGCCACCGCCAAATCCGCAATGGTCGTGTCTTCAGTTTCTCCCGAACGATGTGAAATAACCGTTGTATATCCGGCTCTGTGAGCTTTCTCTATGGTACGGAAACTTTCTGTCAGGGTTCCTATCTGATTAACTTTTACAAGCACTGAATTTGCCGCTTTCAGAGAAACGCCTTTTGTAAGCCTCTCTTCGTTGGTGACAAAGAGGTCATCACCCACAAGCTGAAGCCGCTCTCCCAGTTTTTTTGTGATATCCACCCAACCTTCCCAGTCGTTTTCGGACAGAGGGTCTTCAAGCGAAACAATGGGATACTGTGCCGCCAGTCGGTCAAAATAACTCACAAGGTCTGAGGCGGACATATCTGTTCCTCTCTTGGGCAAACGATAGGTGCCGTCCTTGTACCACTCGGAAGCGGCGGCATCAAGGGCAAGCTTTGTGTTTTTGTCGTTGTAGCCTGCTTTCTTGACAGCCTTCATAATTATTTCCAGTGCCTGTTCGTCGCTTTCAAGGTCGGGGGCAAATCCGCCCTCATCCCCTACTGCGGTTGATTTTCCCAAATCGTGCAATATTTCTTTAAGCGAATAATATATTTCAACACACTGTCTGAGCCCCTGTGAAAAACTCTCTGCACCCACGGGCATAACCATAAACTCCTGAATATCAATATTGTTTGATGCGTGGGCACCGCCGTTCAAAATATTCATCATAGGCACAGGCAGTCTGTTTGAAAAAGGAGTGCCAAGGTAGCGGTACAAAGGCAGATTAAGTCCTGCCGCGGCGGCTTTTGCAACAGCAAGCGATACCGCCAGAATAGCATTGGCACCCATTTTTCTCTTATTTGAAGTGCTGTCAAGTTTTATCATTGTTTTGTCCACAAGTTCCTGATGAAGAGCAGACTTTCCTATTACGGCAGGTGCTATCATAGAGTTGATATTATCTACTGCTTTCAGCACACTTTTCCCTGCAAATTCATCTTTTTTGCCGTCTCGGAGTTCCACCGCCTCGTATTCTCCGGTTGAAGCACCCGAGGGCACCGATGCTTCGGCTTTAACCCCGCTTTTGAGTGTTACCTCTGCGGAAATGGTAGGAACGCCTCTTGAATCAATAATTTGTCGTGCAGTTACATTCTCAATAGTAAATTCCATAGTTATCCTCCTTTCCTCTATTATCCGCAGGAACTTTAAATTTATGCCGAACAAAAAACATGGGTTGAGTATATATTATAATAGAAAGGAGGTCTTTCAACTGGAAACTGTAATTTATACTGTACTTGACGGGAACACCCTCTGGGGCA
This sequence comes from Ruminococcus sp., assembly GCA_017395925.1. Lineage (GTDB taxonomy): Bacteria > Bacillota > Clostridia > Oscillospirales > Acutalibacteraceae > Ruminococcoides. Next base: position 57,402 of record JAFQNJ010000003.1, on the reverse strand, counting down.
TCGCTAATTTCTTCGGCACTACAACCGACGAGATTGCAAAGCTCAACAACCTTGAAACCCCTGAGCTTATTTATCCCGGTCAGCAACTGAAAATTCCTGTAGGAAAACCCATGCCGCCGAAATTTTATGCTGTGAGACCCGAAGACACTCTTTATCTGATAGCCAAACGCTACGGACTGGAGGTTGCTGATATTCAGCATATGAACAATCTGTCAAACCCCAACCTTATCTACCCCGGACAGCTTATAAGACTTCGATAAAAATAGCCGCAGTATCATCGAGAGGTACTGCGGTTATTCATTAAAACATATATTTTTTCAAAAAATTACCTTTTCAAACAAGATTTTCCGTGGTATACTCCTTGAGAGGTGATTTTATGGTCAAAATTTTATCTATGATTTTTCTCAGAGGCAAGGATATCACCACAGATGCAGGCAGACGCGCATACGGTACTCTGTGCAGTGTTCTGGGAATTTTTCTGAACATTTTGCTGTTTGCAGGCAAACTCACCGCAGGTATTCTTTCCGGCTCCATCGCTATAACCGCTGATGCCTTCAACAATATTGCGGATGCAGGCTCTTCCGTCATAACTCTGATAGGCTTCAGATTTGCAGGAATGAAGCCTGACACAAAGCACCCTTTCGGACACGGAAGATTCGAATACATATCCGGACTCCTTGTTTCAATAATTATAGTTATTGTGGGCTTTGAACTGCTGACATCATCAGTTGACAAAATTCTACATCCCGAAGCCCTCAGCGGAAACTCTCTTGTATCCATAATAATACTGGTGGCTTCCATTCTTGTGAAGGGATATATGTTCTTCTATAACCGCAGCATCGGCAAAAAAATCAACTCTTCGGGTATGAAGGCTACCGCCATGGACTGTGTCTCTGACTGTGCCGCCACCACAGTTGTACTTATAAGCGTTATTGTAGGCACATTCACCGACCTTAACATCGACGGATGGTGCGGTGCGGCTGTATCAATCTTTGTTCTCTTTGCAGGCATCAAGTCCGCCTTTGAGACTCTTCAGCCTCTTCTTGGCACAAGTCCCGACGAAGAATTCGTCAGTAACATCGAGAAATCTGTGCTTGAGCACAGTGTCGTCGTTGGTATTCACGATATGGTAGTCCACGACTACGGTCCCGGAAGACAGATGATTTCTCTCCACGCCGAGGTTGACGGCAAAGGGGATATCTTCCTTATTCACGACGAAATTGATATAATCGAGCAGGAGCTCAAAGCTAAATACGGTTGTGAGGCGGTTATCCACATGGACCCCATTGAAACTGACAACGAGTTTGTAAACCAGTACAAAATTAAAGTTTCCGAGCTTGTCAGAAGACTCCACAAGGATGCAACTATCCACGACTTCCGTATGGTTCCGGGACCCACCCACAACAATCTGATTTTCGATGCAGTCATTCCCTTTGAAGTCAAAGATTCAGAGGAATCCCTTGAGGAAAAAATCAGCCTGCTGGTATCTCAGAATCTTGAGAAATGCTTTGCAGTTGTGAAAATCGACAGACCGTATACAACACCATAAAACAAACCCGACAGATTCCAAGAAAGGTTTCTGTCGGGTATTTTTTATCTTCTGCCTGCGTTTCGTTTGTTTCGAAGGTGAGATTTATTCTTGCTCAAAGGCTTATGATTGGATTTATTTTTTGTCTGCTTATTCTTATCTGTTGCAAGGGGTGCCACAAGGCAGTTTTTCCCTGTTCCGATAAGGTCTGTCCTGCCCGCTCTGCGAAGTGCGTCTATGACAATCTTCCTGTTTTCGGGCTTGAAGTACTGCAGAAGCGCTCTCTGCTGTGCCTTTTCCTCAGGCGTTTTAGGGACATATACATTCTCCATAGTCATAGGGTCAATGCCGGTATAGAACATACAGGTAGAGACTGTGCCGGGGGTGGGATAGAAATCCTGCACCTGCTCGGGATGAAGCCCCTCGCTCTTGAGGAAAAGCGACAGCTCGATAGCATCATTCAATGTGCTTCCCGGATGGGACGACATCAGATAAGGCACCAGGTACTGCTTTTTACCGATACTTTCGGTGAGTTCGTAGAAACGCTTTTTGAAGCGATTATACACTCGGACAGGAGGCTTTCCCATATATTTCAGGACATTGTCCGAACAATGCTCGGGGGCAACTTTGAGCTGACCGCTGACGTGATGCTTCACAAGTTCCTTGAAGAAGGTTTCGTCCTTATCAGCAATGAGATAATCAAATCTGATGCCGCTTCGGATAAAGACCTTCTTCACCTTGGGAAGTTCCCGCAGCTTTCTGAGAAGCGACAGATAGTCGCTGTGGTCAACATTCACCGCAGGGCACATTGAAGGTGCAAGGCATTTTTTGTCAGCACAAAGTCCTCGTTTGAGTTGGACATCGCAGGAGGGAGCTCTGAAATTGGCAGTGGGACCGCCTACATCGTGAATATAACCTTTGAAATCGGGCATTTCGGTAATGAGCTTTGCCTCACTTAAAACCGACTCGTGGCTTCGGACACTTATCTGTCTGCCCTGATGGTACTGCAAAGAACAGAAATTGCAGGCACCGTAGCAGCCTCGGTTGTGGATAATGGAAAACTTTACTTCCTCAATACCAGGCACACCGCCCATAACTTCGTATGAAGGGTGGTATGTCCTCATAAAGGGAAGTGAATAAACCTCGTCCATCTCCTCTGTTGTAAGTGGTGCTGTGGGAGGGTTCTCTATGAGAATCTTACTGCCGTGGCGCTGAATTACACGACTGCCCCTTATGGCATCGTGCTCCTGATGCTGAATACGACAGCTCTTGGCATATTTCTTCTTGCCGTTTTCAGAATTCTCCGATACAGCCTCAAAGGATGGACACTCCTTAACGGGACCGGGGGTGTAGTCGTGAGTATTCACAAGGTAGCAGGTGCCGAGGATATCCGTGAGTGTGGACTTATCCTCACCCTTCGAGAGCCTGTCGGCAATCTCCACCACGTGCTTCTCGCCCATGCCGTACATCAGAATGTCCGCTTCGCTGTCAAGGAGCACCGAAGGGCGAACTTTATCATCCCAATAGTCATAGTGAGCAAATCGTCTGAGGGATGCTTCAAGTCCTCCGATGGCTATAAACACATCTCCGAAAATTCTCCTGACAGCCTTTGAATATACAATAACAGCTCGGTCGGGTCTGGCTCCTGCCTTACCGCCCGGAGTATAGGCATCGTCACTGCGGCGCTTCTTTGCGGCGGTGTAATGGGCAACCATTGAGTCAATGTTGCCGCTGTTGATAAGGAATCCCAGACGTGGTCTGCCGAATCTTTTGTAATCCTCATCGCTTCTGGGCTGTGACACTATGCAAACCCGATAGCCTTTGCTCTCCAGCACACGGGATATTATAGCTGTGCCGAAGGAGGGATGGTCAACATAAGCATCTCCCGTCACAAGGACAAAGTCTGCCTCATCCCAGCCTCGCTCCAGCATTTCTTTTTTTGTAATAGGTAAAAAGGGCATATTCTCTCCCCCGTTTATGATATATATTGATTATATCATATTTAAAGCATTATGACAAACCATAAATTATTCTAACAAATTCGACACATTTATTGACATTGAGGTTTCCTCTGATATACTGAAATAGAAGGGGGTTTTTGCTATGAAAAAAACTGTTTCTATTATTTTAATAATATCTCTCCTGCTATGTACAAGCGGATGCTCTTTGGCAGAAAACATCAAAGTCAACCTCATAGATACACTTAAAAGCCGCGGCATCATGCCCCTTTCTGACGAAGAGATTATTGAAATGGCAAAAGAAACCGTAAAATTTGGTTTTTCAAGCGCCATGGATGAGGATATTATAGAATTCACCCTTACAAAAGATGAGCTGGAGAACTGGGAGAATCCTTACGGAGAATATGCAACATATTACTTCAGAGATAAGCTTGAAGGCGACGATAAGCTTGTCTACAAAGCACTCGAATATGCTATGGTCAACAGCTACAAACGCACCTACGTTGATACCAGAATTGATGTGTCCATGAAAACTCTCGACCTTATCCCCGCATATCTTTCGTATGACACACCTTTCTTTGAGCAGAACCGAGACTGCTTTACCTACACAAAAGTAGGTTTTTACGATTACAAATACAGCGAAGAAAGAACTGTCCCCGTTGCTATGTACAGCAAGGTGATGAGTGTAGATAACTTCACCGAAGAGTTGTGGAATAAAAAAATGGAAGCTCTGGAAAAAGCAAAAGAGATTATCAAAACCTTTGACATTGCAAAAGCCGACGCAGAGCTCGCTGAAGAAATCTACAGATATGTAGCTCTGAACACAGAATATGAGAAATACATAAACGAGAACGGCTACAATATAGTTGACGGACAGTCATTTCTGTATGACGCCATTGTGGAAAGTAAATCCCAGTGTGACGGATTTACAAATGCTCTCTCACTACTATTCAACCTTGCAGGATTTGAGAGTATAGAAAAAGAATGCCCCGGTCACACATACAATTGTGTGAAGATCGGAGACAAATGGTACAACTGTGATGCAACCGCAAGCAGTGCAATCCCCTCTCAAAGCAAAACTATGCACAGCGGAGTTTACTTTGCATTCTGCGACACTCTGCAGGACCAGTATCCTACCTACGGTGACCAATATCCGAAGTGCGAAGAATCCCTATATATGAATCCCGATGCCATACTCAAGGATTACTCCGAGGAAGATTTAGATGAGGCAATCAGGAAAGGTTTTGAGAACCATAACGATGAGTGGGCTCTTGTAGTCGTGGATATATATGATGAGAATATAACAAGCAGAGTTCTTCAAAAAACGGCAAATCGACTGTACACCTCAGTTACAGCAGGAAAACTTCGGGCAATAGAAGGAAGCTTTGCCCTGATGTTTTCAAAAGCATCCCTTTGGGAAAATAATACGTCATACAACACTTAACCTTCTGCCACAGCACAAAACGTTTCATAAAGCTATCGGTTTAAATAAACAAAAAGACACCCGACCGGGTGTCTTTTTTATTTCTTTAATTTTTCTGATATTTTTTGAAAAATGGTTTTTTTCTTTTTGACAGGAGGGAAATCCAGATAATCTACACCTGATTCCTTGCCGTTAATAAACAAGTCAAACTCGCGTTTGTAGTCATCCATACTTAGATATCCTGCTTCAGCATCGTCATAAAAACTACCGAACATAAACATCTGATACCATGGATCATCCAGTTGTCTTTCTGTACTGACTGATACTTTGTATATTAAATCTGCCAGCTCCTTCAGTGACATAAAATTCCCGTCATATTGTCTTTTAAGAAATGCCACCATCAGCTTAAACACTATATCGTCATGGTTAATATCAAATCTGTCAGCATTTTGCAGGTAACCATTTATGACAGATAAAGCCTCATTATCATCCTTACCGATAGAAGACAATTCAAGAATGATATCGGAAATATTTTCCTGTTCTGAAAGTGCATTATCAACATAATTCCACAATTCTTCACTATGTCCGCATATTAATAACAGTTTGAAATATTCAGCATATTCGTATGTCATAACAGCACCAACTTTCTATTAATAAAATATCACAGTAAATCATAATAATCAAGAGATTCCCCTCTTGTGGTTCCCAAAATTTCCTGCTCGCTTTTCGCTTCGCGAAATTATGACCACTGCGCCTATAACTGCTCCCTTCTTCCGCCACCGGCGGCGGTCGCATTTATAGCCCGCGCCTTTCGGCGCTCGAGTTCGAATTTTGCTCGTTTAAAAACAAAAAAGACACCCAACTGGGTGTCTTCTTTGTTTTGGCGGAGGACAAGAGATTCGAACTCTCGCGCCGGTTACCCGACCTACTCCCTTAGCAGGGGAGCCTCTTCACCACTTGAGTAATCCTCCGTTTATGGTGAAAATATCTTAACACTTGCGTGCTATGAACTTGTGTGGCGGAGAGGAAGGGATTCGAACCCTTGGTACCTTTCAGTATCACTAGTTTTCAAGACTAGCTCCTTAAACCGCTCGGACACCTCTCCGTATCGAACAGATAACATTTTACCATAATCATTTGCCCTTGTCAAGTTTTAGTGTTAATAATTCTGATATTTTAATAAAGTTTTCTCTTTGCTTAACATTCATAACTATGTATGATATAATACTTCTTGGAGGCGATATTATGAAAAGAATCTCTACAGAGGATTTCGACAAGGCTTACTCGGTTCTGGCGGATGCTTTTATACCCGAAGAAATCAAGTCCTATCCCCGACTTCTCAACGAATTCATGACGAAGGGTCTTCAGATTTTTACAGAAAATGATAAGGACATCGTCGGTGTCATTACCTGTTGGGAATTCGAAAATTTCATATTTGTGGAAAACTTCGCGGTTGTCCCGCAAAAGCGTGGTTGCGGCATCGGCACTCAACTGATTAATGAAATCATCAGCCACTTCAGCGGCAAAAGCATTATTCTTGAGGTCGAGGAGCCTGACTCCGACACAAGAAAAAGGCGCGTTGAATTCTATGAAAAGTGCGGCTTCACGCTTAGTAACCTCGGATATATGCAGCCCCCTCTCAGGGACACTCCCTCCTCGGTAACATTAAGAATTATGCACACAAACACCATAAGCAAAGCCCTGCTGACCGCATACAAAGAAGAAATTTTTGCAACAGTTTACGGTGATTATGACGCAAAATATCTCTGAAAAGGCTTATTATATAAGTAAAAGCACCTGTGTGTTACAAATTGTTACAGCTCAACATTTTGTATATATTGTATAAAGCCCCAATGATTATCCCATATTTATTGTTTTTATTTAATTTTTCTTTGAAAAAGGGTTGAAATATCACAAGCTTCGTGTTATAATGTTTACAAAGTTGTAACAATAGTTTATTCGTTTGTAACTAAAATTACCACAAACGGCTTTGTTGGCGGTTTTTGCACCGCGTAACACGGAGGTTTTTCTTATATGTTAAAAATTAAAAAAGTTCTTTCTTTGTTTCTGATATTGGCTGTGATAACAACATTTACTATTGCCGGTTCTCCGGTAACTTACGCAGCCGGAACCGGCACAGGTCTTGCCGAACATTGTCTCAACGCCTACTACGGCGGTTGGAGCTATGTTTACGGAAGTGCCAGCTATGGTGCAGTTGACTGCTCGGGTCTTATTTATATGTATTCAGGATGCGGCAGCCGCGTTGACATGGTTGGTTCTTCTCCCGAATACGGCTCAACCGCATACGGAATCCCCAACATCCACGGTCTCGGACTCTATCAGCCCGGTCACGTCGGCGTTTATGTTGGCGGCGGTATGGCAGTTGATGCAAGAGACGAATATTCAGGCGTTGTCTACCAGTCAGTGTACTCCAAAAACTGGACAACCTGGTTCAAGGTTGCCGGTGTCTCCTACCCCACCAACGGCTGGGAGTACTTCAACGGCAACTATTACTACTATGAAAACGGTGAATACCTGACTGATACATACATCACAGTTGACGGTATTTCCTATTATCTGGATTCGACAGGTGCAAGCTCTGCTACCCCCGGTGACACCAGCGGTGTTGCTGATTCAGGTACAGATTCCGGCCTCATTAAGCTTGGCTCCAGCGGTGACAAAGTAACAGAGATTCAGCTTCGACTCATTGAGCTCGGCTTCTATTCAGGTCCTGTTACAGGATATTTTGGTGAACTCACCGAGGCAGCTTATATGAGATTCCAGACCGCCGCAGGTATTCTTGTTGACGGTATTGCAGGTTCTGATACAGACATCCTCTTCTCCGACTCTGCCCCCACAGGAAGCTACGAGGACTACGAGGAAGAAGATACCGATACTGATACCGACACAGATACTGAAGAAGATGATACACAGTCATCTGAAACAACAGAGGAAGTTACCACTCCCTCCTCCACCTATACAAGCGGTGACTACAACGACGACGTTTACAAAATCCAGACAGAGCTTGCAGGGCTCGGATACTTCAACAATGAAGCAACAGGATATTACGGCGATATGACATCTGCCGCAGTAACCGAATTCCAGAAACAGAACGGCCTTGAGACTACAGGTGATGTGGACGAGCTGACTTACGCAACTCTCTTCAGCTCCACAGCTCTTGAGAATCCTGAAGCCGGTAATGACGAGGGCAGCGACAAGCAGAATCTTATCGCTCCTCCCGAGGCTACAGACGTTCCTGTTGCACTTGATATGTCACTTGTATCCCCCACAGACCCCACCGAGATTGTTATGAAATCCGTACAGCTCGCTTCAAAGGCTCTTGACGGTGTTTCTGTTCGTCAGGGTGAGGCAGTATCCAACTCTTCAAACCGTTCAGCCACATTCATTATCTGGCTTGCAATTATGGTAGTATTTATGGGCGGTGCATTCTTCATTGTATTCACATCAGAAAACAAAAAGAAGAAAGCAAAGTTTGAGAGAATCAAGGCAAGAGCCAACAGAAACTGGTAATTGAATAAATAATTTATACCCTGTGATATCAAAAAGTATCACAGGGTTTCTTTTTGTTCATTAAGAGACATTTGAAGCACAAAAATCCCCAACTGCGATACAGTTGGGGATTAATCATTTATGTATGCTGAATTTTATTCGCCAAGTTCAGATGTACAATGAGGACAACGTGTTGCCTTGATATCAATTTCAGTACAGCAGAAGGGGCACTTCTTTGTGGTGGGAGCAGGCTCCTCCACCTTCTTCTTGGGAACAAAGCCTCTTACCTTTGCAACTGCCTTAACAAGCAGGAATACTACAAATGCAAGGATAAGGAAGTAGATTACTGCGGAAATGAAATTGCCGTAGCAAAAAGCAGGAATTCCTGCTTCTTTGAGTGCGGTTGCAGTCAAAGCCACACCTTCGGGGACCTCTGCCAGGGGAAGCACCATACTTGAAAAATCAAGCTTGCCTGTAATAAGAGAAATGAAAGGCATAATGATGTCATCAACCATAGATTTGATGATACCCTGGAAAGCGGCACCGATTACAACACCGACTGCCATATCAAGCACATTTCCCTTGGAGATAAACTCTTTGAATTCATTAAAAAACTTCTTCATCTCTGAACCTCCGATATTAAGTTATTTATTGAAATTAGCCCTATGGAAGACTTTCTTTCCCTTTTTGATAACGACGTAGCCCTTGGAGAAGTTGTCCTCTGTAAGGGTGGCGAACATATCTGTTACCTTCTCGTCGTCAACAAGGACACCGCCCTGCTGGATAAGGCGCTTTGCCTCGCCCTTTGAGGGTGTGAGCTTGCACTTCACGAGAACATCCTGAACTGTGATTTTGCCGTCGGTGAAATCATCAGCGGAAAGGTCTGTAGAGGGCATATTCTCTATATCGCCGCCTGTGGTGAAGAGTGCTCTTGCTGTAGCCTGAGCCTTCTGTGCCTCTTCCTCACCGTGGATAAGCTTGGTAACCTCGAAAGCAAGAATTTCTTTTACCTTGTTAATCTCGCTGCCCTCTGCCTTTGAAAGCTCGTCGATATATTCAAGAGGCAGGAATGTGAGCATCTTCATACACTTGATAACATCAGCATCGTCAACGTTTCTCCAGTACTGGTAGAAATCGTAGGGAGATGTCTTCTCGGGATCGAGCCAGAGAGCACCCTTTTCGGTTTTACCCATTTTCTTGCCCTCGGATGTAAGGAGCAGAGAGCAGGTAAATGCGTTAACCTTTGTTGACTCGGGTACGGGTTTGCCTGTTTCCTCTGCCTCTTTTGCGGCAATTCTTCTGATAAGTTCAACGCCGCCTATCATATTGCTCCACTGGTCGTCACCGCCCAGCTCCATCATACAGCCGTACTCCTGATTGAGCACATAGAAGTCGTAACTCTGCATCAGCATATAGTTGAGCTCGAAGAAAGTGAGACCTCTCTCCATTCTCTGCTTGTAGCACTCTGCAGCCAGCATCTTGGAGATAGTGAAATGCACACCTACCTTCTTGATAAAGTCGATGTAGTTAAGGTCAAGAAGCCAGTCAGCATTGTTAACAGCGATAGCCTTGTCATCAGAAAAGTCGATAAGACGGGACATCTTCTTTTTGAAGCACTCTACGTTGTGCTTGATGTCATCCATTGTGAGCATCTTGCGCATATCGCTCTTGCCTGAGGGGTCGCCGATAACACCTGTACCGCCGCCGAAGAGAGCAATGGGAACATGTCCTGCTTTCTGAAGGTGGGACATAAGGATAATCGGGATAAAGTGACCAATATGCAGAGAATCCGCTGTGGGGTCAAAGCCAACATAGAAGCGTACGGGACCTGCTTCAAGCTGCTTTCTGATTTCTTCTTCATTGGTGCACTGGGCAATAATGCCACGTGCTTTAAGTTCGTCAAAGACGTTCATCGGTATCATTCCTTTATTAAATAAACATTATAGGTTTTAGTATAAAGCCAAAAGGCTCATTGGTCAAGTATTTTTGCCGAATCCGGCGGATTTTGAGTTATTCTGTCAGATTATTGCGTTCAAGCCAATCCTGATATGTAATGAGTACGTCGCGGGGCTTGGCTCCCTGATAGGGACCGACAATTCCCATTTTTTCCATATCGTCTATCATTCTGCCTGCACGGGCATAGCCTACCTTGAGTCGGCGCTGTAAGAGCGATGTGGATGCCTGTCCTGCATCAATAACGCACTTGATGGCTTCCTCCATCTTTGCGTCCACGTCACCGCCGCCCTCTTCGTCATCCGAAGACGCACCGCCTTTTTGCTTCTTTTCCATTTCCTCTGCGGCAATCTGGCGGATTTTTTCTTCGATTTCCTCGTTATACTGGGCGTGGTGCTGTTTCTTGATGTAACCTGTTACACCTTCAATTTCTTCGTCGGTTGCATAACAGCCCTGAACTCGCATGGGCTTGGATGCACCAACGGGAGAGAAGAGCATATCTCCCCTACCGATAAGGCTTTCGGCACCGCCGAAGTCAAGGATTGTTCTGGAGTCTATGCTGGAACTAACCTTGAGGGCGATTCTGGAGGGAATGTTTGCTTTGATAAGACCTGTGATAACATTGACGGTGGGTCGCTGGGTTGCCAGTACCAGATGCATACCTGCGGCACGAGCCATCTGTGCCAGTCGGCAGATAGCATCCTCAACCTCTTTTGCAGCTACCATCATAAGGTCAGCAAGTTCGTCAATGGCAATTACAATACGGGGCATCTTCTCACGGGGTACGGGAAGTCCGTTCACTTCCATGCAGACACTTTCTTCGCTACCCTCGTTTTCCTCTATGTACTTGATGTTTGACTCAACGAGGCTGTTGAAAGATGTAATATCTTTACAATCATATTCAGAGAACATCTTGTATCTCTGCATCATCTCCGTTACTGCCCAGTTAAGTGCACCTGCCGCCTTCTTTGCATCGGAAACAACAGGGATAAGCAAGTGCGGCAGACCCTTATACTTCGAAAACTCAACCATCTTGGGGTCAACCAGCAGAAGTTTTACTTCATCAGGGGTTGCTCTGAAGAGAATACTCATCAGAAGGGAGTTTACACATACGGATTTACCTGAACCTGTGGTACCTGCAATAAGCAGGTGGGGCATTTTGGCAAGGTCGCAGGTAACTATATTACCTGAGATATCCTTACCCAGAACGCAGGTGAGCTTACTCTTGGAGTTTCTGAATTCACCCGAATCAATAAGCTCACGCATTGATACGGTGCTGACATACTTATTGGGCACCTCAATACCAACCGCTGCTTTGCCGGGAATGGGAGCTTCGATTCTCACACCCTCTGCCGCAAGGGACAGTGCAATATCATCGGAAAGGTTGGTAATCTTATTGATTTTAACGCCGGGTGCAGGCTTGAGCTCATATCTTGTAACCGAGGGACCTCTGCAGATGTTGCTGATAGCCACATCAACACCGAAGCTCTTCAGAGTATCAATAAGCTTTGTTGCATTTCCCTGAAGCTCTCTCATAGCCTCCTCGTCGTTGCTGTCGAAGGTATGTCTGAGAAGTCTCACAGGGGGAAATGTATATCGTGCTGCGGTACGTTTTTTCTCCGCGGATTTGATTTCGTTTTCTATATTCTCCGCTTCCTTATCCACGTCAACGGGCACCTCGTTGGGGTCAACCTCAACGGTTTCAGGGTCAGGCTGCTTGGCGCCTTCTGTCATTCTCTCCTGTCCCTTTGAGCGTGTGATGCCACGTGCCACAATGGATGCTTTACTCTCATCCTTGCCGTTATAATCTTCGTTGGCAATGAGAATGGAGTTGATAAGTTTGTCGGAAGCATCAGCGGAAGATGCCGCTGTGTTCTCTTCGTCAACCACAACATCGTCGGGCTTTGAGGATTTTCTCTTTTTGCCGTCGATGGTTATGGGTATATCAATTCGCTGGACACTCTCCTTTTTCTTTGCAGGAGGTGCATCTTCCTCATCTTCTTTGTCGGAAGATGTGGGTTTCACATTCTCTCTGCGCTTCTGTCTTATGGCAGTCATCTGACGCTTGGCAACCGCCGCAATATCCATAAGTGAGATGCCTGTGAGTATCATAATGGAAGCGATGAGGCATACGATAACCACAAATGCAGGAATGAATGTACCGCCGCAAAGCTTTACCAGAGGGTATCCGAGGATGCAACTGAGTATTCCGCCGCCGATGCCTTTGCTTGTATCTGCGGCATCCTTGAACATTATGGTCAGAGACTCAAAGAAACCTGCTTCTTTGTGCTCACCTTTGGGCAGGATAAAGAACAAAGATGTAAATAGAAGTACTATCAGAGTTGACAGTATAAGCTTTGTATATATTCTTGAAATCTGCTTTTCTTTCGCCGTCATTATGGCAAGATATCCTAAAACGAAAGGTATCAGGATAAATCCGAAGCCGAAGACTCCGTACATAAAGCCTCTGAGGGTTGCCCAGAACGCCTGACCGGGAAATATGGCAAGTGCGAAGAGCAGCACTGCTCCCGCAAGCAGGAGTATTGCCTGAACCTGAGGATTGAGTCCGCCTTTTTCGGGTGCGTTGTTCTTCGATGTATTTTTAGATGTAGTTTTCCTTTTTGCAGTGTTACCGCTTTTGGCAGGAGTTCGTCTGTTTGTATTTCTTTTTTCAGCCAAAATCCTTCCCCCTTTTACAAATCCTTTTATCAGAAATCATAAGGTAATCATCTTACCTGTTGCCATTTCAATTATGCTTATTGTCAGAACAAAAATGCCTGCTACTGCTGTATAGATAACGAAAACGTAGGTTTTATCGGTTTTAAGAAGCCATTTAAAGAGAGCTATTGAGAGATATCCCACCACAGCAGAGGCAACCATACCTACAATAACCGCACCTATATTAATACCGAGAGGTGTGTCGGATGTGATAACATCCTTGAACTCAAGGAGTGCCGCCGCGAGAATTGAGGGAATTGCTAAAATGAAGGTATAATCAAGTGCATTCTGCTTTGTAATACCGCGGAGCATACCTGCTGCAAGAGTTGAGCCTGAACGTGAAAGTCCGGGGAAAATTGCGGCAACAGCCTGAACAAGTCCCACGGTTACTGCATCGAGAAGTGTGTATCTCTCTTTCTTCTTGGAAATGCCGAGCTTTGAAAAATTATCTCTGTACTTCTCAATAAGAATACCTGTGAGCAGAAGAATTGATGTAGCAAGCAGAGCGATACCTGTTACTATGAAGAATCGGGGATCGCCTGAGAAAAGGTCTGCTAAATCCTTGAGTTTCATATCGTTGCCGATGGGGATGAACAAAAGGAAAAGCGGAAGGAGACCAACTATCAGCATTACCACAAGATTTCGGTCATCATCCATATTTTTAAAGCTGAATTTACCCTTGAAGATATCCTTAATCATTCCGAAAACCGCTTTGAAAAGTCTAATTATGAGTTTGTGGTAAAATGCACAGACGGATACAAGGGTACCCAGATGAAGCATTACATTAAGAAAAAGGTTATCTTCCGTAATCCCGAAGAAATGCTGGACAATATTCAGATGTCCGCTGCTGGAAACAGGCAGGAATTCTGTAAGTCCCTGTACTATTCCCTGAATTATAAAGCTTATGTACTCTTTCATATATAAATAGTTCCTCCCGTAAAAATTTTATATGTAAGGACGCATTGCGTCCTAGTTCGCGGTTTTTTCGTTCTCGTATTCTTCTATCATATCATACAGACAATCCATTGCATCGCTGAGTGTTCCCACCGAATCGATAAGGCCTTCATCCACGGCTTCCTTCCCCTCGAGAATCGTGCCGATATCAAGGACAAGCTCACCTGTATTAAGCACAAGCTCGTTGTATCTTTCTTTGGAGATAGAGGAATTGTCGGAGACAAAGGTGGTTATCCTGTCCTGCATTCTTCTGAAATACTCAAAGGTCTGGGGCGCGCCCACAGTAAGTCCCGTAGTACGCACAGGATGAACTGTCATGGAAGCACTCTGTGCAATAAAGCTGTGCTTTGAGGATACTGCAAGGGGGATTCCAATGGAATGGCCACCGCCCAGCACAATGGACACCACAGGTTTTTTCATACCTGCGATAACCTCCGCTATGGCAAGACCTGCCTCTACATCTCCCCCGCAGGTATTGAGGAGAATCAGAAGTCCGTGAATGCGGTCATCCTCCTCAACAGATACAAGCTGAGGAATCACGTGCTCATACTTTGTTGCCTTACTCTGGGAAGGAAGTATATAGTGACCTTCTATCTGCCCCACTATGGTCAGGCAGTGGACGATTCTGCCGTCGCGGTTAACAATCACAGAGCCGGTTTCGTTGATCTGCTCCGTGTGCTGCTCATTAATGGGACTGTCTGACTGAATCGCAGGTTCTTCAGAAGGATTCTGCACAAATGTGTCCTCTGAAGCCTTGTTCCTGTTCTGACAGTTACCCTTGCTTGAATGATATTTTTTGCTGTTCATTATATGCACCTCGGTATAGTTTTTGCATAAGGCACAATATAATGTATATAATTATTAATATTATATCATTACTTAGTAAATTCTTCAAGAATATTATTATATTTCTTTATTACAATATTGTTTCCGCTTTTTGTGGTATTCTATTACAAGTAAGGAGTGCATATTCACAGTGGAAACAACTATTACATATCTGATAATTATCGCTTTACTCATTGCAATCTCTTCCTTCTGTTCCTGCTCGGAGACCGCCTTCTCCTGTGTCAGCACAGTAAGACTCAAGAAATGGGCAGACGAAGGAAACAAACGAGCAAAGAGAGCTCTCGATATAGCTGAAAACTTCGATAAAACCCTGACTGCAATTCTCATTCTCAACAACATTGTAAATCTGGGTTGCTCGGCGCTGGCTACAGTTGTCTGTATGGAGATTTCCGAGGACTACGGTGCGGCTATTTCAACAGGTGCCACAACTCTGCTGGTACTGACATTCGGCGAAGTAATCCCCAAATGTCTCGGCAAAGAAAAAAGCGACAAAATTGCCCTTGCATTTTCTTTGCCGCTGAAGATAATGATTATTCTGCTCACACCCTTTGTACACATTTTTATCGGAGTTAAAAAAATAGCTCTTAAAATATTCCGCGTCAAAAGCGACAGCTCGACTGTTACCGAAGATGAACTCAAATACATTGTTGAGAGCATTGAGGAACAGGGTGTGCTTGAGGAACAGGAAGGCGAAATGGTCCGCTCGGTGCTGGATTTCGACGAAACTACTGTTATGGAAGTTCTGACACCTCGTGTTGATGTAGTTGCTATTGATATTGACTCACCTCAAAAGGAAGTTATCAAAACCATCAGAGAGCATCGCTTCTCACGTATCCCGGTATACAAGGATACCATTGACAACATTGTAGGAATTCTCCACACTTGGGATTACCTTGATGCTCTGGCAGAGGGTAAGACTCCCTCTGTAAGTAAATTTGTATCTCCTCCCCACTTCATCTTTCAGACACAGAAGCTCTCCTCCGTTCTTTCAGATTTCAGACGCAGAAGACTTCACATTGCCATTGTCACCGATGAATACGGCGGAACACTGGGCATAGTTACCATGGAAGACCTTCTGGAAGAAATCGTGGGTGAAATCTGGGACGAAGATGAAGAAATTGAAACCGACCGCCAGCGTGTATCAGACAACGTGTGGCGTGTTTCGGGAGATATGGAGCTTGATGAATTGTTCAAGCTTTTTGATATCAGAATTTCAGATGAAGAATCCGACAGCATAACCGTTGGTGGTTTTATCTTTGAAAGTATGGGCACCCTGCCCCAAAGCGGAGAAAGTTTTACATACAAAGGACTTAGAATCACCGTTGACAGCATCACCGACAGACGGGTGGATACAGCTACGGTTGAGCTTATCTCCGACAACACAGAAAACTAAATTTATGAGCATCAGAAAACTACCTTCAGTTCTCTGATGCTCATTTTATTTTATTCTGTCAAAGTGTCTCTCAATAAACGGCGTAAGATACCCAAAGCCTGCACCCAGAATCCCCCAAAGCAATGCAAAGGGCAGGCAAACCTGACCCATAAAATTCATAAAACACTTGCTGTAATCCCAGACACCGAGCTTGAGTATTTTATTGACCAGCACCCCTGCTATGAATTCAGCGACGGTAATTACTGCTGCTGATATAAAGAAACGATTGACAAGACAAAGTTTTGGAAAATTCCTAAACAGCTTCACAAGAATCAGGAAGCATCCTCCCCCGGTAATCACCATTGATATGTGGGTATAACCCCTCCAGATCACCTCAAGTAATCCGTAGAAAAATCCTCCGAACAGGAAAACAACAACACTCCGAAAAACTTTAGTTACCATTTTATCACCGAGAATATTCTCTCCAGATTGTAAAGAGAAATACAAAAAAGGATGTGCACAAAGCACATCCTTAAATGCAAGTTAATTTTCAGATTAATAGTTCTCAGCCTTAATCTTGAAGTAAGCCTGGGGATGGAAGCATACGGGGCAAACCTCGGGTGCCTCTGTGCCGATAACGATATGGCCACAGTTGGAGCACTCCCAGATAACGATGGAACCCTTCTTGAATACTTCGCCCTCTGTTACGTTCTGGAGAAGCTTGCGATAACGCTCCTCGTGAGCCTTCTCGATTTTTGCAACGCTCTCAAACTGCTCTGCAATATCGATAAAGCCTTCTTCTCTTGCCTCTTTTGCAAAGGTAGCATACATATCTGTCCACTCGTAGTTCTCGCCCTCAGCAGCTGCTGCAAGGTTCTGAGCTGTGGAGCCGATACCGTCAAGATGCTTGAACCAGAGCTTTGCGTGCTCTTTCTCGTTTGATGCAGTCTCCTCGAAAATCTGAGCTATCTGAACATAGCCCTCTTTGCGAGCCTTGGAAGCAAAGTATGTGTACTTATTTCTTGCCTGGGATTCACCTGCGAAAGCAGCCTGAAGATTAGCTTCTGTTTTTGAACCTTTTAAATTCATAATAACACCTCAAAATCAAAATTATTAAAATCAGTAATCGTTACTGTTTTTATACAAATAAATTATATTACAGCTTTTCTATTTTGTCAAGGATTTCTTTTCGCGTATACAAAGAATTTATAATTTCCAGCATAGAGTTGCAGGATAAATACAGCGGAAGACCCAAATCTGCCAGAAGTTTCTGTCTGAGTTCGGCGGAATTGTCTCTGCCTGAAAGGCCCCATTCAAACAGCTCGGTCTTTGTAATAGGAGGCTCTGAAGTTTTTGCCGTCTCCTCTCCCACCACAACACCGCAACGGATGAGTGCCTCTTTCAGCGTCTGTGCATCTATTCCCTCTACTCCCAGTAAATTCTCTTTAGAGGGAGCTGCTTTACGTTTCTCCTTGCCCGATATCAGAGGAACGTAGCACTGCTTAATCTGGGATTCAGGCACGATTCCTTTGAGAAAGTTTCGGATAACTCCGCCAGCGGAGTCGCTGTCGGTCATAACAAGTATTCCACGCTCTTTCGCAAGAGTTCTGATTAAACTCTGCTTTTCTTTATCCTTGAAAATCCGAAAGCCCGAGGTTGTGATTATGGGAGCATCCACAATCTCTTTGAGCCTTTGCTTATCGTATTTTCCTTCAACAATAACAGCTTCTCTGATTTTAAGCATAGTCCCTCTCCCGTCTTGCGATTATGGAAAGAGTCGCTATGAGCTTCTCCAGAGATGCCTCCTCGTTCAGGGAGACTGAATTGAACTTTTCACTTAAATCCGCAATAGCTGAAATACTTTCTCTCAAAGCGTTGGTTGACAACCTCTCCGCCTTTTTCGTTGCCTTATTGAGCACCCAGGCACGACCTCCGTATTTGAAGAAATCAGCGGTTTCTTTCATAGTAGTGCCTGACTCAAGGGTAACTCGGGCTCTGTACAAATCCACATAGGAAAAGCCGAGAATCCTCAGAATATCTCTGGGGTCTTCTCTCTGTGCAAACAACTGGTAAAGCTCGCTGAGTGCTTTGTCAAGGTTATCATAGATTACGTTATCAACCATATCATAAACCTTGGCTTCAAGTTTTTTTGTCACAATTTTGTCCACCATATCGGCGGTGATTTCATCAGCATCTCCTGCGTATGCACAAAGCTTTGAGAGCTCGGTGCTTAATGTCTGCAAATCCGTGCCGCAACAGTAGATAATTCTTGATGCCACGGGCAGAGAGATTTTTTTGCCCTGCTTGTCTGCCCATGAGGCAACCTGATGCTCAAGTGCAGTTGCAGAACGCATATTAATCTCAGCAACCACACCCACTTTATCAACGGCTGTGCAAAATGCCTTGAAACTTACTTTTCTGCCTTTTGACTCGCCGTCATCGGAAGCTGCTGCCTTTTCGTCCCCATCCTTTGTAGGATAGGTAAATATCAGCACCGTTGTATCGGGTACGTTATTAATGATTTCAAGAAGCGATTTGTATTCATCCTGAGAATACTTTGTGATGTTCATATCTCTCACAAGAACACAGTTATACTCAGTCATAAAGGCAACAGCACCCACCGCCGCCGAAAGCTGATTCAAGTCAGGCAGAGATGCAAACTCATGAAACGAAAACTCGGGCGGTTCTTTGCCCACTACAGCAGTTACCAGTTCTTTTGTGTAAAACTTCACAAGATATTTTTCGTCACCGAAAAGAACATATATATTATTGAATTTTTTTGAGGAAATATGCTTCTTGAGGCTTTTTTCATCAAGACGTGCCATATCTCTCACCTCAACTCTTTAGATCTATTTTATATTTATCAGCACCAACGATTATCTCACGACACACGGGTGCGCAAACCTCTGCCACAGCATGGGCGGTGTAATCTTCACCTGGAACTATCAGCGTATGTATTCTGAGAAGATGGAGATTATCGGGAACACACCGTGCAATCAGTATGTCGGGACTGCGAAAATCAAGAGGAATCTCTGCGATATCCGCATTATCCGTAAGGATTAAAACCTCCTTGTCACCTGCAAGAAGATACTCATAAAGGCATTCTTTGCCGCTTATAAGTTCAAGTTTTACGTTGTCTCGCAGAGTAACGCTGAGGGTCTCATAATATGCCGACCCGCCATCATCACAATACTCTATTTTCGATATATCTTTATCATACCTCAAAATGTGATTATAGTCAAACAAAGAACGGATTTTTTCTTCATAAATATCACTGTATTTGCCGCCAGAATTAATATACAGATTTCCCGCAGAGCTTTTCATATAACTCAGTTCTTTCTCCAGCAAATACACCTTCTCCCGACTGCCGTTTCCTGCCAGCACCACATAATCCGAAGCGGTCTCTGCAATAAGAGAATAACCTCTGCCCGTGTCTGCGAATTTAAGTAAGAGTGTATTTTCTTTTGAAATATTAAAGCAGGAGGAGGACACCAGAAGTATCATTACAGAACACAAAACCGCAAGGATGTAAGCGCGCTTTTTGCCAAAGATATTGGCTATCGCCAGAAGCAATATTGAAGAACAAAGCCAAAGCACAAAATAAGCGTCATCAATTCGCAGATACGAATACGGAAGTCCGGTCATAAACCTGCATAAGAATATCAGTGCATCATAAGCAAGGTTGATAACAACGGCTATGGAATCTGCAATAAAAGGCAGGAATGCAATATAATGCGTTACCGAGCAGAGCATCACCAACACAATTAAAGGCGTGAGCAAAGGCACCACAACCATATTGATTGCCAAACCCGCAGTAGAGACACTGCCGAATACGAAAATCGTAACGGGAAATGTCCAGACAGATGCACACAGGGACGCAGAAAAAGCATTAACAAAACCCTCAACTTTGGAAGCAAACTTTATTTTTGACAGCCGCTCCATTATAAATGCCGTAATCTTATTACTCCACAATATAATTCCTAATGTGGAGAGAAAAGATAACTGCATTCCTATATCCCCTGCCGCATAGGGACACGGAATCAGAATAAACAATGCCGCAAGTCCCAGAAAGTTCAAAGAATCCGATTTGCGTCTGAATAAACCTCCTGCTATGAATACCGACTGAAGCACAAGTGCTCTCATAACAGAGAAACCAAAACCCGTAAGAGCAGCAAACAGAATCAAGCATCCGATGGTAACAACACCCGAAATCCACCGTTTGTTAATCACCCTGTCCAGAAGCGACTTAACAACAAAAGCAATCACTGACAGATGAAGCCCCGACACCACCGTAATATGAGATATTCCCGATGCACGGAAAAGTTCTTTCACTTCAGAGTCTACAGAGTACTTATCACCCAGAAGCATTGCCGAGGAAAAGGCGGCGGCATCTTTATCAAGTTCCATAAACAAACCTTGCCGCAACGCACCATTCAGTTTCTGTACATAATACATAGGCGGCTTGTTGCTGTCCGCTGTTACTGTAACGGGATGGTCTTCAAAAATATAGGTCTCAAGATATATTCCTTTTGAAAGGTTTGAAGAATACTGAGTACCTCCCAAGTCACAACGAAAAATTAATTTGTCATAGGGCTCCGATGGAATATAATCCTCGCTGTGAATAATTATTTTAGAGTTTACATCCTTTCCATCCGCTTCAAGAATTTCTCCTTCATAGCAATAGTATCCGTTGAGAGTATAAACAGGACGAAGCTGTTCCACGCAAATATCGGCGCTTTGTACCGAATACGCATCAAAGACGGGAAGTATCATGATGTTTGTATATGCAAAAATCCACATAACCGCCACAAATGCCGCCGCAAAAGCAATCGGTATAGTTTTGTCCCTGCGAACTCTCGGGATTAACATAGATACTGCAAACAACATTACAGATATCAGAGCTATATACGGTGCTGAAGATATTCCAAAGAAAAGAACGGCTAACAGCACTGCAAATGAAGTAAACCCAAGCAATGCCATCAGCCGTTTCATACTAAATCAATCCTTAAAATATAATTGTTTACTTAAAGAAAAGAGGAAGCTTCTCAAGGAAAATAATGTCGTCGCGGTCTGCGGCATCCCCCTCTGCAAGTACTGCAGCCTTGCCTACAATGATGCCTCCTGCAGCCTCAACAAGTTTCTCCATAGCATCGAGACTTGCACCTGTGGAAATAACATCGTCAACAATGAGGACTTTCTTTCCTCGTATAGCGTTGATTTCACGCTCTCCAAGATGGAGTGTCTGTTCAGCCGCTGTAGTAATGGACTTAACGGTAACACTCAAAGGTTCTCTCATATACACCTTGAGACCTTTTCTGGCAACAACATATCTGCCGCATCCCTGACGGGCAAACTCGTAGGCAAGGGGAATTGACTTTGCCTCTGCAGTCAGCACAACGTCGTGTTCGGGACAAATTTTCAGCAGTGCCTCTGCAGATTTCTCGGTAATCTCAACGTCATCGAAAAGTATAAATGCAGCGATATCAAGTGTATCGCTTACAGGAAACAGCTCAAGCTCTCTCTCGCATCCTGCAATAGTCATTTTATATGTTTTACTCATAATACCGTCTCCTTATCCCGCTTCATCAGTTAAGTCTCTCGCTGAGCTGTGCTCCGCCAAGAAGATGGAAGTGAATGTGGAATACAGTCTGCGCACCCTTTTCGCCACAGTTGTTGACAATTCTGTATCCGTCCTCTGTACCGCAGAGCTTTGCGATTTCAGGAATTTTTGTGAATATATAACCCACGATAGCACTGTTGTCCTCGTTGATATCGTTGGCACAGGTGAGGATGTGCTCCTTGGGGATAATTACTACGTGAACAGGTGCCTGGGGATTGATATCCTTGAAAGCAAGGATTTTGTCATCCTCATAAACTTTGTTTGAGGGAATATCTCCGCTGACTATCTTACAAAAAATGCAGTCCATAAAAATTCTCCTTTACTGCAAAAATTCTACTTAAATTTTAAAACTTTTACATCTCATAGTCAAGGTCTTTTGCAAAGAAAAAACCGAACAGAAAACTGTACGGTTTTTTGACGTTTTTAATTTCAAGAGTTAATCGGTATTGTCCGATGCCGCATCAATCTTTCAATTCGCTTGTCTTCTGCTGACAGCATCTATAAGTCGCTTTATACCCATCACAATGAGCAGGATTATGTAAGCTGCTGCTGAAAAAGCCGCAACATAAATAAACAAACACCAGGGATAAGGCACCACTGCCTGAACGAGGGAATAAACAGGAAGTGACGGCTCACAATGAGGGCTGATGAAAAACATATTGAAGGTTTCTCTCTCCAGCAGTCCGCTGAAATATGCAACCTCATTCATTACAAAGGCAATAAGCAGGCAGGCAACAAAAGCAGGAATTGCCTTCAGAATAGTTTTGTGCTCCGCCTTCACATATCCCGAACCCCAAAGGTAGATGCCTACCGTAATCATAAGTCCGTGGCATATCATGGTCTGGATATTGATGCCAATGGTAGAAATAAACACCTGTGCGGGATAGAACATTACACATAGTCCTGCAAACAAAGCAAAGGTTGCAAGATATGCGCACAAAGCGTCGTGTATTTTTCGGTTTTTCACAACTCCTGCAAGAAGACCGATATACATAGGTGTGGAACAGAACTGAAAAGGAAACGCATACCATTGATAATCTGCCGTGATAACTGTGCCGTCGTAGCTGAATGTATAGTTAAACTGTTTGTATACCTCAAGCACTATGGGAACAACAGATGTTACCAATAACAGACGTCGTGTAAAATTCTCTTCACCGTTCTTTTTGAGTTTACAGAGAAATATGCCCGATACTACAGAAAGTGCAAAGAAAAACAGATGAAACCATCCGTACATTTTCGGTGTCTGCATATCGGCATCCAGTATTTCAATCAACCTTCCCCAGAATTCCAAGTAATTCTCCCCCACTACTAAAATTTCGCATAACTCAATTATACATCCTACAAATAAATATGCAATAGTATTAAAGAAACCTTAATGAGTTCTTCATTATCAAAAACGGAATATACGATTAATTCTCATCATTAAAGCAAAAAGACAGCAAAGTTTTCAAGGGACTTTGCTGTCTTCAGGTAAGCTTTATTCAATATAAAAACTCATGCCTTCTTCTTGGCTTTAATTTTCTTTTCTTCGCCGCGTATAAGACGTTTGATGTTCTGTCTGTGGAGAATTGCTACAAATAGACCTATAAGGAACATAATGGCTGTTGTCACCCATACATAGGTCATACTGTAGGGTTCTGAGGTTTCAAGCGACGGCTTATAAATAAAGAAATAAGTCATCACGAAGTGCCACACAGGTACAGATACTGTGCAAGCAAGGGAGCCCACAGAGATGATTTTTGTGGCAAGGAAGAACACAAGGAACACCGCCAGATTCAGCACCAGCATCCATGGCATAGGGTCAATTATGAGGAGTATACCAGCCATAGTAGTGACACCCTTGCCTCCTCTGAATCCGAAGAAAACAGGGAAGCTGTGACCGAGAACGCAGAACATTCCTGCCAGGCACTTGGCGATAGTAAGATACTCATATTTCGATGCTTCGGAAATACTCTGAGTAGCGGCATCAACATCAAGTCCGAAAAGCCACATAGTAAAAAGCATTGCAATAATGCCCTTGAGGCAGTCAAACGCAAAAGTAAATATCGCAGGAACCACACCCACACTTCTAAGAACGTTGGTAAAGCCTGCGTTGCCTGAACCCATAGTTCTGACATCCTGATTCTTTGCAAGTTTAGTAAAAATAATCGCAAAGCTGAAGCTTCCCAGTAAATAGGAAACAACTGCTGAAATCAGTATTCTCCACCAATAAACTGTAATAAATTCCATTAATCTTTGTCTCCTCTCTCCCTGACAATAATTCTGATGGGAGTTCCTTCAAGTCCGAAGGTTTCCCTTATGCGGTTTTCAAGATAACGCTGATAAGAAAAATGGAAAAGCTCTGCATTGTTACAGAAGAATACAAACGTGGGTGGCTTGGTGCTGGGCTGGGTAACGTAGTATATCTTCAGTCTTCTGCCCTTGTCCGAAGGAGGCTGAACACGTACCGTTGCCTCGGCAAGTAGCTCGTTGAGGACACCTGTGCGGATTCTCATTGCGTTGGTGTTGGCAACATAATTGATAAGCTCAAAAAGACGGTCAATTCTCTGTCCTGTTTTGGCAGAAATGAAGAGTGTGGGTGCATAGGACATAAAACCGAAGTCCAGATCAATCTGCTTTCTGAACTCATTCATAGTCTTGTCGTCCTTCTCAATGGCATCCCATTTATTGACGGCAATTATACAGCCCTTGCCCGCTTCGTGAGCCATACCCGCAATTTTAGTATCCTGCTCCGTGGGACCCTCTTCGGCATCTATCATTATTACGCAGACGTCACATCTCTCGATAGCCATTTTTGCTCGGAGAATGCTGTACTTTTCGATAGCGTTGTCGATTTTGTTCTTACGTCTGATGCCTGCGGTATCAATGAAGGTATATTTTCCGTGAGAATTTTCAACAGAAGTGTCGATGCTGTCACGGGTAGTTCCGGCGATATTGGAGACGATACTTCTCTCCTGACCTGTTACACGGTTAATAAGCGAAGATTTGCCCACATTGGGCTTGCCGATAACGGCAACAGAGATAATCTCCGACTCCTCGTCCACATAGTCACTCTCGGGAATAAGGGCAAAAACCTCGTCAAGAAGGTCACCTGTACCGTGTCCGTGGACAGAGGAAACCTGAATGGGTTCACCCAGACCAAGATTGTAGAATTCGTAGAAGTCCGCCTCGGGTTCACCGATTTTGTCGCACTTATTGACGCAGAGAACAACGGGCTTGCCGCTTTTCTGAAGCATCTGTGCAACCTCCATATCGGTGGCAACAAGACCTGAACGGATATCTGTCACAAGGATTGTAACATCCGCAGTTTCTATGGCAAGCTGTGCCTGACGGCGCATCTGGGAAAGGATAATATCATCGGAATAGGGCTCGATACCGCCTGTATCAATGAGGGTAGCTGTTCTGCCGAGCCACTCCACCTCGCCGTAAATTCTGTCACGGGTAACGCCGGGGGTATCGTCAACTATTGAAATTCGCTGACCTGTGAGCTTGTTGAAAAGTGTGGACTTGCCCACATTAGGTCTGCCCACAATAGCAATAACAGGTTTAGCCATATTACCCACTCCTTTCGTAATATTTTAAGTATTTAATCAGTTAAGCATTGCAAGGAGAAGAGCCTCGCCTGAATTTTCCACCGCTGTAACGGTTATGCCGAGGGTCTCTCTCACATCATTAGTTGTGACATCGTCAAGGAACACTTCCTCACCCTGACGAAGCATACATATGGGTATCAGCAATTCGTCGCCCAGTTCTTTTCCTTTGAGCTGGGATATAAGGTCTCTGCCCACTACAAGTCCCGAGACATTAATCATATGTCCGAAGAAATCATTGACAATGGGACAGACATTTACACAGACCTCAGGGAATTTTTCCCTCACTCTATCAGCAAGCTCACGAAGATAAGGTGCAATACTCTCGCCGCAGGCAATGGTTTTGCTCCTTGAAAGGCTCAAATCCCCTTCATAATCATCAAGAGCAAACAAAAACTCATCAAATAAAAGTGCTATGAGTCCCACGCCGTTTTCAAGGCAGGAGAAGTCCTCGTAATAGTCTGCAGAGGGAAGCTCTCTGTGAGCTTTGATATAAAGCTCATCGGCGGCAAATATAATTCTTCTGCCAAATTTTTCCAGACACTTATCTCCGTATTCCTCGCAGATATCAAGAACCTCTGATGCAGTATTCTCATTGAAAGGCTCCAAGGGATAAAGGCCCTCCCTGTGGGAGGTAAGTCCCACAGGCACTACCGCTACAGAATTGACACCCATTTCTATGAGGTCATCAAGAGAACGTCTGAGTTCATTACCATCATTGATACCGGGACAGATAACAAGCTGACAGTTAATGACTATTCCATTCTCCGCAAACCGCTCCATAATCTTCAGAGACTCGCCTGCAAATCGGTTGTTCATCATCTTGCATCTGAGTTCGGGATTTGTTGTATGAACAGAGATATTAACGGGACTGATGTGCATTTTGATAATACGCTCAATCTCGTGGTCGGTAAGATTAGTGAGGGTGATGTAATTACCGAACAAGAATGAAAGTCGGCTGTCATCGTCCTTGAAATAAAGGCTCTCCCTCATTCCCTTGGGCATCTGGTCGATAAAGCAGAAGATGCACTTGTTGCGGCAGGAGTGCTCCTTGTCCATAAGGTAGGTCTCAAACTCAAGACCAAGCTCTGCGTATTCAGGCTTTCTGATACGAGCGGTCTTTGTTACACCATCGGAGATATACTGAACATCCAGTTCTTTCTCAAGCTGATAAAATCGATAGTCAAGCACGTCCACAATCTCATTGGAGTTGATGGAAACCAGGGTATCACCGCCGCGTATTCCTGCCAAATCCGCCGCACTGTGGGCTTCAACAGAGTTTATTAATACGGACATAACACTCACCTCCCGCAAAATTTAAATATCCCAAGAAAAACAAAAGGGCGGACAGATATACTGCCGCCTTGTATCTTTTGTCGTCACGGGACTATAAGAAAGAGATTAGTCTTCCTTCTCAATTACCTGTCTGCCGTTGTACATTCCGCAGCTGGAGCATACCTTGTGGGGAGCCTTGTACTCGCCGCAGTTGGGGCATGTGCTCAGAGCAGGAGTATCCAGCTTCCAAACGTTTGAACGTCTCTTATCTCTTCTTGCCTGTGAATGTTTGTTCTTTGGTACTGCCATGTTACAGTTCCTCCTTATTTTATGTTAGTCAATCAGTTGCTTTAATACCTCAAGTCGCGGGTCAATGGTGCGTTTATCGCAGGAGCACTCTCCCTCATTAAGATCCTTGCCGCATTTGAAGCAAAGACCCTTGCAGTCGTCGCTGCAGAGGTGCTTGAGAGGAAGCTCCAGAAGGATATCGCTCAAAACCAAATCGTCCAGCTCAAGGCGATAATCGGGAGTTTCAATATAGTCGCCATCGTCATCACCGCAGAGAGTAGTAATAAGCCTGTGCTCAAACGAATACTTGAGAATATCTGAGAGAGGTTTCATACAACGGTCGCAAGGACGGGAGTACTCAAACTCAGTATCGATACTAAGGCTTACTATACCTGTTTTATTGGCGGCGGTAGCCGTCACCTTTGCGGGTGAAGTGAAAGGATAAGCCCCGTCAAGTTCGATATCGCTTATTGCCAGTTGGAAGCTGACTGTCTGAGCAGCTCCCTCGCGCTCGAAAACTTCTTTAAGGTCAAATATCATATCACACCTCGAAACACAATGACGCATAATAAAACATCGTTTAATATTATATCCGCTGACAGATATTTTGTCAATATGGATTTTGCCTATATTTGCGGATTTTATCGCATTTTGCTTATCAATTCTGCTGATAAACAAAATTTTCCGCCGCAACCTTGTGATTACGGCGGAAAGAGTAATTGATTATGTAGCTCAGATTTCGTGGCAAACTGCCTTGAGACCTTCGGGAAGGTCGCTCTCTGCTGCAGAAATAAGGAAAGTAAACTTTGTCTCAGAAGCTTCTGCCAGTTTATTGACCTTAACGATGAACTCCTCAAGTCCCTCAACAGCTGTGGGGCAAATCTTGAAGGTGGAGTCTACGAGGATATCGCTCACATCGTAGTTGCCGGCGCAAATACCGCTAAGGAAGCCGAACATCATATCGTAGCCTGAAATCTCGTATGCATCAGAATCAATAAGACGAGCCTTGTGGGTAATGTCATAAGTGAGCTTTGCGCCCTTCTCGATAACTACCACGTTGCCGCTTGAAGCTGCTGCTGTCTCATTAGCCAGAGCGATGAGCTTCTTAGTTTTGCCTGAACCTTTTTTACCGATAATAAGTGTAACCATAACTTTTTCCTCCGATATCTTTTACCTTAGTCTTGCCTCTAAGGCTGCTTTCTCCTGTTCGTATCCGGGTTTACCCAGAAGTGCGAACATATTCTTTTTGTAGCTCTCAACACCAGGCTGGTTGAAGGGATTTACTCCGAGAAGGTAGCCGGATATAGCACAAGCCTTCTCAAAGAAATAGATAAGGTAACCGAGTTCGCTCTCGGTCATCTCGGCAACATTCAGAACCAGGTTGGGAACTCCGCCGTCATTGTGTGCCAGAACAGTGCCTTCAAAAGCTTTTCTGTTGATGAAGTCCATAGTCTTGCCACAGAGGAAGTTGAGTCCGTCAACGTTCTCGGGGTCTGTGCCGAGGGTTATCTCCCTCTTGCATTTGTCAAAGAGTACAACGGTCTCGAAGAGGTCTCTTCTGCCGTCCTGGATGTACTGTCCCATGGAATGAAGGTCTGTGGAGAACACTACACTTGCGGGGAAGATACCCTTCTGGTCCTTACCCTCACTCTCGCCGTAGAGCTGCTTGAACCACTCAGACATCATGGTAAACGCAGGCTCATAAGATACCAGAACTTCAGTAGTCTTGCCCTTGCGATAGAGGCAGTTACGAAGTGCTGCATACTTATAGCAGTCGTTTGTGAATACATCGTCGTTATCAAAGTCTGCCTGTGCCTGCTGTGCACCCTGCATAAGAGCATCAATGTCAGCACCTGCAACAGCAATGGGAAGAAGACCTACTGCTGTAAGCACAGAGTAACGGCCGCCGACATCATCGGGAACTACGAAAGTCTCATAGCCCTCGCGGTCAGCCAGCTGCTTGAGAGTACCTCTTGCCTTATCAGTTGTGCAGAAAATACGCTCCTTGGCACCCTCTTTGCCGTACTTGTTCTCCAGAAGCTCTCTGAGCACACGGAAAGCAATTGCAGGCTCGGTAGTGGTACCTGACTTTGAAATCATATTTATGGAAACGTCCTTGCCCTCGCACAGTTCTATGAGTTCAGCAAGTGCTGTGGAGCTGATGCTGTTACCTGCATAATAGATCTGAGGTGTATCCTTGGCAAGTGCGTTATAATTGGGGGAAGTAAGGAATTCAATAGCGGCTCTGGCTCCGAGATAGGAACCGCCGATACCGATAACAATAAACACGTCGGTGTTGCTCTGGATGCGCTTTGCCGCAGCCTTGATACGTGCAAACTCTTCCTTGTCATAATCGGTGGGCAGAGTCAGCCAACCAATAAAGTCGTTACCAAGTCCTGTGCCGGAGTGCAGAGCCTCGTGAGCTGCCTTGACCTGGGGTGCTATTGCCTGAAGCTCGTCACTGCCGATAAATGCGGAAACGTGCTTATCAGAAAGATGTGTAGGCATTGTAATTCTCCTCCATTGAATGCGTGCGGACATCCGCACAGAGTTTTAGTTAATGGTATTATACAATAATATCAACACTAATGCAAGGAGGTTTTGAATATTTTTCATAAAAAACACATATTTTTTGTATAATTTTTCTTATAAGGAAATTAATTGTCGCATCAGAACTTTGTATATTTCTCCAAGAGACATTTTTTTGCTCTCAGATGCCGTGAATATATCGAACTCATCAACAGTTGCCCCCTCACACACAAAGGTTACCTTGCCAATTTTTTTACCCTCTGTCACAGGTGCATCCAGTTCAGAGGGCAAATCAGCTACTGTAACTATCTCTTTATCGGAGCCTTTCTCCACCAAAACCTTTCGTTCTTCCGCTGATACCAGAGATACCTCCCCCGTCATTCCGCCATTCACAGTGATGGGTTTAAGGAACTCATCCGGCACCGACAATGTGCGGGTTTCGAAATTAGCAAATCCGTAGTCAAGGAGCTTTGCAGAATCGGAAAATCTGGCGGTACCCGACTCACATCCCAGCACTACTGCCACAAGAGACAGTCCATCCCTCTCTGCCGTAGCTGACATACAACTACCCGCCTGGGAGGTGGTACCGGTTTTAAGACCGGTAATACCCTTATATGATTTCAGGAGTTTATTGGTATTGACTATCTGGGTCTCGCCGCCACGAAGATAGTCAAGCCATATTGAACTGTATTCAAATATCTTCTCGTGGCGGATAAGTTCTGCAGACATCAGGGCAACATCATAAGCAGAGGTCAGGTGTCCCTCCTCGTCAAGACCGTTACAGTTCTTGAACACAGTATCCTTCATCCCCAGTTCCTCGGCTCGTTCGTTCATTCTTCTGACAAATTCTTCTTCACTTCCTGAAATATGCTCTGCTAGAGCAACCGCCGCATCATTTGCAGATGCCACAACAACGGCTTTGATCATCTCGTGGGCACTCATACTCTCGCCCTCTTCAAGCCAGATATCGGAGCCGCCCATACCTGCCGCATGGGCAGAGGACACAACTGTATCCTCATAGTCAATTATCCCATCATCAATGGCCTCAAATACAAGAATCAACGTCATAACTTTTGTTATGGAAGCACAGGGTCGAACATCGTGAGAGTTTTTCTCAAAAAGTATTTTCTTCGTTGACGGCTCCATCAACACTGCAGAGGGTGCCGTTATCTCTGTGTCGCTTATTGCCGCCGCAGAGGGAACTGTCCCAAGGCAACATACACACAAAGAAATCGCTGACACTACAGACAAAAAGCATCTCAGAAACTTATCCCTAAACATAAAAAAGCACCTCTTTCATATTCACTCAATAAATATGAAAGAAGTGCCGTTGCTATTCGTAATTTCAATTAATCCTTTGTGATGATACATACCGCGTGAGCAGACATACCCTCCATATTTCCGGTAAAGCCAAGCTTTTCCTCTGTGGTAGCTTTGACATTAACGCAGTCCACATCCACCGAGAGAGTCTCAGCGATACGTTCTCTCATCAGAGGTATATAATCCTTGAGTTTGGGTTTCTGTGCGATAACCGTGGCATCAACATTACCTACTCTGTAGCCTCTGTCGGAAAGCAGATTAACAACTGCTTCAAGAAGCTTCATACTGTCTGCATCCTTAAAGGTCATATCGGTATCAGGGAAATGCTTGCCTATATCCCCCAGTGCCGCAGCACCAAGGAGCGCATCAGATATAGCGTGAAGTAATACATCAGCATCGCTGTGTCCGTCAAGTCCAAGCTCGAAGGGTATCTCTACTCCGCCAAGGATAAGGCGTCTGCCTTCTTTAAATCTGTGCACATCGTATCCGTGTCCTATTCTCAGCATCACTTCTCACCTCTCTGTCTGAGTATATTCTCTGCCACCGAAACATCTCCCGGTGTGGTGAGTTTAATATTGGAGTAGTCTCCCATAACCGTCACCACAGGCACACCTGCCCATTCAACCAGAGCACAGTCATCAGTAAATTCCACACCTGCATCACGGGTTTTGTCAAGAGCCTCTGTATAGAGTGCCTTCTCGAAGACCTGAGGAGTCTGTGCCGCCCTCAGGGTGCTCCTCTGAGGAGTGCTGACAATCACATCATTCTCATCCACTACCTTGATGGTATCGGTAACAGGTACAGCAAGTGCCGCGGCGCGTTTCTCCACTGCCGCAGAGACAACTCTGCCTATTGCCTGAGGTGTAATGAGAGGCCGTGCACCGTCGTGTATTGCAACGAAATCAATATCACTATCCGTAGCGGTTACACCGTTTCTGACACTTTCGCTTCGGGTATCGCCACCTGTAACAACTGCTTTGAGTTTGCTTATATTATATTCTGCGGCGATTTCCTTAATCCTCTCCATATCACTTTCGCGGCTGACCACAACTATCTGGGATACGTAGGAAGCCTCTTCAAAAGCCATAAGCGTATGCCCGATGGTGGGAATTCCCAAAAGAGGAATAAGCTGTTTGCTCATTCCATAGCCCATTCTTGTGGAATTACCTGCCGCCACAATAACAGCGGCAACCTTAAGTGTTTTTTCCATATCAATCACCTCAATGGAGGAAAGGAATAAAATTCATAATTGCTGTAGTTGTTGTTTCTGTGGCATCTGCTCCGCCGTTAATGAAATAATCCTTGATAACCGCAGCGATGAAATCAATACCCCACACTGCAAGGCAAGCCACAACAATAAAGAGAATTACCCAGATAAAGGTGAAGGTGTGGTGCTTCACACCGTTTGCACGCTCAAACTTCTCCTGATAAGTACCGCTCTCTTTTTCAATGTTATCAGCGGGGTCCACTTGCCTTTCGTCTTCACTGACAATATCCATTGCAAGAAGGACATCGAAAGCCTCGGTATAATACTCAAAAGGCACCAGAACTCTGTAAACACTCTCGGATTTCACTTTCAGGTTGTATGTATTGTAAACATTTCCTTCAGTATTCTCAAAGGAGCAGGGTATTCCCTTTTCCTTAAGCACAGGCTCAATGATATTAACTGCACTTCCTTTGACGCTTGTAACCGAAACAATACTTGCCTCCTCAGCTGCAACAAGTGTTTTGTTGCAGTTTTCGCAGAGTTCTGCACTATCATTATGTATACATTTACATTCAGGACAATACTTCATCGGGCATTACCTCTTTTTATAGTATAAATTTATTGTATCACAAACTCATCCTCTTTGCAACAGCACAAAGATACAGCCCTCAGAAAGCACCGAGGGCTGATTTATTTTACCATTATATAATAACCGGTTGATACTGTTTTCCGGACAAGGTATGCCGCACGCATTCATCTATCAATGAAAAATCTGCCACAAGGGATTTTGGTTTATTCTCGTGGTCATCCTGTCCGAAGGGAACAAAATATATATTCTTTGTATTCAGCAGCTTTCCTATATTCTGAGCTGATGCCCCCAATCCGTCGTTGGTGGCTATTGTCAGAAGCACGGGTCTGTTAATTCTGAGGTGTGACTTTGCCGCCATAGTTACGGGAGTGTCCGTTATGCCGTTGGCAAGCTTTGCAAGAGTGTTCCCTGTGCAGGGAGCAATAAGCAACAAATCACACATTTTTTTAGGTCCTACAGGCTCTGCATCGCGTATTGTTCTGATTATTTTATTCTGACTTATTCTCTCGATTTCCGAAATAATATCTTCTGATTTTCCGAAGCGGGTATCGGTGGAGCAGGCTGTATGGGACATTATGGGAATAATCCTGTATCCACGTTCTCTGAGCTTCGTCATCTCTCTTATTGCTTTCGAAAAGGTACAGAATGAGCCGCATAAGCAGAAGCCGACGGTTTTTTCTGTCACCTGTCATCCTCCTCAAGAATGTGATAAATTGTGTTCTTTACAATTTCGCCCGCAGTCTTGGGTGCCGCTTTTCCGGGAAGCGACAAGGCGTGTATGGCTGTAATACCGAGTCTTTCAGCACAGTAATAATCCACGCCGCCTTCTCCCGATGCCAAATCTATCACAAGTGCATCCGTGGCAATTCGTGCTAGAAGCACGCAGTTTAAAATCTTGTGAGGAACTGTATTGAATATAATATCAAAACCTCTTTCCTCTATGAGTTTTTCACTCCGCACCGCCCTTGCACCCACGGACTTTATCCACGCAAGATCAGAGGCTTTGCGAGCACTCACGGTAACATCTGCACCGAGAGGAGTGAGCATACCGGTCAGTGCCCTGCCTATGCGTCCGTATCCGCATACAAGACATCTGGAGGCATTAATGGTACCCTCGTAGTTTTTCATAGCTATCTCCAGAGCACCCTCGGCAGTTGCCACAGCATTAAGAACGGCAAACTCCTCCCTAAGATAGTAGTCATACAGCGTGTCCGAAAGGGCAGGAAATTTACTTCTTAAAGCATCCGCCATCCCACAGAAAACACGCTTACCTTTCATCGCACGAAGAAGATCATCCGAGAGAATAACATCCTCCTTGGAAAAAGGTGCGGGGATTCTGCCCGATTTGCTTAAACAAGGCAGAGGGAGTACTATTATCTCGCTCATAAGAGCCGCTTCAAAAGGTGTTGTAACCTCAATATTCTTCATCTCGCTGACAGCATCAAAGCCGCCTATTGCCACATCGTAGCCGTCATCACACAGTGAACGTGCACAGTAAAGCTGACGTTTGTCACCGCCGA
Source organism: Ruminococcus sp. (assembly GCA_017395925.1). Classification (GTDB taxonomy): domain Bacteria; phylum Bacillota; class Clostridia; order Oscillospirales; family Acutalibacteraceae; genus Ruminococcoides. Next base: position 23,202 of record JAFQNJ010000003.1, on the reverse strand, counting down.
TAACACCGAAAGACCTGCAACCGAATATCATAAAAAACACCACATATTCTAATTTTTTCTTTGTGGTATTTTATGCAGTTCTCTCCCTGTGTGTTCTGCAAACATAAAAAGCATCCGCCATGAACGACGGATGCTTCGATACATCAGAGAATTTTATCAAGAAATTGTTTGAGTCGGGGATGCTTGGGATTGTCGAAAATCTCCGAGGGAGTACCGCTTTCGAGAATTTTACCCTCATCAATAAACACAACTCTGGTGGCAACTTCACGGGCAAATCCCATCTCGTGAGTAACAACCGCCATTGTCATACCCTCAAGAGCCAGGCTCTTCATAACATCCAGAACCTCTCCTACCATCTCAGGGTCGAGTGCAGAGGTGGGCTCATCAAAGAGAATCACGTCGGGATTCATACAGAGTGAGCGAACTATTGCCACACGCTGTTTCTGTCCGCCTGAAAGTGTGGAAGGATACACATCTGCCTTCTCCAGAAGTCCTACCCTACCCAGAAGCTCAGTGGCTTTTTCTTTTGCTTCCTCTTTTATCTGCTTTGCGGTTTTGATATCTTCAGCAACATAATCCTTGCCGAAGAATTTTCTAACCCTTGCTTTGCGACAGTTTTTCTTTGCCACATAAACAGGAGCCAGGGTCATATTATCCATAACGGTCTTGTTGTTGAAAAGATTGAAATGCTGGAAAACCATTCCGATTTTCTGGCGGTGAAGGTTGATGTCAACCTTCATATCCGCAAGGTCAACCCCGTGGAAAAAGATATTGCCGCCGCTGGGGTCTTCCATACAGTTGAGGCATCTGAGGAGGGTTGATTTACCCGAACCTGAAGGTCCAAGGATAACAACGATTTCGCCCTGCTTAATATGAAGGTCTACACCGTCAAGCACAACGTTGTCGCCAAAGGCTTTGACAAGATTACATACTCTTATCACTTTTCCTCAGCCTCCTCTCTATAATCTTGATGAACAGGCTGATTATCATAACCATCAGTATGTAAATAATCGCCATTGCAAGGTAAGGCACCATAAACTCGTAGGAATTTGTACCTGCTGTGTTGAATGCCTTGTAGAGGTCGGTGGCACCAACAAAGCTGACTACCGATGTTTCCTTGATAAGAGCAATGAACTCATTACCCAGAGTGGGGATGATATTCTTTATCGCTTGGGGAATAACTATCTTCATCATTGTGGCAGTAAAGCTCAGACCCATAGCACGTCCGCCCTCCATCTGACCGCTGTCAACAGAGAGTATACCGCCGCGCATAATCTCGGAGATATATGCGCCGCTGTTGAGTCCGAATACAAGTATGGACACATTTACCGAGGTGATGTTTACTCCAAGCAGAGGAAACAGAACATAATAAAAAAGCAGAAGCTGAACAACTATTGGAGTACCTCGGAAGAAGGATACATATACACTGCATATGCTGTTGAGCACGCGAGGAAGCAGTTTATACTTGGGCATAACCCTGACCGCCGCGATAACAGTACCTATCAGGATACCTATCAAAAGTCCGACACAAGCAATAATGACTGTGTTCTTGAGACCCAGAAGCACCATATTATAGCCTTCTGCATCTATCATATAATCGAGAAAAACCTCGATTTTTCTATCAAAATTACCCATAAATATTACCTTTTAACAAAACAAATGCCTCACCTTTTCGGGGTGAGGTATTTGTATTAATTTTAAGCGTTTATAAATTATGCAAGCTCGTTGAGGCTCTTTGTGATAAAGGATGCAGGGTCCTTGTCAATAACAACATAGTTGATGTTGCCGTTGAGCATATCCTGAATTGCAAGAGAGCCGTTCTTGTAGCCGACGCCTTCTACTGCGAAGCCGTCAAAGCCCCAGTCCTCATCGCCCTGTACGAAGAACTGACCTGTGGTACCGTTCTGGAAACCGATTTTTGTTTTCTTATCAAAACCGTTCAGGATTTCGGTAACATCATCTGCAGTCTTGCAGTTGTCGAAGGTTGTGTCGTCGCTCTTTACAACAATACGCTGGGATGCCTCGTAGTAGCTGTCGGAGAAGTTTACGGACTCCTTACGCTTCTCGTTAATAGTCAGACCTGCCATTGCGATGTCGCACTTGTGCTGACCAACGGAGAGACAAACTGCATCAAAGTCCATATCCTGAATAACCAGCTCTTTGCCGAGGTAATCAGCAAGAAGCTTTGCGATTTCCATATCAATACCGAGGAACTTGTCACCCTCTGTATACTCAAAAGGCTCGAAGCCTGCGTTTGTTGCAACAACAAGCTGATCCTTGCTCTCGTCAAGCTCTGCTGACTCAACGGGTGTGGGCTCGCCGCCTGCATAGTACTTGTCGCAGATAGCGTTGAGTGTGCCGTCCTCTTTAATCTGTGCAATAAAAGCATTTACCTGCTCAAGAAGCTCGGGCTGATCCTTGTCAACACCGTAAGCATAAAGCTCCTCTGTCAGGTCGATTTCGATAACCTTTGCAGTCTTTGCAGCATTGCCGCCGTTACAAGCAGCCAGAACTGATACCAGCATCAGAACAGCAAGGGTTAGTGCCATAAACTTTTTCATAATAAATTCCTCCTGTAAATTAAAAGCGGTAAAACCGCCACCGATTCAAAAAAATCAGCATAAGACAAGTATAAGAGATTAGTCAATAATTGTCAATAATTATTCACATTTTAAGCTTCTGTATCTTATAAAGTATGCGGGCAACTATCTTTCTGGGGAGAATTTTTGCCGCAAAAACTCCCAGTCTTACCGAAAATCCCGGGATAATCAGGAGTTTACCTTTGAGAGTATTTTTAATTGCATATTTTGCAACATACTCTGCGGTCTGTCCCTTCAGTGCAAAACGCACCTTTGCCACATCGTTGAACTCTGTATCCACAGGTCCCGGACACAGAACGCTCACCTTAACCTTTGAGCCTTTTCTGCGCAGCTCCTCATATATTGCCTCGGTGAGAGTAACAACGTAGTGCTTTGAGGAATAGTATGACGAAAGCAGAGGACCTATCATAAAGCCTGCAATGGAGCCTGTGTTGAGAATGTATCCGCTATCGCGCTTTACAAAATCCTGAAGGAACAGTTTTGTGAGAATGTGCAGACCGCGGATGTTGGTGTCGATAAGCTGAAGTTCACGTTCAAGGCTCACTTCGTCAAAGGGGCCGAATGCCCCAAAGCCGGCATTATTGATGAGCATATCAATATTCTCGTTCTTTGTGCTCTCATAGAGTGCAAAGCACTCCTCTTCCTTTGACACATCGCAACGGATGCATTTTACCGAAACATTATTCAGTTCATCTTTCAGTTCTTCAAGTTTTTCAAGTCTTCGTGCCACCAGAATCAAATCCCAGCCGCGCTTTGCAAGGTCTCTTGCCATTTCCCTGCCGATGCCCGAGCTTGCTCCTGTAATTAATGCTTTCATATTATCCTCTTTTCTCTTTCGCTTTTATTTTCCGTCCCAAAGATAAACGGAAAGGTCAACCTTGCCGCTCTCTACCTCTATTCCCTCTGCACGGAGAAGCTCCTCCTGACGGTTGATTCCGCCGAACACAAATGCTTCGGAAAGTTCGCCGAATCGATTAACTACTCTGAAGCATGGTATTGTATCGGGGGAAGGATTTGAATGCAGGGCATAGCCTACCACACGGGACCAATGAGGATTTCCTGCATATAGAGCTATCTGCCCGTAGGTGGCAACTTTTCCTTTGGGAATTCTTCTGACTACATCGTATATTTTCTCAAAAGTATTCAATACATAACCTCTTTAACTATATTACAGATTCTTCTCAAAAATGATAAATCTGCCTTTTTCCCAGAAAGCCTCACCTACCTGATGAAAGCCGATTTTCTCATACATGGAAAGTGCCTTGGGATTTCCCGAAAAGGTATCAAGCCACACGGAATTGTGACCCTGTGACTTTGCAATCCGCTCTATCTCCGCCATACAGGCTGTGCCGATTCCTCTGCGGTGAAATTCGGGATTCACGCAAAGTCTGTGCATTGCGATATAGTCGGCTTCGGGATTGTTCCAAGCGGCGGTTTTATACTCCTCGTCAATGTTCTTGTTGAGTGCAAACGCCGCGGCTATTCTGCTGTCAAGAACCGCAACATACAAATGGGAGTTGCGGATATCCTCTCTGATTATGCTTTCATTCGGATAGTTTTCATCCCACTGCTCAATACCCGCCGCCCTCATGGATGCAACACCGCTTTTGTAGAGAGCGAGTATTTCGGAAAAATCTATATTCTCTGCAAGCCTAAATCTAATCATTTTCATTTCCTCTTAGTTTAACAAGTTTTTCCTTTAGAACCTTTTTATCCAATACCAAATCCGTACATCTGAGTGTATCAATTTCCCATGACACGAAATTTAAATCTAAATCACCCACATATTCGTCATAGTCAAAAGGTTCCCTCTCTTGCCACAAATCATACCATTCGCTGGCTTTAACAATATTCATAGGATGACTAAAATCCAGAACAATAACCGAATAAGGCGATGCCCACATACATCCTTCTACCGCGATTAAATCACTATCTTTGTCATAATGCGGTATACACCAAATGAAAGTCTCCTCTATATCATCTTCTCGATATGATTCTTCAGGAATATAGTGAACACATTGTAATGTCTCAAGGTTTAACACACTATATCCATATAAATCCTCATCAAACAAAAGATATTTATTACCATCAGAATGATTTATAATTGTAATCATTCGTGAATGTGCATCTATATTTTTCCACTCGAAAAGAAATTTATCATTTCTGTAAAGCCTGCATATTTCTCCGTCAACAGGTGCCCAACCCGGCTTTTTATGCTCTATATCAGCATAGTAATATCTGTTTACATAATAATCTTCGTCCAATTTTTTCACATCGGTGGGAGTAGAAAGATCACAATGAGAAAACACTTGGACATCCAAATCTTCCATTAGCTTTTCATATTTTTTACTTCCGTGAAAATTCATAATCGACCTCGCTGCTTGATTCTTATTATAAATTATAATTACACACTTTTACTTAATTGTGCCACACTCTAATCAGTAAATTGCTTAGATAGAAAAACTTCAATACCTACAACTCCATATTTCTTCTGCTCATCCGCAGAGTAATACTGCTCCATATCAGACGGATGCGCGGTATCAATGTCTTCCGCAGTATACCCGCACTGTAAAAGCGGCAACGTTTTATAAAGCGCTTCAAAGCTATCAAACCGATGCAATTTCTTAACGGTTACCCGCATCCTCTCTCCATTGGAGGTGTTGGTAAATGTTATAACATCTCCCTCTTTGATTTGCTGACGTTTTTCATCATACAAACGAAGTTCAATAGTTTTTTCTCCGCTCTTTATCATTTCAAAGGGAACCGCATTCAATTTCATTTTATGAACGTTGTTTTGCCGACTTAATCGTGCCACGCTCTCCACATGGGCGGTTCTCGGGAACATATCCACGGGGGTTACTTCCTCTGTTATGTATCCGAGCTCCTCAAAAATTTTGAGGTCGCGGGCAAGAGTTGCCGCATCACAGGATACATAGACCACACGCGTTGGTGACATATCAGACACCGTCTGAAGAAGCTCCTGCTGGCATCCTTTTCTCGGAGGGTCGAGGATAACAACATCGGGAGCTATCCCCTCTTTCTCCAACCTCTTTGCCGCTTCTGCGGCATCTGCGGCGATGAACCTTGCATTAGTGACACCGTTTGCCTCGGCATTATTCTTTGCGTTCTCTATGGCTTCGGGTACTATCTCGACGCCTATGAGAGAGTTGCAGGAATCTGCCATGGAAAGACCTATGGTGCCTGTACCGCAGTAAAGGTCAAGGAGAGTGTCGCTTCCTTTAAGTTCAGCATACTTCTTCGCAATACTATAGAGAACTTCCGCCTGATTCCTGTTCACCTGATAAAAAGACTGGGGAGAGAGTGTGAATTTCAGCGAGCAAAGCTCATCGGTAATTGTACCACTACCAAAGAGCATTCGGAAATCTTTGCCCAGTACCACGTTTGTTTTTTCTTTATTAGAATTAATAAGTATAGTTTTGGTTTCAGGCAGTGCAGAGAGAAACATCTCACAGAGTTCTTTTTCAAAGGGAAGTCCGCCGCCGTTTACTACAACGCATATCATAAGCTCCCCTGTCTTCTCACCGAATCTTAAATAGAGATGTCTCAGCAGCCCCTTGTGATTTACTTCGTCATATACAGATGCACCATATTTCTTCACGTACTCCCGAAGCACTCGGGAGGCTTCGTGAAAGCATCGGGGCTCCAGCATACAGTTATCGCACTCCACAATGCGGTGACTGTGACGTGAGAAAAAGCCCATCCGAACATTTCCTTCGGCATCAATACCCACGGGAATCTGTGCCTTGTTTCTGTAACCCTCGGGGCTTTCTGCGCCTACTATGGGACGCATCAAAGGGTCGATACCGCCAATTCTGTGCAAAGCATCCTGCACACGCTTTTCCTTTGCTTTAAGCTCCGCTTCGTAGGTTATGTGAGAATACACACAGCCTCCGCACTGACGGGAGACACCGCACATAGGGGTTATTCTGTCAGGAGAAGGAGTGATTATCTCCTCCACCTTTGCGAAGCCGTGAGTCTTCTTCACCTTCAGCACTTTTGCCTTTATTCTGTCCCCCACCGCTGTGTCGGGAATAAAGAGAGTCATCCCCTCATCGCTCTTTGCAACGCCGCTTCCCTCAGAGGAAATGGACTCTATATTAACTTCAATTATCTGATTTTTCGAAAGCATAGTATCACCATTTATAATATATACTGCTATTCTAACATTTCGGAGTCTATTTTACAACACGAGTTGCAAATAAAATGCTACAATATTGACACAAATATTTATTTTTTATATAATCCGAAATATAATAATCAAAGATTTTACTTCTTTTGGAGATGATATAAATGAAATATGATAAAATACTTGAGAACATAAAGAGAATTCACTTCATCGGCATCGGCGGAAGCGGTATGTGTCCTCTGGCAGAAATTCTTCATTCAGAGGGTTTTGAGCTTTCAGGCTCCGACAACAACGAATCCGATACTCTTGAGAGAATCAAAGGTTACGGAATCAAGGTATATATGGGTCACAGCGGTGATAATATCAAGGATGCAGAGCTGGTGGTTTATACCGCCGCAGTCAAGGCTGACAACCCCGAGCTGGTAGCCGCTAAAGAAATGGGTATCCCCTGCCTTGAGAGAAGTGTGATGCTGGGCATCGTTACAAGACGCTACAACAGGAGCATCGCCGTTGCAGGCACCCATGGCAAGACCTCTACCACCGCCATGATTTCACAGATTCTCATAGGTTCCGGATTTGACCCTTCTGCCATTATCGGCGGCAAGCTCAACTACATCGGCGGCAACTCCTACGTAGGACAGAGCGATATCATTGTCTGCGAGGCTTGCGAGTATGTTGACACATTCCTGCAGCTTACACCCTATGTTTCTGTTATCCTCAACATTGATGCCGACCATCTTGACTACTTCAAGAATCTTGACAACATAAAGAAATCCTTTAACAAATTTGCAAACCAGACCACAAAGGCACTCGTTTTCTGCGGCGACGACGAAAATTCTCTGGACACTCTCAAAGATGTGCCTTTGGAGAAAATCACCTTCGGCTTCGGCGAAAGCTGTGATTACCGCGCTGTCAATATCGAGTCAAAGGGTATGAATCAGAGCTTCGATTTAATGCACAAGGGAGAGTTCCTTACCAATGTGAAGCTTATTGTCCCCGGCAGACACAATATTGCAAACGCTCTGGCGGCTGCGGCTACTGCTCATTATATGGGAGCAACCCCTGCGGAAATTGCCGAAAACCTTGGTAAATTCCAGGGCGTTCACAGAAGATTCGAAGTCCTCGGCACTCCCTGCGGAGTCACTGTTGCCGATGACTTTGCCCACCACCCCACAGAGCTTACTGCTGTGCTTACATCTGCTATGAATATGGGCTTCAAGAAAGTCCGCGCGATTTTCCAGCCCCACACCTATTCCCGTACCGCAATTCTCCTTGATGATTTCGCAAAGGCACTCTCTATCCCTGACGAAGCCGTTATTTCCGAGATTCTCGCTGTGCGTGAGGTAAACACCTACGGAATCGAGTCAAGGGATTTAGGTAATAAAATCCCCACCGCAAAATGCATTGATACCTTTGATGAAATCACCGAATACATCAAGGAAAATGCCGAGGAAGGCGAGCTTGTCCTCACTCTCGGCGGCGGAAATGTCTATATGTGTGCCAATAAAATCCTCGCCGCACTCAAAGAAAAAGAGGCTATGTCCCAGTAATCCAAAGTAATTATCTGCAACGCAAAACACCGATGCAACCGCAAATGGTCGCATCGGTGTTTTATTATTTTGCTACTTTAAGTTGTACAGAATCGCAAAGTTTGCGAAGCAGTAGTGTGAGAGGATAAATAAGAAGACCTGCTATCAGGTTTGACACACAATGGGTTATGTCAAAAAATGCACCCGATGCTATCCACACAAGCATCTGTTTGAAACTGAGCGAAAACATCATCGCCTGTGCCGGTGCATAGAGTATTCCGAACAGGATGCCGTGAAGTGCACACACCAGAGGATAAACTATCATAGCAACCTTCGGCGGCATATTCCGCGGCAGAAGCATGGTCATCCCCCACAGCACTGTCCACACATAGAGATACGGAATCCACCAAGGGGCAAAGCCCGCCACAATGCCGTTGAGAAACACATATATGTATATAGGCACCAGTGCCTTGAATCGGAACACCACAGTGAAAGTGACAATGAACATTCCCAAAAGATGAATATTGGGGAGAAATTCCATCAGCATCTTTGAAGAAAACATCAATGTTCCCAGCATTGCAAAAAGCACCATCTCAAAAATTGTGAGCCTTGCTTTTTTCAGTTTCTTATTCTGTTTTTCTAAACCTGTATCTGTTTTGTTATCCATAAAATCTTACTTGGCTACTGTCATCTCATAGTGAGCATCTGCTTCAATTTCCTCGCCGTCCACACCTGTCATCATCATTTCGCCGTTCTTTGTGAAACTCCAGTAATACTGATTCACATCATAATCAGCAGTAACACCATTTACCTTCTTGACATACAGACCGTACTGACCCTCGTCTCCTTCGATAATACCTTCTTTAAGGAGTGCATCTCCAAGGTTGGTTTCGTCGGTGCTGACGGTAAAGGTAACACTGTTCTTGCCGCAGATCACCTCAAATTCAAAGGTTTTTTCGCCCTCGCCAACGGTTGTGTCTTCTGTGTAGGTTGCATCCTGCCATAACACATCCAATTCATCTGCCGCGGCAGTTGTTGAGGCTGTAGTCTCCGCACCGGTCGAAGCATCAGGATTTTGCGGCGACTCCTCGGTGCAGGCCGTAAAGCTCATAAGAAGAGCTACGCATAAGATTGCTGCTAAAAGCGCACTGAGGATTTTTTTGCTTACTGTTTTTTTCATAGAAATTCCTTCTTTCTTTTGAAGCAAACAAAAGAAAACGCATCCTCCCAGACAGAAGATGCGTCAGAATATCTCTATGACACCCTCCTCCCGTTGCCCGAGGAACGTTTTCACTCACGAAACGATAAGCATTCCGACTTGTGCATTATAGCATATACGGTAATGGCTGTTGCGATGGATTCTCACCATACTTTCCTTATCCCCGCCCTATTCTCGGCGGTTGTGCTAATTAAAGCACCGATTCGCGTTTATTCACTTTTTAAATATTTGACTTTTGTCCTTTCTATTTTAACACAAAAAAACAACAAAAAGCAAGTGCCCCGAAAAAACGGAGCACTGCATTAAAAAATTCAAAATTCTATTATTCAGCGGGAGCTACTTCGAAAGTACCGCACATAGGACCGCCACCATTTGCAAGAGGATAGTAACCGCAATCACCTGAAACAACGCAATCCTTGGTTTCCTTTTCTATTGTACTCTTGTTTGTGCAGTAGAACTTGACGGAAGTGCAACCTCTGTCAACATAAATGTAATACTGCTCGTGTCCGTTTGCGTCGGGACCCATAGGAGTCATTTCAAGTCCGGGAGAAGCTGTGCCGTTGGGACAACATCTGATCTTCTTGAAAGCCTTATCTCTCCAGCCGTAAACATCTGTGAACACGATGTAAAGTTCAGAACGCTTCTCTTTAATCTCCTTGTAGGAGCCGTCAGAGAGGATAGCATTCCACTTACCGCCTGTGTAGATGAAGTGGTTGGAGTGGAGTTCATTTGTCTCTGCATCCATAGTGGGCAGGTCGCCTGTCTGCTCACCTGAACCGAGAACATTGTTGCAGAAGATAACTGTGGCACCCTCAAGTTCCTCAGGAATCTCATAGTACCAGATATCATCCTCACACTCTGTCATAAGAATTCCGGGCCAAGCATTGTTCTGTCTGCCATCCTCGAAGAATGCGTAGCAATAAACGTGAGTCCAGTTTGTATCGGTATTGTCAAACTTAACCCAGTTTGCATCATCTTCAGAAATCTGGGTGTAGGTGTAAGTTTTCTCTACGTCACCACAGGAGAGTGTGAGGGTAGCTGCTTTGCCTGCAGCACCGACAGCACCCAGCATCTCGCCGATACCCTCGCAACCGCTCTGGAGACCTGCAATGTGTTTCTGGATAGCTGTTGCGTCACGGACATTGACAACATCGCCGTCATCATTTGTGTCGCCTGTAACATTTGCAAGCTTCATCTGGTCAGCACTTAAAGTCTCAAGACCTGCTGTAGCCTTCTGAATAAGTGTTGCATCCTTTACGTTAACACTACTGCTGCCGTCAACATCGCCGAGCATACCCAGCTGAACCTCTTCGGGTGCGCCCTCAACGGGAGCAATTTCAAGAGTAACTTTACCCTCAAAAGCAACTGCCTCGCCGCCATTAACGGAGTATGTAGCCTCTGCACCGTTTGCAACAACATCAACAGTGATAGCGTCTGTTGTAAACTTTGTGCCGTCCTTTACAGATGCCTCAACAACGGGAGTTTCAGGGTTGTATACAACTGCAACGCCTGTGTCACCGATAGCACCGGTAATTTTACCGTCTGCTACTGTAAATGTGTTGCCTGTAATCTGGTCAACGTATGTGCCGTCTGCCATAGCGGAAACAGCAACGTTTGCATTAACAGCATTGCCTCTGCAGTTTACAAGAACTGCACCTGAGTTTGCACGCTCAATGATTGCGATATTACCTGAGCTTGATACAACCTCATCTGAGCCCTGGAAGTGGTTATGGAACTTATTGATGGCAACTGTTGCGGCATCGTTCCATGCAGTGTCATAAGCAACGCCAAGGTCAAGTTCATACACATCATGGGGAGTGTTTGTGGGACGTGCAAGATACATGGAAACTACATCTGCACGGGATGCCATACAAGCCCATCTCTTTGTGAGAAGATTTACGGAAGGCACGCTGTTTGCCTTGCATCCGTCCATATATGTATCGTGGGACTCATCCCAGAGAACGGCAGTCTTGGAAGTCATACCGTTGTTGAAATACTGAGGCACTGCATTAGCCGCGTTACCGCCGTTTACTGCATCACAGATTGCATAGAATGCTGTGGAGTTTGTGATGTTCATATACTCAAGGTACCATGTGAAGGAACGCTCTGTGGATACGGTATTGAGAATCTCGCCGTACATATAAAGGTCCTTGCCGTACTTATCCTTAGCATAGGGATAGATACCCTGCTTGCCGTTGATACCGTCATACATAAGAACATCCCAGAAATCGGATGCATACTCTCCGTCGTACTTGGTCTCGATGTGCTTTGCGGCATCAATACGGAAGCCGTCGATACCTGCATCAATACACTCCTGCCAGTAGTCAAGGATTGCTTCCTGCACTACGGGATGGCTTGTATCAAGGTCAGGAAGCAGAGAAACTGCATTCTGTGTGCAGTCAAATGCGCCTGTATCATTGTATTTGCAGTTTGCATAAGGATAGTGGAATGCACCTGCATCAATTATTGCTTTTGAGCTGTCAAATTCCCATGCTCTCTCGCAGAGATAGTCAACCGCGTTTGCATCAGCGGGAAGTGACGCAGGAATTTTATTATCGGGTGTTTCGTTGTTGCCGAGGTGGTTGATAACTGCATCGGCTATAACAAAAAGGCCACGCTCATGAGCCGCATCAATCATAGCGATAAGCTCGTCCTTTGTACCGAGAACGTTATCTTCGCTCTGATTAAGCTCATAGGCGGCAGGCTGATACATCATCCACCAGCCGTTGTCATTGGCTGTCTGAAGAATCTTTACTCCCTCAGTAGCTGCTTTGAGCTCTGTGGGGGGAGATATCTGGATAGTGGTAAATCCTGCCTCAGCAATGGCATCAAGGTTATTGAGAACCTCGTTATATGACCAGTTCCAAGCCTGAAGGATAAGTCCGTCGTTGACAGAACCACCAAGGTTGTAGTCTTTAGTCTCCGTGATTTCCTCATCGGCAGCAAAAGCAGCAGTATTTGCCACTGTAACGATACCGACAATCATCATCAACACGAGAATCAGACTGATAATTCTCTTTGATTTCACTGAAAAAACCTCCGTTTCATAAATCAAACGGGCAAAATTACCCATTAAATCTTACTATTAATTATACGAATTCGGGGATTTCTTTGCAATTCGCATAAGTACCAATTATCCACTTTGCTCTTTGTGTATATTTTTTTGGTAGCAAACCGTGCATAAAAATCATAGAATATGGTGACAAGCATAAAACAATTTGCCTGTTGAAAGGAGAAAAACAATGGATATTTTTAAAGATGTTATGGCTTCCTATGGAGTTACTCCCCTGCCCTACAAGACTGTGGAAGCCATGGCTTATGTGCCTTTCCAGCCAAGCGGCACACAAATATATCAGGTTACACAGGGCTTTGAGGCAGGTACAATGTTTCCGTCCCTCTCAAAGCCTTGGTACGGCGATAAATGCAGAGGTGGAAAACAGTGACAAAACAAGAGATATTACTGAAAAAAATCTCAGGCTACGCCTTTGCAATATATGAACTCAAACTCTTTCTCGATACACATCCTGCTGATGTGAAAACAATTGAGAAAATCAGGGACTTTGAGGAAAAACTTGCTCCTCTCAGAGAGGAGTACATCAGTAAATACGGACCTCTCACTACTGATGAAAACAAAAAAGATTACTGGACCTGGGTCAACTCACCCTGGCCCTGGGAAGGAGTATAAAGCGTATGTTTGTATATGAAAAAAGGCTTCAATATCCCATAAAAATCAAACAGACCAACCCGAAACTCGCACAGATTATCATCACCCAGTACGGCGGCCCCGACGGAGAGCTGGCTGCATCACTGAGATATCTCAGCCAGCGCTTCACAATGCCCGTACCCGAGCTTAAAGCCACACTTAACGACATTGGCGTAGAGGAACTTTCTCATCTTGAGATGATAGGCACCATAGTATATCAGCTCACAAAAAACCTTACCGAAGAGCAGATCAAAGCCGCGGGTTTTGACGCGTACTTCGTAGACCACACTACAGGTGTATATCCCTCATCCGCCGCGGGTGTTCCCTTCACCGCCGCATATTTGCAGGTCAAGGGCGACCCCATCACCGACCTTCACGAAGATATGGCGGCAGAGCAGAAAGCAAGAACCACCTATGACAACATCCTCAGATACTGCGATGATCCCGATGTCATAGACCCCATCCGTTTCCTGCGACAGAGAGAGGTTGTGCATTATCAGCGTTTTGGCGAGAATCTCCGCATTCTTACCGATAAGCTTGACTCCAAGAATTTCTATGCATTTAACCCCTCTTTTGACAAAAAGTGCTTTGATAAAGCCAAATAAATCTTCCCAAAAATAAGCAATAGAAAACTCCCCTGAGTACAACAACTCGGGGGAGTATCTTTTATTCATTATCATATCCGTCGGGGTTTGAGCTCTGCCAGCGCCAGGTGTCGCGGCACATATCCTCGATATCAAGCTCTGCCTGCCACGAAAGGACTTCCTTTGCCTTGTCAGCACAAGCATAAACCTCATCAAAGTCGCCGGGTCTTCTGGGAGCTATAACGTAAGGCACTTCCACGCCTGTTGCATTTACAAAGGCATCACGAAGCTCCAGCACGGTGGTGCCTCTGCCCGTGCCCAGATTAAAGGCATCTGCGCCCTGATTCTTCAGAACCCATTTAACGGCGCATACGTGCCCTTTTGCAAGGTCTACAACGTGGATATAATCTCTGGCACCTGTGCCGTCGGCGGTTTTGTAATCGTCACCGAATACACTGAGTTTCTCCAGTTTCCCCACAGCGACCTGAGAAATATAAGGCATCAGGTTGTTGGGGATTCCCTTGGGGGACTCGCCTATCTCGCCGCTTTTGTGGGCGCCGATGGGATTAAAATACCTGAGTATTGCCGCCGACCACTCCTTATCGGAAACACAGAGGTCACGGAGAATCTCCTCAATAAAAAGCTTTGTTCTGCCGTAAGGGTTGATAGCGGAAAGAGGCATATCCTCACAAAGAGGCATTGTTTCAGCGGCGCCGTATACCGTTGCTGATGAGGAAAATACAATTTTCTTTACAGAGAATTCGTTCATAACCTCAAGGAGGCTCAAGGTACTGTCAAGGTTGTTTCGGTAGTACATCAAAGGCTTTGCCACCGACTCCCCCACCGCTTTGTAGCCTGCAAAATGTATTGCCGCTTCTATAGTATTTTCGCTGAAGATTCTGCGGAGAGCATCCTTGTCACAGACATCTGCCTCGTAGAATTTAATGCTCTTTCCTGTGAGCTTTTCAACTCTACTGAGCGACTCTGTGGAACTGTTGGAAAGATTATCCACAACCACTATATCGTATCCTGCCGAGAGCATTTCGAGGCAGGTATGGCTACCTATGTAACCCGCTCCGCCTGTTATAAGAATTGACATTATATCACGCGTCCTTTCAGATCATTCGGACTTTCAGTTTACTTTATTCTCAGAGTTCAAAGGATGATTTTTCGGGGAACATTTTCTCAAACTCATCTATAATCATCTTCTTATGAACTTCAAAGTCGGTTTCTTCCTCGGTGTCATTGAGGCAGATAACCTTGCCCTTTTTGTTTTTCATATAATCAATAGCTTCGTTGCTGTATTTGAGTGTAGAGGTGTCAAAGGTTCGACCCAAGGGCTTATGAGGATGAAAGTTTCCTTCAAACAATGTCCAGTCCCTGACAGTCCAGTCAGTTACATCCGTAATCGCCCTCACCTTATTGAGGCAGGTCTGATGTACTGTATCGTACTCTTTCTCCCAAAGTGTATCAAACACACTTTTCAGAAGCGACGACTGGATATGATATGCATTGCTTCCGGGAATCAGATCGTTTCTTCCGTAGAGAAGAAGCTTGAGTCTGCCCCCTATTCCCTGATATTTAGTGAAAAGTTTTCTGTTTTTCTTAATGCTTTCCTTGAATGAGAAGTGTCTGTTGATAAGGCAGATATTATTGAAGATGATATGGGAGAAAAAGTTTGTGGGATAAAGGGTACCTATATCGGGAAGGTCGCAGGGTTTTCCGTCAACAAAGAAATCCTCCGGCTCTGTTTTATCAATGAGGAAAACATCATCATTGAAAAGCACAAAGCATTCAGACAGTTCCTCTATTCTGTTAAGGTTCCAGATAATCGTGCTGGAATTAAAGGTCGGGAGATATTCCTTCGGGATATAGTCGGTGTGCTTTACCCATTTGAGCTTGGGATGCTCCACATTAAGCCACCGGGGCTTCTGGTTATCCGTGACAAAGAAAACATATCTGACCCAGGGAGCATTTTTTTCAATAGAGCGAAACCAGTACTTGAGGGTATCCCAGTCACGATATCTTGCATCACAACAATTATCATCCTCAACTAGTCCGAGGTACTGTGCTTTTTTGTTTCTCCACACAGGGTCGGTATCATCCACCCAAGGAACTACTATATCAATCTGAATCTGTTCTTTCATAAAATTCACCTTAAAACAACAGAGGTATAAGCTATTTTTTAATTGCGTCCAAAAGGAGCTTGGGATTAAGTCCTTTCAGCAGCAGGATATTGTTCTTCCTCAAGGGCTTCACTATAAAGCCTAATAGGAAATTTGTGAAAATCTGGGTTACCAAAGATGCCAACGCCGCACCGCCGGCACCCATCACGGGTATCAGCAAGAAATTTATAACCACATTGAGTAAGGCTCCTGAAAGATTAATCTTCCAGAGCATACTTTGCTTGCCCTCTGCAAGTATCCAGATATTCCTGACAGAGCCCATATAAGAAAAGGACACGTACCAGACAAGTATCTGAAGCACCCGGACAGCAGACATATATTCCCTACCGTACAGCACAAAAATAATCAGATTTGCGAAAACAGTAAAGAAAATTGCCTGAGCAAAAGCAAGATAAATAACAACGCAATAGAGCCTTGAAATGTTTTTTTCATATTCAGCTTCACCTGATTTTTTACAGGTGAGTATCACCGGCCGCATTGAATCAATTATGGCGGTATAAACAAATTGTGCCACACCGGCACAGGTAATTGCCGCGGTATAAAATCCGTTTTCAGCATCACCTTTTATGAGTTTCAGCATAATGTGGTCTGTATTCTGAAACAGGGTTACCATCATAGCTGAGAGTATATAATACTTACTTCTTGAGAGAAGACTTTTTGCAAGAGAAAAGGAAAATGAAAGTTTCTGAGCACCAAGCTTATGATAGATAATCAGAAGCGAAATGCCGATTATTCCGAAATCAAGGGAATTTACAACTGCAAACCAATAGATATCCTTTGATGTAATCAACAGAAAAACTCTGTAACACGAAACAGTGACGTATGCACAGAGCATAACGATAGAGGGATATTTTGACTGGAGCTTATACTGAAACCAGCACTGTAAAAGCTCAAACGCACGGAAAATCAGAGACAGGCTGTAGAGCACTGCAACAATAAGAGTTTCCGTCTCTCCCCTGTTTACTACCCCGACAAATGCCGCAACCATAGAAATACACAGAGCACCTGACAGAAGGTCAAGCACAAGGGAGGTTCCCATAATCTTGCCTTCTTTTTCGGGAGTGTCAATAAACTCCTGAACAAGTGTACTCTGCAGTCCAAGCTGCATTATGGGAAGAACAAAAGCGACTATTGAAGCCGCGTAATTAATAAGTCCGTAGTTAGAGGGACCGAGATAACGGGCACAAAGCATACCAATAACAAGCTGGAGCAACGACTGCACAACCTTGCACACAATTATCCACTTTGCATTTTTGACAACTTTGTTTTTAGCTAACATGGGCACCTCTTAAAGATAACCTTCCGATACGGGCAAGCCGTATCGGAAGGTCTGATTGAAAAAGCTATAGTTTATGCAACTATTCTTCCAAGTTCATCAAATACGTAGTCTCTCTCGATAACAAGGTCGTTAGTCTTCCATGCATAGTATGTCTGGTTGGTAACAACTCTGCCGTTTGATGAAATGAAGTATAAGTAGCCATCGATAATAACGATACCGAGGCACTCTGCCTTACCCTTGGTGTAATAATAGAGTCCGTTTGCGGTATTTACAAATCCGTCAAGAAGTTTACCATCCTCACCAAAGACGTATTCGCCCTTGGGCAGGTCACATAAGGTAATGGATACATACTGCTTACCTGTCTTGATAACGCCACCCCAGTATACATAGTAGTAGTCGCCATCGATAACTGTAAGACCGCAGGTTGCAGTTTTACCCTTCTGATAGTAAACAAGCTGACCGTCTTTTTCAACTATACCGTCAAGCATTTTACCGTCTGCACCAAACTCGTATGTGCCAACGGGGAGATCACAATATGTAATGGAAACATACTGGGAGCCTGTCTTGACAACGCCGCCCCAGTATACGTAGTAGTAGTTGCCTTCCCACTCAATAAGACCGCAGGTGCCTGTCTTACCGTTTACGTAGTACATAATGGAGCCGTCGTCGTGCTGAACAACACCCTGGAGCATCTTACCGTCGTCGCCGAAGATATATTCACCCTTGGGCAGGTCACAGTAAGTAATGGAAGCATACTGCTTACCTGTCTTTACAACACCGCCCCAGTATACGTAGTAGTAGTCACCTTCCCACTCAATGAGACCGCAGGTGCCTGTCTTACCGTTTTCATAGTAGATGATGGAGCCGTCGTCGTGATATACAACACCCTGGAGCATCTTACCGTCGTCGCCGAAGATATACTCACCCTTGGGCAGGTCGCAATATGTAATGGAAGCATACTGCTTACCTGTCTTTACAACGCCGCCCCAGTATACGTAGTAGTAGTCACCGTCGTACTCGATAAGTCCGCAGGTGCCTGTCTTACCGTTCTCATAGTAAATAATGGAGCCGTCGTCGTGATATACAATACCCTGGAGCATCTTACCGTCGTCGCCGAAGATATACTCACCCTTGGGCAGGTCACAGTAGGAAACAGAAACGTACTGTTTGCCGGTCTTTACAACACCGCCCCAGTATACGAAGTAGTAGTCGCCTTCCCACTCTACAAGACCGTAGGTGCCTGTCTTACCGTTTTCGTAGTAGATGATGGAGCCGTCGTCGTGATATACAACGCCCTGGAGCATCTTACCGTCATCGCCGAAGAGATACTCACCCTTGGGCAGGTCGCAGTATGTAGTGGATGCATACTGTTTGCCGGTCTTTACAACACCGCCCCAGTATACAAAGTAGTAGTCGCCTTCCCACTCTACGAGACCGTAGGTACCAGTCTTACCGTTTTCGTAGTAGATGATGGAGCCGTCGTCGTGATATACAACGCCGTCGAGCATCTTACCGTCAGCGCCGAAGTGGTAATTTCCGCAGGGCAGGTCACAGTTGGTTGCCCATGCGTAGTATTCCATATTCTTGATAACGCCGCCGGAGTAATTGAAGAAGTAATAGTCCTCACCGAATTTTGTGAGACCGTAAACGTGTCTGCCGTTTACGATATTATAAAGTGTGCCGTCAACCTCGATAAGTCCGTCACCGACGAAGCCACGGTCAATACCATCCTCACCGAAATCATGCCACTCCATAGTGTTGGAGTCGTGCTTTGAAACAACCTCGGAGTAACCAGTTACACGGTAGCCGTTACGGAAATAGTACATATTGCCGTCGATTTCCTGCCAACGTGACATATAGTAGCTGGGGCCGTAGTAATAGCGTACACCGCCGAGAGTGTGAATCCATGTGCCGTCCAGTACCATTCCTCTTGAGTCGAAGTCAAAATGGATACCGCCGACTCTCTGTCTTCCTGTTACTGCAACACCGTTGGAATTTGAGAAGAAGTGCCATTTTCCGTCAACAAGCTGCCAGCCCTTTGAAAGAACGCCTGCCTTTGCGTGGCAATAACCGCCAAGCTTGGGATCGTGGAAAATACCTGTGTATTTGGTCTGGCCTACGTTAATGCCGTTTGAACCGAAGTCATAGAAGAAGCCGTCAACTTCGCGTACATCATAATACTTAACGCCCTGTGAATAGTAAGCAAATCCGCCTTCCTCGCTATACCAGCCATCCTTCAGAGCATTCTCAAGTGTATAGTTATCATCAAACTTCTTGTAGATATCGCTGAAGTATGCGCCCTTCTCGGAGGTGAGATTGGGATTTACAAAAGGCTGAAGTCCGTAAATCTGCTGATTCTCGGGCTTGAGTGCAAAGGAATAGAGTGCACTTGCACGCAGATAAATTCTGTAGCTGATTTCACCCGAGTTCACGATATTCAGACGGTTCTTTGCGTCCCAGTTTGCATCATCCTTGGGTGTAAGCTTGATACCGCTTACGAGACACAGAGGATTGGCTGTTGCAGGGTCAATAGCTGTTGTACGGTCAATCCAGTTAAGTGTCATTGTGAGAGTGTTTGTGCTCTCATCAAACTCTGTATTAGTAAGTTCAAAATAGTCAGTAAGAATCTTAAGTTCGCTGTAGTCAACATCGTAGTTGGGGTCAAACTTGATTACAGGCTTAACCTCTGTAAGAACGCTGACACGCTCTGCAAGCTGAAGCAGGAAGTTCCAAGCGGAAGCATTCTCCATATCAGCACCGGGGAGCATATAGATAAGGTCCTGAAGCTGTGCAGGAATGGGAATCTGTGTCATATCCATTGCAAATGTGTAGGATGTGACCATATCCTTGTTTGTGTCAACAGCTACATAAGTAATGTTATCATTTGTTGTGGAGTTTGAAACAACTCTGTCAAAAGCCAGAAGTCTGTCGCCGCCTGTTGCCTGATCAAAGTCAAAGCTGTTCTCGCCCTGTTTATAAAGGTTCAGGGTAATTGAGCCTGCTATAGATTCATCGGTAGCAAGTGCTGCTGTAACCTTGAGGACTCTGACTCCGGAACCATCATTACCTGTAAAGGTAAAGCCGTCGATAACACCTGCGTCTGCATTCATAGAGAGAACAACGTCCTTAGTGCTTATTGCAACACGTTTACCTTCGTAAGCTGCTGCAACGGGAAGTGTAACTTTCTCTCCGTAGACAGCATCCATGGTTTCTCTTGTGAAGTAAACATTTGCAGGAACAACCATATTCATGGTCTTTACGCCTACAATGGTGTCACCGTGCATAAGATAAACATCAACAGAACCGTTTCTGAGACCTGTGAACACGCCGTCCTCGGTAACTGTTCCCCATCTGGAGTCGGAAACTGCCCAGGTGCAACCCTCGGGAAGCTCAGCAATGTTACCTGTTGCACTGATACCTACGGGAGTAATCTGAACAGGTGTTCCTACTGTTGCATAGTCAAATTCTGTATCAAGTCTTGCATGGTCAAATGCAGTTGAGCTGGGAGCAGTGGAAACAATCATCAGAGATGTACTTACTGAACGTGCACTACCGTCAGAGGGGCTGTTCATAACTGTAAGCTCATCTGCACCTTCCTGACGTGCAACGAAGGTTGTGGAACCGCCACCGTCAAGGTTAACGGCTTCAACGCAGCCTGCTTCACGCATAATCTGTGCGATTTCTTCCATACTACCGCCGCAGGAGAGGGGCTCCTGTCTACCGTCAAGTACCATAAATACAACCTTACCGGTCTTTGTGATACCAACAGCAGTTCTGGGGGCACGGTTTGAGTAGTAGTCATCGGTTCTGCTTATGCAGATTTCGCCGTTTTCAACAAGTCTGGTACCGAAGCCGCCGATACCCTCCTGAATCTGGCTCTTGTAGCGATCATAATCAGCTCTGGTACCGATCATTGCAGTACCATCCTTGAGGATAGCGAAGAATCCGCCGTTATCAACTGAGTGATACTCAACGCCCTTCATTACAAGGAGACCGCCGGGCTCACCGGTAGCCATATTGTATCCGTCACCGTTGATGCTTGCGATTACATTGTAGTTTTCAATGTAATGTTCGCTATCGGGATTACCATATTTCTCCTGTGCAAAGTTTGCCTGGTCAAGAACTCTTGCCATTGCCCACTTTGTGGGATCATCGTTATTGTAGTTAGCATAGATATTTACATCGTCTCTTGTAAGGTCGGCTGTTGCAAGATAGTAAATCATCTGCTTGCCGTCTGCTGATGTAGCATAGTTGATCTCCTGAGTAACACCGGGAGCAAGGATAGATGTTGTTGTGTTGAAGTTGGAATAATAGGGATTCTCTGTTACGTCAACAAAGTCACCTGCCAGACGGCAGATATAATCTGCGAATGCGTAACAGCAGGCTCTTCTCATATCGGAGAGATCGGATGCCAGGAAGTCTCTGGTACCCTCAAGAGTACCTACAACCTTGTTACTTGTATATGCATTGTATACAGCATTACGAACCTGTGTACGTGTGCTGACACCGTCGAGTCTGTTATCAAGGAAGTAGTCGGCACGAGCAACATCATTGAGGTCCTCGGTAAAGTAAGACATCATTATATTGGTCATTGCGCCATATTCATACTCGGTTTCATTAAGAGCATCTATCATATAGTAGCCGTCAAGGTCACCATACATATCCTGAGGACCGAAGGTATCAGACTCACCTGTTGCAACGCAGAGATACTTCTTTGATATCTCCTTGACCATCTCGTCAACAGAGCCCTTGAGCTCGTGTCTGTCAACCTGAGTGAGAAGGTCAACAAGGTCGCCTGCCCAACCGCCTACATCGGCATGGTTCTCGCTACCTTTGTTATGGTAAGCAATATCCATCATACCAAACATATGACCGAAGTCAACTCTGTCACCGTTGGGAAGGTCGAAGTTATTAATGTTCTTGAGACCTGTTACAGCAATACGCTCTTCTACAGGAAGCTCTGCATTAATAGCATTCTCTGCATCCTTAACGAATTTTGCAAATCCAGCATCCTCGTAACCTGCCATAATTCCCCATGAGCCGGAGTTATAGCGGTCAACACCTGTACGGATATACTTGATTATAAGTGCAACGGGATCTTTGCCGGGATTAGACTGCACATAAAGAGATGCAATCTCCTCAAGATATGCAAGATTAATGAGAAATTCTTCATAACTCTCTACTTCAGGCTCACCAAGAGCAGGAATAGATACGAATGTTGAATAGTCACAATTCTTGCATGCCTCGTATGCCTCCCAACCGATATCGGTATAAGTGGGGGCTTTTGCATCAAATTGTTCAATCTCGTGCTGAAGCTTGGGAATTTCTGTCTGTGGAGTAAGAACAATTCCACACTTAGAACACTTGACACCCTCTGTAAAGCCCACGGCTGCACAAGTTGCATCTACCGCAGGAATAATTTCCTCTACATGGGCACAATCTGATGTGGTTGCGGCTTCAGGTACTTCTGCATTAAGCTCAGAAGCAATTACTGAAGGCAGTGCACTGACACACATCAAAATCGCTATCAACATAGCGATTACCTTTGTAAAAAACTTATTGTCTCTCACAAAAACTCCTCCTTACTAAACTTAAATACCTACTGACTCTTATAAATATAGTATGGTACATACTAATATTACTATATATTTTCAATAGTTGCAAGTTTTTTGTGAATATTATTATACAAATATGGCACATTTTGAAACATTTAATTAAAAATTTACAAATTTGCGTTTCTAAACTAATATTACAAAAGAAACCCCCGACAGATGAAAATCTGTCGGGGGTCTTTTATTTCAGATTAGATTAACTTGTAAACTTTGGGTTTGACTTACTCTCTCTTTATCAGAGTTTGTCAATTACAAGGAGATCGGAGTATGCTGTGTGCTCTACACCCTTTGCATCCTTATAGATTACCCATGTCTTTGCATAGTAGGTGTTGCCGGAGAAGCA
>JAFQNJ010000015.1 GCA_017395925.1 Ruminococcus sp. | reverse complement strand
CTCAGGGTATCTTCACCAACTTCGTCAATGTTCAGCGCACCACCCGCCGCAAGCTGCCCTTCGGCATCGCTCAGATAGGCAAGAGCTTCCGTAATGAGATCACCCCGGGTAACTTCATCTTCCGCGTGCGTGAGTTCGAGCAGATGGAGCTTGAGTTCTTCTGCAAGCCCGGCACCGACCTTGAGTGGTTTGAGTACTGGAGAGGCTTCTGCCGTGACTTCCTCTACTCTCTGGGAATTAAAGAGGAGAACCTGAGACTCCGTGACCACTCCGCAGAGGAGCTTTGCTTCTACTCCAAGGCAACCACCGACTTCGAGTATCTCTTCCCCTTCGGCTGGGGCGAGCTCTGGGGCGTTGCTGACAGAACCGACTACGACCTGACACAGCATCAGACAGTTTCAGGCAAGTCTATGGAGTACTTTGACCCCACAGACAACTCAAGATATATCCCCTATGTTATCGAGCCCTCTCTGGGTGTTGAGCGTCTGTTCCTCACCATTGTGACAGAGGCTTACGACGAAGAAGAGGTCGGCGAGAACGACACCAGAGTTGTGCTTCGTCTGCACCCCTTCCTTGCACCCTTCAAGGCTGCAGTTCTTCCCCTTTCCAAGAAGCTCTCCGAACAGGCAGAGAAGGTTGCCGACGAGCTTTCCAAACACTTTATGGTTGACTTTGACGATGCAGGTTCCATCGGTAAGCGTTATCGCCGTCAGGATGAGATAGGTACTCCCTTCTCCATCTGCTACGACTTCGATTCCCTTGAGGACGGCTGTGTTACTGTCCGTGACCGTGACACCATGGAGCAGGTTCGTCTGCCCATTGCAGAGCTGGTTTCTTACATTGAGGAGAAGCTCAAGTTCTGATAACTCCCAAAGCATAATAACAGATTGTTTTCATTCACCGCCCCGAGCAATTTCGGGGCGGTTTTTGTATGTGCAGTTCAGAGCACAGGCGGATATAAGTTTGCGGCGGCGGGTTGCCGCAACCGTTCACCTATTCCCTCTTCACTATTACATATTACTTCAACCCGCCGCACCTACGTTCACTTATTACCTATTCACTATTACATATTACTTCAACTCGCCTTCCTTACCCGCACAAAAAAGGGGAGACAGCAAAAGCCGTCTCCCCGGAGTCTATTGGAATTTATTCTGCGTTATCAGAACATACCAAAGGTTGAAAGGTTGTTTCTCACATTATCTGAAATAGCACAAATACGGGTTGCATCCTCTGCAACGAGCACATCCTTCTTACCCTTGAGCATATAGATATCAATCTCGTCATCACTCTCATCTTCTGTTGTGAAGATATACTGACCATCGCAAACAACGGTACCGCCGGTGACATCCTGTCTCAGCTCCTTAACTCTGCCGTTATAGGATTTGAGTGTGTATGTTCCGTCATCTTCATCGTAGTCTACGCCGTAGTAGAAGGTGTCAACATAATTGTCATCCTCTTTGGTATAGGTGCTGATACTGTATATGTTAACGTCGCTGTCGATAAGCTTGCCGTTTACATAGAAATCGCCGCAGTTGTCGTCCTCGTCAATGTCCTTGATGTACACTGCCTTACCGTCAAAGAGACCGTACAAAGAGATGCTCTCTGCTGTGTCGATTACCTGAGTCTTGGAAAGCTTGCTGCCTGTAATCTTGGCTGTGCAGAGGTTATACTCTGTCTCTTCGTCGTCCTCGTCGGAGATAATCTGCTTGTAGTAAACCATAGAGCCTTCGTTATCCACGTAGATAGAAGTAATATCCTCGCCAACAACAGAGCTCTTTGCCTTAACAGCCAGACTCATAGTTGTGCTTGAATCCATAGCCTCTGAAATAACACTTTCTGCAGAGTAATAGCTCTCAATATCGGACATCTTGAGCTTGTTCTCAACAGCGGTGCTTGCAGAAGAGTATACAAGAACAGTCTCGTCCATAGCGTAGTCTTCTCTGTCGGAGAAATTCTCTGCAACCAGAGTAGCCTTTCTGCCGTCGTAATAGTAGAGGTTCTCAACCTGAACTTCCTCGAGAGCTTCCTTGATTTCCTCTCTCAGCTCATCACGCTCAAGCTTATACTCATACTCGTAGTAGTCGTCGTAGTACTTATCAAGGTCGTCCCAGTATCTGTCCCATGCAGAGGAGCTGTATCTGGAAGGAGTGGTGGGCTTCACGGGCTCTCTGATCATAGAATCAGATGTAGCCAGATCGTCGTCGATGATATCCTCGAAGTTCAGAGAAATCTCACCCTTGACGGTATAGTAAGCCTCGCCGCTGTCCCATACCTTCACAACGTCTACAACGTCGTCTACAATCTTCACGGGATCCTTGCCGTTTACGGATTTGTAGAGGTTTTCGTTCTTCTCAAAGTAGACGGTCTTCAGGTCCTCGGAAACGAACCATACTTTTTCTACTTCGTTTTCAATTTTCACTTCATCCTTGCCGAACTTCTTTTTGTAGAGGTCGCCGTCGGAATTCATATAAATCAGCTCTTTGCCGTCTGCGCTGAGGGCAAATTTATGGGTATCCTTCTCTACCTTTTCATCCTTCTTCAGGTTGGACCAGTGAAGGTCGTCGTTCTTGACATATACAACGTAGTCGCCCTTTTCGCTTATTGCGTAGCTGCTGACACCGCCGTCAATCTTAATGCCGTCCTTCTTGGGCTTTGAGGGGTTGCGGTAGTAGAGTGTGAAGTTATCGCCTTCGGGCTTGTCGGGATAGAAGAGTTTCTTGCCGTCCTTGCTCATCTGAATGGCATCATAATAGCCGAAATCGGGTTCGTCGAGGTCCTCGGTAACCTCAAAGCCTTCCTTGCCAAGCTTCTCGGCGTAGTAAAGCTCGCCGTCGCTGATGTAAAGGAAGGGCTCGGGAGCCTTCATAAATCCGGGAAGAACCAGTGCAATTACAATAACAAACACAAGAAGGAGTGCTACTGCAGGAATTGCCAGAAGTGCAAGCCACTTGGGATTGAAGCCCTTCTTCTTTTCTTCCGCTTCGGTGATGGCAGCAAAGCTCTCTGCTGTGGGAGCAACGGGTGCTGCCTCTGCGGGAGCCTCAACTGTCTCTGCGGGAGCTTCGACTGTCTCTGCGGGAGCTTCAACTGCCTCTGCAGTCTCCTCGATGGTCTCCTCTGCGGGAGCCTCAACTGCTTCTGCAGTCTCCTCTGCTACTGCTTCGGCACTTTCTTCTTCAATCTTTGCGCCGCAAAAGCCGCAGAACTTGGTATCGTCTTCAAGTTCCTGTTTACATTTCGGGCAAATAATCATAACCTTTTCCTCCTGTCATAGGTTTCTGATATTACGGCAAACGCACATTCAAGGCATTTTGTCGATATATACATTAATATTTTACTACTATATACAGTAAAAGTCAAATATTATCCGAATACACAAAAGCAGGTGACCGAAGCCACCTGCTATAATCTACAATTATTTTCTATACCTTCTGCCGCGTTTTTTGCGTTTGAAACGATTCTCGTCGTTTGCATACACAAGAGCAAAAATAAGCACCGCAACGAAAAGCACGGGAGCACAGATAACAAGGAAAGACAAACTGCTGATAAGATATCCCAGAATACCCATAAGTGCAGAGACCGCAAGCATAAGCATAACCAACCCGAGAAACAGTCTCAGTGCCTTGTCATCATATACAGGATTGCCCTCTTCGTCGGTTTTGTTGCCTGTTATGAGGGAGTTGAACTTACCCATAAAGGACAGCACCGAGAGGACTGCAAATATCAAAAAGAAAATAATAAAAGCAACTACCATTATACGTCCTCCTTTTCATCATAATACCTTCGGATTACTCCTGTCAGGCGGGCAAATTACTTGCTGAGAAGCTCCTTGATGCGGCGAACAGCCTCAAGGGTGTTTGCTCTGTCGCCGAAGGAGGTAAGGCGGAAGTAGCCTGCGCCGTTCTTGCCGAAGCCCTCGCCGGGAGTACCAACAACGTTGGCATTCTCAAGGAGATAGTCAAAGAATTCCCAGCTGCCCATACCGCAGGGACACTCAAGCCAGATGTAGGGGGAGTTCTTGCCGCCTGTGTAGTAGATGCCCAGCTCGTCCATAGCCTCTGCAATGATTCTTGCATTCTCCTGATAGTAGCTGATGTTCTCCTTAATCTGACACTGACCCTCCTCGGAGAGTACTGCGGCGGCGGCACACTGTACGGGCCAGGAAACACCGTTGAACTTTGTAGCCTGACGTCTGTACCAGAACTTCAGGATGTTGTGTCCGTCACGCTCCAGCTCCTTGGGGATAACGGTGTAGCCGCAACGTGTACCGGTAAAGCCTGCGGTCTTTGAGAGAGAGCAGAACTCAACTGCACAGGTTCTTGCACCCTCCACAGCAAAGATACTGCGGGGCAGGGTCTCGTCGGTAATGAAAGCCTCGTAAGCACTGTCATAGAGAATGACAGCATCGTTCTTGTTTGCCCAGTCAACCCAAGCCTTGAGCTGTTCATAGGTAAGGGCGGCACCTGTGGGGTTATTGGGAGAGCAAAGGTAGATGATGTCAGCCTTTACGCTCTCGTCGGGCATAGCGGCAAAACCGTTTTCCTTGTTGCAGTCTGCATAGATGATTTCTCTTCCTGCCATGGTGTTGGAGTCAACATAAACGGGATAAACAGGGTCTGTAACCAGCACCACATTATCCTCGGAGAAAATGTCGCAGAAGTTGCCTGTGTCGGACTTGGCACCGTCGCTGATGAAAACTTCATCTGCACCCACGGTAACACCGAAGCTCTTGTAGTAATCGGCAACTGCCTGACGGACAAAGTCGTAGCCCTCATAGTCGGGATAGCCCTTGAAGGACTCTTTTTTTGAGAGGTCGTCGGCACCCTTCTTCATCGCCTCCACTGCAATCTGAGGAAGGGGCAGGGTAACATCGCCGATGCCCAGCTTGATAACGTCCTTGTCGGGGTTAGCTGCCTGATATTCTCTGACTCTCTTTGCGATTTCTGCGAAGAGATAGTTCTGAACCAGATTGTCATAGTTTCTGTTGATTTTCATATTCTTATACCTCCACTTGTCCTGTAAATACTTTTGTTGCACCGCCCCGCATCATAACGGTCTCGTCGGTGTATGTGATGAAGAGTGAGCCGCCGTTTAAAATAACCTCAATCTGCTCGCCCTTTCGGCAGTGGCCGTTTTCGCAAGCTGCCACAACTGCCGCACAGGCACCTGTGCCGCAGGCGTTGGTCTCCCCCGAGCCACGCTCCCATACTCTCATTCTCAGAGTTTTCTCATCAATAACGCGGATAAACTCGGTGTTGACTCTGTCGGGGAAAATGCTGTTATTCTCAAACTTGGGTCCGATAACCGAGAGAGGAAGCTCCTCCACATCAGGCACAAAGGTTACGCAGTGGGGATTGCCCATGGAAACACAGGTGATATTCCACACCTCACCCTCAATTTCAAGAGGGGAGTTGATAACCTTCTCTGTATCTGCGACTACAGGAATATTTGAAGCGATAAGCTCTGCCTTGCCCATATCAACAAGGAGCTCCACAACCTCGCCGCTTTCGTCCTTGAAAACCTTGAGGGTCTTGATGCCGCTTTTTGTCTCCACGGTAATTTCCTCGCGGCTTGTATCCACCATATTGTGGTCATAGAGGAACTTGCCCACGCATCTCACACCGTTGCCGCACATTGCACCCTCGGAGCCGTCCAGATTGTACATAGCCATTCTGGCATCTGCCACCTCGGAGGGGCAGACGTAGATTACGCCGTCGCCGCCGATGCCTGTGTGTCTGTCGGAGAGCTTTATTGCCAGAGAAGAAAAGTCCTCTATCTTCTGGTCAAAGGTCTGAATATATACGTAATCGTTGCCGATTCCGTGCATCTTTGTAAAATCGATTTTCATAGTGTCACCGTTTCGTTCTGAATTATAATGCCGAATTCCAAAACGTTTTACCCATATAAAACTGCCGAAACTTCCGCATTATATCCATATATTATCACAAAAAACTTTTCTTTACAATACGGAATAATAACAAATATTCCGAAAGTTGTTTTTCATATAATATTATTATTGACAAATCACCACTTCGTGCTATAGTTATTTGTGTATTTTTATATGAAAACCGAGGCGATATTTATGAAAACAATTCCCGAATATTTCGGATGTATGGTCTTTAACGACGAGGCCATGAAAAACTTTTTGAGCGAGGATGTATTCAAAGCACTTAAAAGCACTATTGAGGGCGGCGAGCACCTTGACTCCTCAGTTGCAAACGAGGTTGCCCACGGTATGAAGGACTGGGCACTGAGCCTTGGATGCACCCACTTCACCCACTGGTTCCAGCCTATGACAGGCATCACCGCCGAGAAGCACGACAGCTTCATCATCCCTCAGGAGGGCGGCAAGGTAATCATGGAGTTTTCGGGCAAAGAGCTCATCAAGGGTGAGTCCGATGCATCCAGCTTCCCCTCCGGCGGCATCCGCGCCACCTTCGAAGCAAGAGGCTACACCGCATGGGACCCCACCTCCTACGCTTTTGTTATGGGCAACACCCTTTATATCCCCACGGTTTTCTGTTCCTATACAGGAGATGTGCTTGACAAGAAGACTCCTCTCCTTCGCTCAATGGAGAGAATCTCCGCTGAAGCACTGAGACTGCTGAAGGCTCTGGGCAGGGATGATGTCTCTCACGTATTCGCCACCGTAGGTGCCGAGCAGGAGTACTTCCTCATTGACAAGGAGATGTACATTGAGCGTCGCGACCTGATGTATACAGGCAGAACCCTCTTCGGTGCACGTCCGCCCAAGGGTCAGGAGATGGACGACCACTACTTCGGTGCTATCAAGCCCCGTGTTGCCGCTTTTATGGAGGACCTGGAC
This sequence comes from Ruminococcus sp., assembly GCA_017395925.1. Lineage (GTDB taxonomy): Bacteria > Bacillota > Clostridia > Oscillospirales > Acutalibacteraceae > Ruminococcoides. The sequence goes on along the minus strand of JAFQNJ010000015.1, from coordinate 10,586 downwards.
CACGAGCTCTGGAAGCTTGGTGTCTATGCCAAGACCGAGCACAACGAGGCGGCTCCCTGTCAGCACGAGCTGGCACCGGTTTTCACTACCTGCAACCTTGCCTCCGACCACAATCAGCTCACCATGGAGGTTATGAAAAATCTGGCTCCCAAGCACGGCTTCGTGTGTCTTCTTCACGAGAAGCCCTTTGAGGGTGTCAACGGTTCAGGTAAGCACAACAACTGGTCACTCACCACAAATACAGGCGAAAACCTCTTCCGCCCCGGCAAGAAACCCTTTGAGAACAAGCAGTTCCTGCTGTTCCTTGCCGCAGTAATCAAGGGCGTGGATGAATATCAGGACCTTCTGCGTATCTCCGTTGCCACCGCAGGCAATGACCACCGTCTGGGTGCTCACGAGGCTCCCCCTGCAATTATGTCCATCTTCCTTGGTGAAGAGCTGGAAGGCGTGCTGGAGGCTGTGGCAAACGGCGAAGAATTTGTTGGCGCAAAGAGAAGCAAGATGGGTATGGGTGTTGATGTTCTGCCCGAATTCAAGAAGGACACCACCGACAGAAACCGTACCTCCCCCATTGCCTTCACAGGTAACAAGTTTGAATTCAGAAGCCTCGGTTCATCCCTGAATATCGCCTGCCCCAACATTATGATAAACACCATTGTTGCCGAGCAGCTCTCCCAGTTTGCGGATGTGCTGGAGAATTCCGACGACATCAACAGCGACATCCACAAAATCGTGGGTGATGTATACAAGAACCACCACCGCATCATCTTCAACGGCAACAACTACGCCGAGGAATGGCTCACAGAGGCAGAGGCAAGAGGACTCCTCAACTACCGCACAATGCCCGAGGCAATGGAGCATTACGGTGACGAGAAGAACGTAAGACTCTTTGAGAAGAACAAGGTTTACAACAGAAACGAGATTAATGCCAGAAGCGAAATTCTCTTGGAGAGCTACAACAAGACCATCAACATTGAGGCTCTCACTATGCTGGATATGGCACGAAAGGACATCTTCCCTGCTGTTTCCAGATTCATCGGAGATATGTGTACATCCGTAGCTTCAAAGAGAAGCATCAGCGAAAATCTCCCCACCGATGCCGAGGTCGGGCTTATCAGAAAGCTCTCCGACCTGCTTGAAAAGTTCAGCGACTATGCCGACGAGCTTCAGGCGGCGGTTGACAAGGCTCACGCATCAAAGGGCAGTGCTCTGGAAATCTCCTATGTATACTGCAACGATGTACTCTCTGCAATGCAGAAGCTCCGCAAGGTTTCCGATATTATGGAGCAGTACACCTGTGCACAGTACTGGCCCTATCCCTCTTACGGCAGACTTCTCTTCACAATGTAAAATTAACAGTTAAAAAAATGCTCACCGCAGTTTATTCACTACGGTGAGCTTTTATTATGTCTGATTATCTTTTTTGTTCTTTGCTTTGCTGTTGAGCCGCTTTTGCTCCTTCTTTGTCACCTTGCGGGAGTTCATATCCTCAATGGAAACACCTACGTCGTGCTTGATAGGTTTCCACTCGCCCTTGGCAAAGAGAGCATAAATCGCAATGGGGATGTAGGAATATGTATAGAGAGGGAAAGTGAGTACATAGAGGAGTTTTTTATACCAAGGGCACTTGATTTCGTTCCACTCGGTAAGGGTAACGCAGAAACCGACACCCAGCATAAGCAAGAAGGAATTAATCAGCGACTGTGCCGCAGACCAGAGTATGCCGGGGATTGAGGTGCCTGTTACAAGTGAGAAGGTAATGGTGACAAAATTCACGCACACACTGAAAATAGACAGCACAACCGCGGGCATAATGGTCATAGTCATATCAAAGCAGGAGAAAGCATTGGTACCGAAAAGCCCCTTGAGGAGAGCTTTGCCGTATCTTCTGAAGACCTGCAGGTAGCCTTTGGTCCAGCGGACGCGCTGATTCCACGATACCCAGAATCTGGTGGGCTGTTCATCGTAATAACGTGCCGCATTGCAGTAGGCAATTTTCTCGCCCTTGAGGATGCTGTCAATGGAAAACTGGATGTCTTCGGTAAGCAGGAAGAATTTCCAGCCGCCGTTTCTTCTGATGATTTCCGAACTTACCAGAAAGCCTGTGCCCGAAACCGCACAGCTCGTACCCAGAATCATACGGACGTTGTTCAGGTGCTTGGACTCTCGCATAAAGAAAAGTCCGTAGCCCGCCGACAGCCAGTTTGCACCGTAGTTCTTGGAATTGCGGTAGCTGGTGATGATTTTGTGTCCTGCACAGAGTGCCTTGTTCATCTCGGAAACATATCTCTTATCGAGAAGGTTGTCCGCATCAAAGACGAAATATCCGTCGTAGTAATCATCGCCGCACATCTTTGTGACCTCGGCAAAGAGGTAGTCAAGAGCATAGCCCTTGCCCACCTGCTCCTTGTTGAATCGCTCATACACAATGGCACCTGCCTTGGAGGCAACCTCGGCGGTGGAGTCGGTGCAGTTGTCGGCACATACATATATATCTATAAGCTCTTCGGGATAATTCTGCTTTCGGATGCTGTCGATGAGGTTCGCAATAACACTCTCCTCATTTCTGGCACAAACCATAAAGGCATATCGTTTGAGTTCCTTAGTTTTGCGGAACTTCACAGGCCGTCTTACAAAAGCGATGAGTATATAAAAAATCTGATATGAATAGCATATTACAAAGAGCAACGCAACAAAATAATTGATGTACTCTATTGCCGTTTGCATATCATCACTCCTTTGATATATGAAATCCGTTTAGGTCGCATACATTATGATTATACACCAACAAATGCCATAGAGCAAGCAAAAGGAGAGTTTTCATCATAATCCACATTAAAACCTCTTTTTTCTCCCACCCTGTATAGTTATTTAGATTACCCTTTCCCTGAAATGTTAAATCTCCTAACAATTCCGCTTTAATAATTAACAGAGATTTTACATAATTTTTCTCACAGATTTAACCTGAAGGGTATAGATTAAACCTGTCCGAAATTTTTGTCAGGATGTGATTTATTATGGATTTATTTGACGTACTCGCCCTCATAGGAGGACTTTCGCTCTTCCTCTTCGGTATGAACCTTATGGGTGATTCTCTGGAAAAAGCCGCAGGTGAGGGACTTAAAAAGCTCCTCTCCAAGCTCACCACAGGAAAGCTGGCAGGCTTCTTCACGGGACTCGGCGTAACCGCAGTTATCCAGTCCTCCTCCGCCACCACAGTTATGGTGGTAGGCTTCGTAAACTCAGGCATTATGACCTTAAGACAGGCTATCAACGTTATTATGGGTGCTAATGTGGGCACCACCGTTACCTCATGGCTTTTAAGCCTTACGGGCATTGAGAGTTCCTCCCTCATTGTGAGCCTCTTCAAGCCCACCTCATTCACTCCCGTGCTTGCCCTTGTTGGTATAATTATGCTTATGACAGCCAAGAAGTCCCGTACCAAGGACATCGGCACAATTCTTCTGGGATTTGCCACTCTGATGTTCGGTATGGACGCCATGAGTGATGCGGTTTCGGGTCTTAAAAACGTTCCCGAATTCCAGAACATTCTCCTAATGTTCTCAAACCCCATTCTCGGTGTTCTTGCAGGTGCAGTGCTCACAGGCATTATCCAGTCCTCCTCCGCATCCGTGGGTATTCTTCAGGCACTCTCCTCCACAGGCAGAGTTACCATAGGCACCTCTATCCCCATCATTATGGGTCAGAACATCGGTACCTGTGTCACAGCACTTCTCTCCTCCGTAGGCACCAACCGCAACGCAAGACGTGCATCCATTGTTCATCTGCTCTTCAACGTAATGGGTACTACCATTCTTCTCGCCGCTTATATGGGACTTGATGCAGTATTTGACTTTGCATTTATCGAAGGCTCCGCAAACGAGTTCTCCATTGCTATTTGCCACACCGCCTTCAACCTCTTGTGCACCGCAATTATGCTGCCCATGTCAGGACTTCTGGAGAAGCTCTCCTACGCTATCATCAAGGAGCCCAAAACAACAGGCGACGACAAGAACGTTCAGCTTGACGAGAGACTTATGGCAACTCCCGCTATTGCTATTGAGCGTGCAAGAGTTGTCACCAACCAGATGGCAGGAGTATCTGCCCACGCAATTCAGACATCCCTGAGGATGCTCTCCGAGTACTCCAAAGAGGATGCCGAGCAGATTCGCACCGATGAAAGCTCCGCGGACCATTTCGAGGATATCCTTGGCTCTTACCTTGTAAAGCTCAACACCGAGCCTCTCTCCGACCGCGACTCCAACGAAAACTCCAAGCTCCTCTTTGTAATCGGTGATCTGGAGCGAATCTCCGACTACGCCGTAAGCATTCTTTGTTCTGCAGAGGAAATAAAAGACAAGGGTCTCAAGTTCACTCCTCAGGCACAGAAGGACCTTGAGACCACAGTTTGTGCGGTATCGGAAATCGTAACTCTCACACTTGAGGCACTTTCAGAAAACGATGTAAATATCGCAAAGAAGGTTGAGCCTCTGGAGCAGGTCATCGACCAGCTCACCGCCGAGCTTCGTGCATCTCACATTGCACGTCTCAAGAAGGGCGAATGCTCCATCGAGGCAGGCTTCGTCTGGGCGGATATCATCAATGCTCTCAAGCGTGTATCCGACCACTGCTCAAATATCGCAGGCTGTATCATCGAGATGTCCCACGAGAGTATGGACATCCACAGATACCTCAGCCGCATCAAGAAGGGCTCTCCCGAGTTTGAGGAAATGTTCGCCTCTTACTCCGAGAAGTACAGCTTCAGTAAATAAAACCACCGGCTAATATAAAAAACGGAGCAGAAAACTGCTCCGTTTTTTCATCCCCGCAAAACAAATCCGCACCCTCTTTATATTTTCAAAAAAAATGTTATAATTTATTGTAACGTTTTTATTATTTCTTAATCTAACAGTTGAAAGGGCGGTGAAAATGTGACTGACTTTGAAAAGATATTCAGAGATTACCACGGTTTAGTTTTTAAGTACTTGGTAAAGCTTTCTAAAAATCCATCTCTTGCAGAAGAATTGACACAAGAGACGTTTTTTCGGGCTTATATGAATTTTTCGTCGCTGAAAGACAGGGAAAAAGCATCTGCTTGGCTATGCCAAATTGCTAAAAACTCATATTACGCATGGTACAACGAACACAAAAAACTGGAGCCTATCGAAAGCGCAGAAGCTGAAACAACATCTCAAAGCATAGAAGACCTGATAACGCAAAAGGATTTATCAAAAGAGGTTCTCTCCTGCTTGCACAAATTGGAAGAACCTTATAAAGAAGTATTTATGCTCTCGGTATTCGGCGGCTTTTCGCTTCGGGACATCAGTGAGATTTTCGGCAAAAGCGAAAGCTGGGCACGCGTCACGTTTTACCGTGCCAAACAAAAAATAACAGAAAGAATGAGGTAATAATATGGAATGTAATATCATCAGGGATTTAATCCCGCTTTATATTGACGAGTGCTGTTCAACGGAAAGTGCCGATATGGTAAAAGAACATATCGGAAGTTGCAAAGAGTGCAAAGAGCTCTACGAAGATATGAAAAAGCCATCGGATATTTCATCTGATTTACCCGCAAGTGTTAAACTCAACAGAATAGATATGTGGAAAGCCTCGATTTTGCAATCAGTACTGCTTTTCATCTCTTTTGCTCTCATTATTGTGGGCGTTGCATCCGAATCCGTCACCCCTTACGGCATTACAAACGGAACATGGGCTATGAGCCTCATAATACCTGCAACAGGTTTTATGCTCTCGCTTGCAAACTGGTATTTCGTAAAGCTGTACAAAAGCAGAAAAACCTTTTCTGTTATCTCAGCCGTGTCCACTCTTGGTCTCATTGCATCAGGGTATTTATGGGCACTTCTCCATTACGATATGGTAGCGACACTATTTAACAGTGCATACGAAATTGACAATGTGTTTACACTCGTTCACTTTTTCATCGGTGCAGTACTGACTATGTTATTCTGCATCACCTCCAAGATACTGTCAAATCAATATGCGAAATGGCTTGGCAAGGAATAACGGAGGATATATGAACAAATCTGTTTCTACACTCGGATACATCCTGTTTTTCATGACTATTGCCCTGCCCATCGGCACATTGGCTTCATTTTTTTCAGGATATTGTTTTGAGCTGATAAGTTACCGCACCGTGTCGGCTGTTATAGCTTTGCTTGCCCTCGCCTGTGCCGTTCTGTCTTTAGTTATGAAGGATGAACTACGCTCGAAAATTTCGTCTGTTCTATATATCCTGTCTGCGCCCTTATCGCTTTTGAATATGTTATTCTATATGTTCAAATGTCCGTCTGTAATTGTCGGTGCATGTATGTTCATATATTTTCTTTGCTGTTGCTATCTTTGTGTAAAACACGGCAAAATCAAGCCCCTTAAACTAACTGCTGTGATAATTTCAGCATCTCTGGCTATCCCTGTTTTCCTTTTATCTCTAATATTTATAGTTTTTGGCAACATCGGGCAGAATACGGTTACCAATTCCGCTGTATCTCCAAACGGGTATTACACAGCCGAAGTAATTGACAGCGACCAAGGTGCACTTGGTGGAGACACCCTTGTCAAGGTATATGAAAACACCGAAGTCAACGCCATTATCTTCAAAATTTTCAAACGCCCGCAAACTGTATATTTCGGCAACTGGGGTGAAGCCAAAAATATGCAAATGTATTGGAAAGACAACTCACACCTTGTTATAAATTCAGTTGAGTTCTTAATCGAATAAATCGGGATTTCACCTATTATTGCAAGATAAGCACAAAAAACGGAGCAGAAAGCTGCTCCGTTTTTTCTTAAAATTTGCTTTTATTTACTTCACCTTGTGCACAAGGCGGTGATAGATATATCCGAAAAATGTGGGGTGAGAATAGAGGCTTGAGGGCAAATTATTCTTCTTTATCTCCGCCTTGCCCTCTGTAATATCCCTGACAGCACGGATTTCATCAGCTATTCCCACACAGGTCTGAAGCACGGGATAGGTGGTGAAATTATCCTTTTCACTCATGGGAATCACAGACTGATAGAGTATCCCACCTGTGTCAATTCCCTTGTCCACCAGATGCACGGTAACTCCGGCATTTTCTCTGTCACCCTCACGAAGTGCCCAGTACGCGCCGTGGCAGCCTCTGTACTTGGGAGTTATGCCTGCGTGCATATTGATGAAGGTGGCATCAACGCATCCCAGCACCTCTTCGGATATAATTCTGGTACCGTTGACCACCACAATGTCGGGATTTATCCGTCGAAGTGCCTCAATGCACTCCTTGTCGTTTACGGAATTCACAAGGACGGGGTCTGAATCAAGGAGGGGCTTCAAATCGTCGCTGAAGCCGTACTCGGCGAGAATCTCCTGCTTTCTGACCTTGCCTTCTTTTCGTAGCAGAGGCACCAAAAATGCCGAAAACATAAGCTGTCCTGCCACCTTGAAAATCCCCAGCTTCTTTATTCTGTTTTTGATAAAAGTCTTGCGGCTCGGTGCATTTTCGATAATGGCACACTCTACGCCGAATTCCTTTTCAAGAGCATTATAAACCATTGCCGAGGCATTTCCTCTGCGGCAAAGCATCACAATTTTAGGCATTTTCTTCCATTATCTCCTTTGCAAGCTCACCCATACTCCTGCTCTCAAAGCCGTATTTTTCGTGAAGCTCCTTGTAATACATAAGGATTTCCTCCGTCTGCCTGAGGAACATAGTAAGGTTGCCACCCATATTGTGGGGGTGCCACCAGATATGAAAAATCTTGCCCTTTCTGGCGGCTTTTTTCATCTGGCTCTTAATGGATTTCATCTTGAGAGGCTCAAGCAAACGCAGTCTTCTGCTGTATTTTCTCAGGAAGATGCTCGCCTTGATATCGGCAATTCCATCCCTCAGACACCCACTCCTGTCATAGTATTTCTTTCCGCAAACGGGGATGTAGGTATCAATCAGGCGAAGCATCCGCCTCACAAGGGCACGACCGTTGTAGGCAGAGCTTTCGGGACGGCCTCTGTAAGCGATGAAGCCCTGTTCTTTGAGAATCCGCACAGAAGTTTCATCATACTGATTGCGGGGAAAAATCAGGCTGTGGGGCACTATGCCAAACTTATCCTTGGCAATCCTCTTTGCCGCCACGATATCCGCCTCAAAGCTCTCGCCGCATCTGCCCTCATCGTTGCCGTGATAGTGGGAGAAGGTGTGAGAGGCAAGCTCCTGATTCGGGGTTTCAAGTATCTTTTCTATTAAATCGGGAGCGAAGTGATATATGCTGTTTTCATCGGTAATGCTGCCCGACTCTATGTAATCATAGTGGGATTTCTTCACCTTGTACTTCGGGAGCACCTCGGGAATATACCCCTTGAGCTTATCTTCATCCTCGGCAAAGAGAAAGCCTACCGCACCCCAAGTAGCGTGTATTCCGTACTTCTCAAATAGCTCAAGAAGCTTCGGAATTCCCTCACGAGCACCGTCCATATCCCTCTTGAAGCTATCAAGGGTGACTACGTCAAAAACTCCCCAAAAGAGCTCAAAATCCAGAGAAATAACCAGATTTCCGCATTTTTTGTCCATAGCACACCCTCCTCTTTTATAAATTCACTTTATTATTTGATTATACATCAATCTCTATATGCCGTCAACCGTGAAGAAATTAATCCTGACATACATATTGCTTTATACTCAATCTCTGTGGTAAAATACTGCTGTAAGACAAATAATCAGATAGATTTAACACAGGAGTTGAAGCTAATGGTTAAAATAGTATCAACAATCATATCCCTTGTTATAAATATGCTTATTTTCATCAGTTTGATTTATAAGAGCATTACTTACACAAATAATTACAATATATGGATTGAAGAGGAAGATAAGCTCCTGCCCTTACTGTCTATACCCATAGTAATTGTTGTCACCGCCGCTGTGCTGATACCGATTTTAATCGCGATTTCGAAAAAGAACAAATCTGTTGTACCCGATTATTACAAAATCCGCACCCAAAGCATCTGGGGATTAGTAATGGATTTGTCAGGCATCTTCCTTTTCTTTGTAGTATCCAAAGAAGTTATAGGTGCTATGTCAATAGGCATACTTGAAATGGATTTGCTTGAAACCATATATATGTCAGGACACTATGAGATTTTCAGGAACCATTTGATACCTATGTTCATTGTTTCGTCCGTCAGTAACATAATCTCAATCTGTGACGCACAATATAACATAAACAACCCCTCGCAAACTCAACCCGTAACCGAAACAGCGGAGAATTTGTGTCCCAACTGCCACCACCCCATAACTGACAGGATGAACTTCTGCAAGATTTGCGGACATTCCTTGAAACAGAAGGAAGATGATTTTTCTCAACCCCTGTATTAATTTAAATATCAAATATATAAGCGGAGTGATTTGTCTCACTCCGCATTTTTTATAAATCGCTTATTTTGCATCGTCAACAGGTCTAAACTCTTGCTGTAAGGAACTCTCATAGCAACTCGCTTCTGATTAATTTAATCATTATGCTTGTGTTGAGGGTCATTGCATCAATGGGATAAATCTCTCTGATGTAGCCGTGATAGAACCTGCTTTTGAAATATTCAAAGGCGTCCTGGTCACTGCCGCCGCTCTGAAGTATCCCTACAATTTTCTCCGCAGTTTCCTCGGCACTTTGTCCGCACAGCCGCAGATATCTCCTTGTGTCTTGAGAATCAAGCAGACCGTAGTGCGGCACCAGTATATTGGCAACATCCATAGCCCTTGCCTTTCTGATAGAGTCCATGGTAACCCCATAGCCTATCAGATACGAGGGAACCACCAAATCGCCTCCGCCGTAAACACCCAGAGTCTCCGTACCCAGCAAAAGCTTATTTTCGGCTAAATAAAACCCCACGGAGCATCTGGTGTGCCCGGGCAGAGCCACCGCGGTGAACTCCATATCCCCCGCCTTTATGACATCGCCGTCGGCCACGGTTATGTCAACCGAAAGCAGGTCTATCAGGTCCTCGTAAGCTCCGACTCCGCTTTTTTCGGCGAATTTTCTGTCAAGCTCCCGCATAACTGCCCTTGCCGAGGGCTTTGCAAAAATCTTCGCGGCATACTCCCCCGCCACCACCTTGGCATCAGGATACGCTTTCTTCGCGTAGACAGACCCCAACGCGTGGTCATAGTGGGAATGGGTCAGGAATATATAGTCAAGTCCCCTGCTTCCAAGGACTTTTCTGATATTATCGGCTACTCTCGCCCCCGTAAAAGCAAAGCCCGAATCATAGAGAACAGAGGTTTTGCCATCATCAATCAGAAAGGCGCTGTCCCCCTCCAGAGCTCTCACATCGGTAATTTTCAAATCGTGCATAGCATACTCCAAAAAACTTTTTCATCATATTACCACAATCAGAGTAAAATGTAAATCAGCGAAAGCAAAGCTCCTGCCCTGAAAAACATCAAAAAAGCGGAGTGAAATCACTCCGCTTTTGCTATTCTTGCATATTATATATTGAGAATTATTGAAAAATATGATACAATAAATAATAAGAAGTCTAAGGAAGTGAAACAATGAATTCAAAAAGATTCAACAAAATAACAGCTTTAATTATAATTGTT
>JAFQNJ010000014.1 GCA_017395925.1 Ruminococcus sp. | reverse complement strand
GGGGCAGGGGATGTTGTGCTCGTTGATGTAGGCAGTCATCTCCTCATTGCTCCAGCCTGAAACGTTGGTGCCGTCGAAGTCCTCGATGAGGTTGTCTGCTCTGTGACGGGTTTTGCACTCCTTACAGTCCATAAGGGGGTCGGAGAAGCCGCCAAGGTGACCTGAAGCCACCCATGTCTGGGGATTCATCAGAATAGCGGAGTCAAGACCTACGTTGTACTTGTTCTCCTGAACGAACTTCTTGAGCCAAGCCTTCTTGATGTTGCCCTTGAGCTCTGCACCCAGAGGACCGTAGTCCCAGGTGTTGGCAAGTCCGCCGTAGATTTCGGAGCCGGGATATACGAAGCCTCTGCCTTTGCAGAGAGCAACGATTTTTTCCATGGTTTTCTCTGTGTTTTTCATTTATATATAGCCTCCAATGCTCAAATCATATACATTAGATATAGTAATACAACTTGAAAATATTGTCAACCTTAAAAAGAATAATTGTGCAGAATAATGCTCTTGAATTGCAGAGAGGAAAGTATATTGTTGACTTGTATTTTTTACTGTGCTAAAATTAATATATAATATCTTTAAATGCGGTACAGAGATGCCGACAAGATACCATAACTTGTGTTTGGTAGCCTGTCTGCTTTTAGCCGACAGGTTTATTTTTTCGGAGGTGAAGTCCTGTGGATTTCAAAGCAAAAATTATGGAAGAATCCGATATCGACAGAGTGCTTCTCAGAATTGCTCATCAGATTTGTGAGAAAAACAGAGGAATCGAAAATCTCTGCCTTGTGGGAATACGAACCCGCGGAGTACCTCTTGCACAGAGGCTTGCCCACTACATCGGCAGAATCGAGGGCAAGACCCCCGAGGTGGGAGCCCTTGATATCTCACAGCACCGCGACGATATCTCCCACGACAGCATTACCTCCGCCTCCAAAACAGACGTGCCCTTCTCCGTTGAGGGAAAGACCGTGGTGCTGGTGGATGATGTTATCTACACCTGCCGCACCGCCCGTGCCGCGCTGGACGCTGTAATGGCTCTGGGCAGACCCTCCAGAATCCAGCTCTCCGTCTTAATTGACCGAGGCCACGCGGAGCTTCCCATCCGTCCCAACTTTGTAGGCAAGAACATCCCTACCTCCAGAGAGGAGCTTATCTCTGTGCATCTGAGGGAGTGCGACGGCGAGGATTTTGTGGGAATTTATAGTAAAAATTGAACGATTTAACGCGGTAAAGCGATAAAGTTTTGTGTAAGATGCGGACTGTTTTCATAACAGTCCGTTTTTGCTTGAAAAATGGCATTAATAGTGCTAAAATTTCCTTTAGTGTCGCATTTTCGCGGCATAGATTTATTTGGAAAAGAAGTGTAAATGAAAAATGAAAACCTTCAAGAAGATTTTAAATCACATCTTCATTGACGGTCTTTCGGGTATGGCTCTGGGTCTTTTTGCCACTCTCATTGTGGGCACAATTCTGGAGCAGGTAGGAAAGGGCGTCGCAAGTTTCTTACCCTCTTTTGGTAATTTTATTATTATTGTTGCAGGTGTTGCCAAGGCACTGACAGGTGCGGGTATCGGTATCGGTATTGCCTGCAAGTTTAAACTGCCTCCTCTGGTAGCTGTATCGGGCGCTGTCTCGGGTATGGTGGGTGCCTTTGCGGCAAAGATTATCGCAGGTACGGTAATCACCACCCCCGGAGTGCTGACTCTTGCAGGCCCCGGCGAGCCTCTGGGTGCCTTTATAGCCGCTATGGCAGGTATCGAGGTGGGTAAACTCATAGCAGGCAAGACAGGTCTTGACATCATTCTCACCCCTGTGGTGACTATTGCTTCAGGCTCTGCGGTAGGACTTCTGGTAGGTCCTCCCATCTCATCCTTTATGACAATGCTGGGTGAGTTTATCAACTGGGCAACCGAGCAGCAGCCCTTCCTGATGGGCATCATCGTATCCGTTGTTATGGGTATCGTACTGACTCTGCCCATAAGCTCCGCGGCACTTGGAATTGTCCTTGACCTTTCGGGCATAGCCGCAGGTGCGGCAGTAGTGGGTTGCTCCTGTCAGATGATAGGCTTCGCAGTACAGAGCTTCAGAGAAAACAAGTGGTCGGGACTTATCTCACAGGGTGTAGGCACATCTATGATTCAGATGCCCAATATCGTGAAGAAACCCGTTATCTGGTTACCTCCCATAATAGCCAGTGCGATTTTAGGTCCTGTATCTACCTGCCTTTTGGGTATGGTTAATAATGCCACAGGCTCGGGTATGGGTACCTCGGGACTTGTGGGTCAGATTATGGGATACACCACTATGGTGGAGGCAGGAGTTGCTCCCTACTGGGCAATTCTTCAGATAGTGCTGATGCACATTGTAGCTCCTGCAATTCTCACCCTTATCATCAGCGAGATTTTCAGAAAGCTCAAGTGGATAAAAGCAGGGGATATGAAACTCTCCCTTTAATTTTGCTCCGCCAAAAAATGCTTGACAAGAAGTTTTTTTCAGGCTACAATAGAATAAACAAAACAGGGGTGCTGACGGCAAGTCGGCTGAGATTGAGAATTTGAGTGCTTCTCTGACCCTATAACCTGATACGGATAATGCCGGCGTAGGGAGTAGATTCACTGATATTATCAGCACTGCAGACCGGTATGCAG
>JAFQNJ010000013.1 GCA_017395925.1 Ruminococcus sp. | reverse complement strand
GCTACCTTTGCTGCGATCTCCTCAGCTGTCATATCCCAACCTGCGAAGTCGTAACCTGCCTGTGCGGGATTTGCGGGAATTACAATCTCCTCACCTGCTACGTAGTACTGGAGGTCGAGGATTGCACCATTGCCGCCTGCTGCCTTGTCGTTCTTGAAGATTACAAGAGATGCACCATCAAGGTCTGTTCTGTATACTGCCTTTGCAAAGTCATTACCCGTTGTAATGAATGTGTAGGTCTCTTCTGTTGAGAGTACTACCATATTTCTGTTCACCCAACCCAGAAATTCTATACCCTCTGCCGCTTTTGCTACAAGTGTTACACTTTTATTCATAGGCGTTCTGGTGTTGTAGTAGGATGTTCCCTGGGGTCTCGCATTACCACCATTAATACTGATGGTGAAGCCAGTGCCGCCTGAAACATTGACACGGAGGGTACCTGTGGTGCTGGTGTAGCGGGCTTTTACGGTAATGTCGGAAGCGACATTTTTGAAGGACTTGTCCCATCCGTCAAATTTGTAACCGCTTAAAGCCGGAGCCTCGGGGGCTGTGGCGGAGTCGCCCCTGTGGACAATCTGAGTATCGATAACCGAACCGTCCCTTCCAATGAAGGTTACGATGAAGTCATTAATCTCCTCGGTTACTGTCAGGGTGTTTGCAAAAATATCCAGAGTAAAGGTAACGTCAGTTTTTCTGTCCAGAGTAATGCTCTGGTTAAACTGAGGCCACTCTTTTGTGTAGTCCTCATTGGCGGCTTTGAACTCATAGGTTCCTGCATCAAGTGTCAGGGTCTTCTGATATACTCCGTCGGAAATCTTCTCCATAATATCGGTTGCTTCCCATTCATTGAAGGTACCGCGGATATAGTATGTCTCGGGGGTGTGAAGCACTCGGATATACTTGCTTTCAGTATCATAAAGGAATGTATATGTTCCGCCTGTAGCTATCAGCTTACAGTTGTAGCCCTGCTCTGAAAGCATCAGACCCTCCGACGAAATGGCTTCGGTTGTGTTGTCAATTTCCACATCACCGTTTCCGTACCATATATTTCCGTCAAGTATCTTGAACTCATAGGTTCCGCTTTCCAGAGGAAGTGAAATAGAAACAAGATTATCGCTTACAATCTGCATATTTGGAGTTGCGTTCCAACTATTGAACTCACCTGCCAGAGTAACCGCAGACATTGAACCGGGCTCGTCGGACTCATTGGAGGTAAGCATTGTTCCTGAAATTTTGATTTCATTGAACAGAACAGTCTTGCCTGAAGAAATACCCAATGCGTACTTTACATATCTTGCATAGACAGGTGTATCGAAGGTGCACGCCATCCAGTATGTATCAGTAGAAACTACCTGAGGATTAATGGTTTCTACGTAGTCGTAGGACACACCATCATCGGAAATATATACATTGATATAACCCGGCTGCACAGCGCCCAGATCATTTGTGCCTGCAAGCACATGAACGGCGGTGCCTGTAATTTCCGCTTGTCCGCCCAGGTCGATAATGGCAATACCCTTCTCGCCTGTTGTATTACCTGTACTGTCGCCTGTGTTTCTGAAAGCGAACCATGAGGAATCGTTGAGTCCGTACTGGAACACCTCAGACGCAATTCCGTCGGTGATGCTGGCATTAAAGGGAGATGAAGGATATGCGGGACAGGTGAATGGCTTTTCCAGAGCAATATTGTCGTCTACTGTCTGATTATGAGCCACACCGAACACTTCAATTTCATTGATAAGTGCCCACTTATCCTCCTGGGTCTCGGTCACTATCTTAACATATCTTCCCACTGCGCCACACTCGGAGATGTTTGCCCAGAAGGGCTCTGCAGCCCCATTATTTACGAGAAGTGTTCCTACCTTAGCGTATGAGATGCCGTCGATAGATACATATACTGTGGCGGATTGAGGCACCGCCGCATCTGCATCATTGGCACCTGCAAAATAGTGAGCCTGAATCTCGGAGATGCTATATCTTCCGCCTAAGTCCACAATGCTTGTAAACTCATCCTGTGAAGAAGTCACTCCACGGTAACCTACCCATTTGTCTGTACCTAAAGTATTCTGAGCCACACCATCTGTAAGGCTTGTATTATATTCTGTATTCTCGGGAGTTGTCACTACAGAAGTCCCCGACGCAAGATTTACGCGGTCGGAAATTTCTGTGCCGTAAACCTCAACTTCATTGAGGAACACCCAGTAGTGACCTGCATCTGAAGGAGCAACCTCAAATCTCACATATCTGCCCTGAATAGTTTCTGTCGTTTTAAGGTCTGCCCAATAAGCTACGGTTGCCTCGGAATCCACGCTAAGCTCTCCTGCGTAAGTGAAGTCCGCACCGTTATCTGAAGTATACACCTTGATATACGCAGGAATACCGATACTGGAGGCATCATCTGAAGGATACAAATGCGCTCTGTAAGATTCTATATTGTGTCTTGCACCCAAATCAACTGTAACATATCCCACGCCATCGGTAGTGTTCTTCTCCTTGTTGAAGCCGAACCAATTGCCCGAAGGCCAGAGAGCATCAGGATAAACTCCGTCAGTAAGGTTTGCAAGGTGAGCTGAATCTGTGGTGATTACATCGTAAGCTTTTCCTTGGGAAATTAGTGTTGAAACGGGAATCTCCTCTTCTTCGCCTTCATCGGGCTGCTCTGTGCCGCCGCTTTCGCCGCCTTCGTCATCTGATTCTATATCAACAAAGCTGATATTTGCAGAAACAGAGAGGTAGTCCGCGCCGTAGTTAGGAGTAATACCCGAGAAGACCACCTGCTGACCAACTTCTGCGTTATTGAGGAAATTCCAGTTGATGGTGGAGCCTGCAACTGCAGTGCCGTCAGTAACTCCGCCTTCCCATGCATAACCGGAAATTACCACCTGACCATCTGCGATTGTTATATTTGAGCTCTCATCCTCACTGCCGTCTCCATGGAACATGTCAGCAACGACCCATGCCGCCTTTTCATCGTTCCACCGTGCCACAACATTGAGGGTTTTGTGAATATTGGAATTTGCAGGAGTAATCAGACCGCCGTTGAAATCAGGAGTAAACAGCACAAAGCCGCCTTTTTCTACCTTTACATTCTTGCCTGTCATTTTTACAGCTTCGGGAGGAGCAAATTTAATAAATGCGCCGGGTTCAACATCTGTACCCGAATTAAGCGTTGTAGCACCAGAGAGGTAAACCTTGGTGCCCACCTCAAGTCCTGCCAGAGTAACATAGTTTGTTCCGCTGTATTCAACGGGATTGTCCGCATCGGAAACTCCACGCTCCCAATCGTGGGCAGCAATCAGCCACTCACCTTCTTCAATCTGGATTGAAGGAGTGCTTGAGCCTATGCCTTCCGAAACCGACTTTACAATATTGCAATTAAGGTATGAGTTCCAACCCACTACAACATTTACCGTATAGCGGATATTCGCATTGTCTACTGTAATCAATCCGTTATTCCATGAAGGCGAATAAATAAAGCAATCACCTGCTCCGATGTAGGAATTCCGACCATTTACATAGACACCCTTGTTATTGAAGGCAATGGTATTTGTGCCCGTCTGTGTCAGAAGTGACGAGAGAGTGTTCTTTGCAGAGGTAACCTGACTCTCTGTAGCACTTGTATCAGAAAGGAGAGCTACCGCACTCTTATAGGCACTTCTGATTTCCAGAAGCTTTGCTTCGGTATAGTTGTAATGACGGATATCCTTTGCAGTATTTACAACCTTCTTAAGGTCCTCCTTGGCAAGTTCCAGAGCGGAAGCTCCATCATCAGAAGAGGAAAGCTGTATAATTCTGTCGGAGTTGTTGTTTATCCAGCCTGTGACGGTAGCACCCGAAGATGTTGTAAATGTTCCGTAAAGTCTGCCGTTTGAACCGATTTTTGTAATCTCAAACATTGAGAAGCGGGGAATTGTATAACTGTAGGAAGATGCTGTCTCTGAAGAATAGATGTACTTTGCGGCATTGGAAACATAGAGACCGGGGGTGGGATTTGCACCGCTGTAGTCTATCTTGGGAACAGAACTGTTAGTTTTGTACGGAAGCACGCCGTAGCCGTAGAGGTAGGAACTGGAAAGAGAGTAATTCTTGAAATACACACCGCCGCCGTTAGCCTCAAGACCCGAGGCATCACTGGTGTTTCCCTCAACAGTATAGATTCTGCCGCCTGATGTATAGAGGCAGATTCCGATATGCGCTACGCCGCCTGAATTCTGGAAGTACACAAGGTCGCCGTACTTAGGTGTATATGTGCCGCCCTCGTATTTAGAATATTTAAAGTAGCCTGCGCCCTTGAGCTGACTCACCCACTGGCTACAACTGATTTCTTTCCAGATATAGTCATAGTCACCCTTGTGGTAACGACCCAGAGAACTGTATGTACCCTGATCAGTACAGCGTGACTGGTACAGACACCAGGAAACAAATGAAGCACACCAAGGATAGTCCGAGCCGCCGTATCCGAGACCCAGATCGCCCATATTATAGCTGAACTCAACATAGTTCGCTCTGCCGGAAACCTCGCCCGAGAAGTTTCCGTTGGCGGCACCTTCCTGATATCCAAGTTGGGACAAAGCCATAGCCACCAGGTCGGTGCGGTTATCACCGGTAATGGGAACCTTCTGATAGTGCTTGTAATACTTTCCGTTTTTGTAGGAAGTGGAAGGGCCTGATTGTGCTCCGTTTCTGTAAGTAGCGGCTGATACAGGCACCACTGCCACCGCCATACATGACAGAGCAATTACCAGTGCCAGTACTGTGGAAAGCACCTTGGTAAAAGCTTTTTTCTTCACAATATCATCTCCTTAATGTTCTGTAAATTCGCAATATTTGACATTTAATTATACCAAAATTTGATTTTCAAGTAAATGCGCAAGTGCGAGATTCTACACAAGACAAGCAAAAACGGCAATAACAACAAAGGCTCTTTCTGTTATTTGTTGATACTGCCTCACACTAATCTTTCTTTAAATAATAACGTCAATGCAAAAGAAGGTCCCGACAGAAAATCTCTGTCGGGACCTTTCGTAATTATAGGTTTAAGTCCTGAAGCTTCTTACATTATTACACAAATCACTTTGTGCCTGTAACCTGCTTGGAGTACTTAATCTGAAGTTTGCCCTGTTCGTCTCTGTACTGAACGAAGGAGCATGCAATCCATGCGTCGCCGGGCACAACTGCGGGAATTGTAACAGAATGAACACCTGTTGCAGTCTGGTACTTTCTTGCGGGAGCAAACTGGATAACCGCGGGATCAATAGTGCCGAGAGCAAAATTATCCTCGTTGTAATCCTCTTCTTTCACCAGAAGCACACCTGCATTTACGAAGGTGCAACCTGAAGTTTCAGGAACGCTCCATGAGAAGTATACGGTGTTTGCATCTCCGCGGGAGAGAGTATCAATGTATACGCTTGTAACAACATCCGTATCGATTGTAGCGGCAACACCCTTGAAGCCGTATACGGTGTTTGCTGCAATAGTGCCTTCAGGTGTGTACTCGAAGGTCTCGCCTGTGGCAATGTTCTTGACAAGTATCTTGTGGGCGTTGTCAGGTAATTCGAAGCCGTAGAGGTCATAACCGTTCATCTTGCCTTCAAGAGTCTTATCAACCTTGTAGCTTGCGCCGCCTTCAGTTGTAACATAGACAGTGAAGTTAGTCCACTTATGACTGTTGAGGAAATATCCTGTAATCATATTTGAAACATTGAATCCGCCTGAAGCCTCAACAATAAGCATATTGGTCTCATCGTCGGGGTGAACCACCAGGTTTTCAATCTTTGCGAGAGCCGCATCCATTGTGGGTGTTGTTACGTTGACATCGAAGAGTGCAACAGTGATCTGCTCGAATCTTACGGGAGTCTTTACTACGAAATATCCGTTAAATGTAAGAGCCTCGCAAATGTACCAGGCACCCTCTGCACCTTCCTCATCGCTTACTGCTGCGTAAACAGCAACATAGCGGTTGCTTGCACTCCACTCGGAGTTCCTCTCTGTGGAGATATAAATTGTGTTTTTGTCTTCCTTGAGTTCGCCTGTGCCCTCAACTCTGGAGTCGTCAATAACTACAACGTTGCCGTCGGTTGGGTTCCAAGCCATTGAGTAGGTACGACCGTCAACGAATTCTGTGATATCGGGAGTCTGGTTTGCACTGCCGTTATCCATACCGTTGATAACAAAGCCCTGAACGCCTACAGGCAGGTCGATGAAGTAGATGTCATCGGTACCTTCTGTTTCAAGGAATGTCATAGGAGCACCGGGCCAAGGCAGATCCTCGCCTGCACCCCAATAGTATGCACTGACTTCTGTCCACTTCCAGTTGTTCTTGAAGTAAACTCTGAAGGTGTACTCATCGGGTTTCTCTTCGACTGCGGGCTCGTATGTTCCGATTACATCAAAGATTTCATCGGTGTTGATAACGAATACTGCAGTATATGTGCAATCCTCGAAGGGATAGAACTTGTAGTCAGCATCGTAGCTTACGATATCGCCGTACTGGTCCTCCCAGTATGCAAAGGTCTTGCCGTTGGGAGCATCTTTGGCTGTAATGGTTGTGCCCTTGTAGCCGACATACTTGCCGTCCTTCATACCGCCGTGTGAGCTTACATAGCCGCCTTCAACGGTAATGCTGAAGTACTGGTCTTCAATCTCCCATACGGGATATACGGTTACATCCTTACCCTCTGACAGTCTTGTCTGAATCTCTGCTTCTGTCAGGCTCCAGCCTACAAACTTGTAGCCTGCATAGGTAACATCCTCGGGGAAGATGATAGTCTCGCCGGAAGCATAGTACTGAATGTCTATAATCTGGTTTGTCTTATCATTTCTGAAGGTAACTGTTCCCTTGCTGACGAGGTCTGTGTCAAAGAGAGCAATAAGAACGTCGTTGCCGGAGGTGTAGAAGGTGTATGTGCGCTCTGTGCTCAGCACATCACCTGTCTTTGCACTTATCCAGCCGATAAATCGGTTGCCGTTGGTGGTTTCGGCAGTAACTACAACCTTCTTGCCGAATTCCATGCTTGCGTTTACAAACTTGGTACCCATGGGTCTGGGAGTTTCATCATTGATGCTGATGTTGAAGTTTGTACCGCCGGAAACCTTAACTTCCAGATAACCAATCTTGCCTGCAACAGTTGCCTCTGAGGTATATGTTGCAGTCAGAACTGTATCTGCTGTGATGTTTGTGAATTCTTTGTCCCAACCTGCAAACTTGTAGGTGTACCATACGTCGTCGGGTCTCTCGGGTACAGCAGGAGCTGTTGCGGAAGAGCCGTGATATACATACTGAGACTTGAGAACGGTACCGTCATAGTTCTTGAAGGTAACCTTGTATGTGGGATAGTAGGATTCCTCACTAATCTCCGCAGATTCGGGAAGGATAGTAGCGGACATATAGCTGGAGGTTGTGGTGGTGTTTACTGTGTCGTAACCGGGGAAGTAACCCATCTTATCGCGGAAGGTCTTGAAGTCTGCGAATGTAACGGTATCGTCGAGATCCCAGTTCCACTGCTTTGCTGCGTTGGACCACATACGATAGATAAGGCTGTAGAAATACTTGCCGTTACTTGCTGTATTTGTGCTATCCCATACGCCCTGCCAATGCTGGGTTTCAGTATTAACACCTGCATAGTCCAGCCATACCATGAAGTAACCACCCTTGAGGTACTCACCGCCATAGTAGTAGGAGTATGTGGTATCTGTATACTCGGAGAATCTTGTGGGATCCCACTCTGCATAAGCATAATCCTCCTGGTTTCTGTAGAAGGTCCACCATGTGTTGGTAGGATCTCGTGAATCCTTACCGAAGTTTGCATTACTCTCGTAGCCGGGAGTATTTGCAATTCTTGATGTGTAATATGTCCAGAACTGAACGCCGCTGTAGATGTTTCTGCCTTCAGCAACCCATGCATCAGCCTTCTTGATATCTGTTGTGCTATCCCAGGATGCGCCGTTGGTATTGGGACCGTCCCAGAAAACAATTTCGATATCATCGTCGAGCTCGGGCAGAGTTCTGTCTGTCATACTCTGATACTTGGGTCTGTCTGCAAAGTCATTATACATACGGATTGACTCATAGCCCTGACCCTTGATTACATCATTGAGGTCATTTACGTAGTCAATGAAGTCTGCGTAATCCCATGTGTCGGTTGTAGCCAGACCTACTTCGTCTGCGCCGATGTTGAAGTGTGTTGAACCTGCATACTGATGGAAGAATGCAGCAAGATCGGTATACATTGCAAATGCAAACTTCTGAACATTTGCATTACCGAGGTTCAGAACTGCGTAGTCGTATGTGTTTGTAGTACGATAGTTGATTCTGTTGGGCAGAGTATAGGACTGACCGCCGTAGTTGAATCTGGATACTGAAGTATTGCCTGCGTTGTACTCAGTCTCATACTTCTTTGTCATCCATCCTACGTGAGCAGGAGTATCGAAGGAGGGGATAATCTCAATATGATATTCCTTAGCAGTCTCACAAATCTCAACCAACTCTGCAGCTGTGAGATATTTGCCCATATCGGGATCGGGACAGTCATAGCACCAAGGCTGAAGCATACTTCCGATAGCCCATGAGAAATCGTTGCCTGTGGGGCTTACAAAGTCTGCTGTGCCGTCCCAGATGTTTGAACGGAAGCCGCCGTCTTCTGCAAGGTGGAGCTCAAGTGCATTGTAACCCATCCAGGACATCTCTGCGATATAGTTCTGGATAAATTCCTTTGTGAGGTACTTTCTTGCCACATCAAGGTGTACTGTACGCTCCTTGGTATCGGGTGCATCAGTAAGAGTGAAGCCCTCGATAGCGTTGGTACCTGCATAACGGAAGTGCTTCTGGAGTGTATTGAGACCGTAGAGAAGTCCGTCTGTATCTACAGACTTAACAACTGCTCTGTCGGATACTTCAATGTTGTAGCCTTCAGCACCGTAGGTGTAGGAAGAATCCACGTAGACGATAATATCGCCTGCTCTTGAGAACTCCTCAAGACCCCATACGATTTCCATATCATAGTTATCAGCCTTGAACTGGCTCTGAGCGAGCTTAACAGTCTGCTGAATACTCTCAGAAGGCATCTCGTAATCGTTGGGTGTAACAATGTAGATTCGGCTGGTTTCTGTAATTGCAAAGTCACTTGCGGTATCTGCTGTGAAGCTGTCGTAGAGTGCGCCCATTGCGCTTGTGCTGACGCCCTCAATAACTACAGGCTCCTCGGGAGTCTCGGGGTCTTCGGGCTCTACAACATCATCAGATTCCATCTGACCTGCAAGCTTGAGGAAGTCTACAAACTTGGATGTTTCCAGAGTATTACCGTTACTATCGATAATTGTATTAGCAACCTCGTCGGAGTAGATAACGTCGGGAACTTCCGATGTGTTCAGCTCAAGGAAGTCGATACCCTTGGACTTGGCACTTGTGAAGGAAGCCATTCCTGTGGGAGTTGTGTCTGCAACTCTGATAACAACCTGATATCTGTCGTTCTCTGCATCGTAGGGACACTCTGTATAGGGTACAGTGAAGTACTGCTCTGCGGCGGAAACGGTAGTTGTCAGGGTCTTCCAAGCAAACTCGCCGTTTTCGTTATATACGCCGTACTGAATTTCAGCAATCGCATTACCGGTTTCCTCTGAACCGATAAAGGCACCATAGTCAAGTGCTCTGATTGCAAGCTGGAGATTATGAACTGTATCTGCTGTCTCTCTCACATAGAATACGAGAGCAGACTTGTCAGCTTCGGTTGTCTCCATAACATAAACTTCGTTGTTGGGACCTGCAATGAGGTAATCGTTTGCACTGTTTACAATATTGTTGGTCCACTTGGAGTTGAAGTCAGAAGGAAGTGAATTGTTACGGTTTTCAATCCATGTGCTGGTACCGCCGGAAACGGAGAGTCCGTCGTTATCGTCATACTTGATAGCAAAGCTCTTACGGTCAGCAACAAGGTTTCTAACCTCGGCAAAGGTTGCACCGTCTTCAGTTTCAAGATAAGCATCATGAGAACCGTTTTCAACGTGTGCCTTCTCATATCCGTAAACTTCAATTTCATCAACCATTACCCATGTGTAGTTGTTGTAGGGTGAACCGAACTTGATTCTCAGGTATCTTGCATCAACACTTGTAAGTCCATCTGCAAATGCGAGGTCACACCAGTGAATCACATTGTGATCTGCTGTAACATCAAGAGAACCTGCAAATTTGAAGGCTTCGTCAAGACTGTTGGAATAGTAAACCTCAATCCAGTTGGGGTTACCGATGCTTGCATCTGCGAAGGTTGAGCAAACGTTTGCTCTGATATCTTCGATGCAGTATGTCTTGCCCAGGTCAAGAGTTACAACGCCCTGCTTTGAGGAGTCAACGTTGCCGCCCTCACCCTGTTTGAAGCCAAGCCACTTACCTGCATCCCAAGCTGTACCTGTGGTGTAAGCACCATCGGTAAGGCTTGTTACGTGGTTGGAAAGGCCTGTGTCTACTGTGTAGCTTGCGCCCTTGGAGATAAGGGCGGTTTCGCCGTCAGGCTTGTTCTCCTGGAGAGGCTGGAAAATTCTTACGCCATCGATGCAGACGTAGGACTCCAGTGTGGGAGGTAATCCGGTGCCATTCCAATCATCAAAATCAAACACGGGAACGCCGGAAAGTTCTACCTTGTATTTACCAAAGTCAAGGTTGTTAACTCTGATAAGGGGAACTGCGTTGATACCTTCTGTACCGCCGTCAGCACCATTATCGAACTCGGTAATAACAGGAATCTTCTTAACTCTCTTTCCGGTTGCATCATAGATAGTGGCAACAAGTGTACCGGAACCGACTGCATGAGTATGTCCGATAATCTCGAAGCCTGTACCTGTAAACCAGAAGCTAGCGAAAGAACTGTTGTCATTGATATACACGTCAGTCAGTGAGCCACCGGTCATCTCGTCGTTCTCAGAACCCTGATATACGCTGTCTTTACCGTACTGCTGATTCTGGTCAACAGACTGTCCGAGGCTGCCTGAACCGTCTCCATAGTGGTTGATTACGTTAGAGGTTGTATTATCGTAGATAATGCCTGCGAAATCATCCTCGTAGTAAACAACGTTTGCAGGAAGAACAGTAATTTTCTTGTACATCTGAACTTCCTTACCGATATTGACTGCACTGCCCAGAGCTGTGGGCTTGTTATTTACGTTAATGTCGGTTTCGTGAACGGTGATAGCCATCCAGATATTGTACTCTGAATCCATAAAGTCGGTGGGGGTAAAGGTAAAGCCTTCCTTATCCGCATTTTCACCGTAAACTATATCAACCTTGTAATTGAGATCCAGTCTGTATGTGAGGTCCTCATAAACTGTTACAAGGTTATCGCCGCCCATATAGAAGTCAGAAATATCGCCCGTCTGCTCAATACCATTGTTAAGCAGGAACGCATTATAGCCTGCAGGAATCGTGGCGGTAAATGTACCGTCCTCATTCATTTCTGCTGCCACACCGGGCCACTCTGAACCAACATTTGTAGTTGTGTTCCAGTAATGAATGTTTACATTTCTCCAGTTCTTCTGAGGTGAAACAATAATTGTTGTTTCTGTAAGAGGAGTTGCCACGTTTGCACTGTTTACCTCAACCTTGTTCGCAATACCGCGAGTAACAAAGAGGTTTTGTGTCTGTTTGCCGTTATTATTGTTATTAACGATATATTTTGTAGCACCGTCAGGAACAGCTATTGAGTAGGTGTTACCTGTAACCTTGGCGGGGGTAATACCGGGCCACTCTGTGCCAACCGTGCCGGAATCGTTGAAGAAGTAAACTCTTACCTCGCTCCAGTCAGCAGGAACAGTTGCTTCAACAGTAGTTGTGCTGCTTTTATAAGGTGCTGTTATGGTGAACCATGTCTCTGCACCGGGGGTGATAGAGAGGTTCTGGGTCTGCAAAGCACCTGCCTGTTTGCCATCGTTGATGATAACGTTGGTAACGTCAGCGGGAATTCCCTCAACATGATAGAGACCGTCAGTGCCCTTGGTCATAGCAATACCGGGCCACTCAACGCCTGTTGCACTACCGTTACTATTCCAGTAATAAACCGATGCACCCTGCCAGTCATCGGGAACAGATGCGTGCATCTTGATAGTTTCGGTTGAACGTGAGGATGTAGCACCGTAGTAGTCGATACCCACCTCTTCGTTTGTGCCGGAGGGAGTTGCGTTTACTGTAATCCATGTCTCTGAACCTGCGTAAACTACCAGGTCAGAGGTCTGCTTACCTTTGTCACCGTTGTTAACGATAACATTGGTAATATCGGCGGGGATGGTGTATGTATAGAAGCCATCGCTGTCGATTTCTTCTACCTGGATACCGGGCCAAGATGTGAGACCGTTGCCAAAAGCATCCCAACAGTAGATGTAAACGTCGCCCCATCCCTCGGGAACTTTTGCATGAATAACACCATCGGTTGTCTTATATGTTACGTTAGCATAAAGCTTCTCGTCAGCATTGAGGGTACCGTCAATATCAATCCATGCTTCCTTACCGGGAGTAAGGTCAAGGTTTACTGTCTGGTTTGTTCCGTTACTGATGATTACGTGAGGAACGTTGTCAGGTATGGTCAATTCGAAGTTACCATGGCTGGTCATAGTCATGGGGTCACCGGGCCATACGTTGTTTCTTCCGTCATCATACCAATAGTAGAGGAAGAGCTCATCCCACGCAACAGGAGCATCGACATGAACAGTTACTGTACCGGAGTCAACAATAGTATATCGTCCGGAGTTTTTGTCGTAGTTAATTTTCTTACCAAGATCGCCTATTGCGATATTTGCGGTATAATATCCGTCTTCTGTATTAATCTTGTTGCTGCTTGCAAGGTCTGCCGCACTGAAGTTAATGCGGTTGTAATCAGTTGTCTTGTCTGTAACGTTGAGGTAAGAGGGCTGGGTTCCTGTGATACCCATAACCTTTGCCTCGGTACCGCTGAGGTCTCCCAGCAGTTCGTCGCCCTTGAAGAGCTCGCCGCCCTTATCAAGAGTCTCGGTAGCAAGACCGTAGTCAAGAACGTACTGTGCATCACCGACGTCGGTTACGATGATAAGAACACGAACAACAGCATATTCGCCCAGATTCATGGTCTCGATATCGCCGGACTTGCCGTAGAGATACATCAGAATGTGGAACTCATAGATACCGGGTGTATCGTAATTGGTCTTGTAGCCAAACTGTCCGTCGCCCGCCTGATATCCAAGAACAACGTTGGGGTAAGTGCTTGCGTCAACCTGATGACCCAGTCTGTCACAGAACACGGTTCCGAACTTGCTTATATCACCGCCTACAGTATTGAAGAATGCGATATAGTCGTGAAGCATACTGCTTACATTTCCTGCTTCAGCCGATGCATCATCCAGAACTCGCTGTTTGGAGATAAAGAGGTCTTTTCCTGCCCACTGATAGTAGCAGGGAATAGCAGTTACGTATACACGATGGCGAGCCTCAGAAACCTTTGTGATTGCTGCAGGATCATCGGGATCAACAGTAGTGATACCTTCTGCGTAAACTGTATTGTTGAACACACCTTCCTCTGACTGTTCATCGGTCATAGTGTAGTAAATACCTGTGAAGGTTACGCTTGCATCAACCCAGAGACCTGCACCCTTCTGTGTCAGCTCCTCGCCAACTGAAGAATTATCTGTCTCTGCACTTTCAAGAGTCTTGAGGAACTTTTTGAGTTCATCATTGCTCTTGAATCTTATCTCAAGATTATCGTGATAAACATGTGTACCGGCACCTGCCTCTACCTTGGTGTAGACACGGGAGTTTTCTATATAGTCACCGCCGGAATCTACCTTTTCCCAACCGCTGACGTATGCAACAATATCCGTGGCATCAAGTTTTTCTCCACGGGCATCGGTTACATAGTAGCCGTTGATATCATCAAGCTCGGTGTCGTTTCCGTCACCTGCAACGTAGAGACCATTGTCGGGAGTAAGGCTTACGCCGATATTCTTGTCATCAAGAGAAAGGTTGTAGAGCTTCTGGTTACCGGAGTTGGTAATTGTAAAGTTGTATGCGATGGGCTTGTCGGCATCGACGATTCCACCGTATTCAATTTCCTTACCGCCCTGATATGCAGACTTGTCCACACGCAGAGACGGGTCGGTAACGTGCATGTTTGTAACGATTCGGCAGTTTGCACCGTAGCCGTGACGCTCCATGTAGTAGAAGTCGAAGCTGGCGATTTCGCCGTTTTCAAGGTCGAGTGCCTGTGCACGGGCAAGCTCCTGTGCAGTGTAGTTAGTGGGGTTCTTAACAACCTCTCTGGCCCATGCTACGTACTCGTTAACGTTGATAGAAGCATTGGAGATGGAGTGACCGCCGCCGATATCAAGAACCAGCTGGTTGTTGATAAACAGATAAACGTCATCGTCTCCTTCGAATTCGAAGTAGAGGTCATCTTCTTCGTTAAATACGAACTCACCGTTTGAAGCCAGGGTATAACCGTAGTTTCTTTCGTTGTAAGTACCGTTCTGAGTTTCATAGCTACGCTTTTCGTCTTCTCCATTGTAGTAGGACTTTGTCTCACCTGCGTAGACGCCCTCGGAGTCAACTACAGGCAGGAAGGGGAATCTGGTAGTACGGGAATACTCTGCGTCTGCATAATAAACGAGATCTTTCTCGTCTACCTGGTCGTGGTAAATACGTCCTACACCGCCGTTGTGGAAGCTGCTGTATACAACAGCGTTTTTAGCCGCAGCCTTGTACTCATCCTGAGTGATCTTCTCATCGATAAGATCCTGCAGGCTTGCGCCATAGGAGAAACCACCGTCGAGAACGAAGGCATCTGTACCGTTGTCAAGTACCGCGCTGGAAAGAGTAAGGTACTGGAAGTCATCCTGAAGCTGGTTGTAGGAATCAGCTACAAATAAGTTGTGAAGCAGATAGTAAGCTGCATCCATACAGGTCTTGATTTTACCTGCATTTGCAATGGGAAGGAATGCACCCTTCAGGTCATTCGCCTTTGCCAGAGTTTCGGCATAGGTACCCATCTTGGGTGCGGAGCCTCTGGACTGACCTGAAGTAAAGGTAATTCCCAGACAGTTACGGAGTCCCTGTGCAAGGTCGTTTGCTGTGCCGTTGGTAGTACCGTACTGTGCGGCATTCTTCACACCTGCAACATAGTTATAGTTGTTGTATCCGTTGGTACCCTTCTGGGGGATAACGAGGGTCTTACTGAGAAGGTCTGCAATGTACTCAACGGTTTCCTGCTTGTACTGAGGTGTACCATCTGCACCCAGAGTATTCTGGAGAAGACCCGCAGTCCACAGACCTCTGGTACAGTCCTCGAGGAGGCTATATCCGCCGAAGTCGAGGCTGCTCATATCGTACACACCATTGGTACCATAGTCTGTATGGATGTAATGGATACCGTTGTCACCGATAAGGTCACCGGTACCATTGAACCGACCCGTGGTAGAATCTCTACCTGTCCTTCGGTTATTATTATAGGTGTCTGCATTTGCATCCACAGAAGGTCTGTAACCTATCTGATATGTATAGTAACCGCCGTGAAGACCTGCATTTGTAGAGGTAAGAGGATTACCGCCGCCTGAGGCCCAGGCTGTTCCGTTTGAAGAGAAAAGCATACCGAACGCGGTGTTGTTTGCGGTGTTCCACTGTGTGCCGCTTACGTATTCACCGGGGTCTTTCAAAAACTCCAGACACTGCTTACCATAAGTATCTGCTGCTGCAGAAGTTGTAAAATAACCTACATGAGAAAGGTCAAGATAAGCACTTGTGCTGCTGAAGTTAGGAGTAATGGACAATCCGTTTGTATAGTAAGCATTGAAGCCCAGTGACTGAAGGTCTATTACTCTGTATGTCCAAGTGGAAGAATTGGTCCAGCTAGAAACACCATATCTCAACCATGAGCTGGATTCTGTTGATGTTGTTTCGGATGTTACTCGGTTTATGAGGAACGTCATGGGTTCCATGGATGTGCCGAAATAGTCCGCCTTTGTGGTAGTATTGATACCGGATGAGCGGTATACCATAACCATATAGCGAATAGTAGAATAATGTGCATTCAGGCCGTTATCGTTACGGAAGTTTGAAACATAGAAGTTTCTGTTGGAGCCGCTGTATGCCGAAGGATTAATTTTCAGTCTTAAATACTGCGGATTATTATAATTGGAAGCCGCCATTCTTGTAGGCACATATCGAATACCTCTGCCGTTTCCATACTGAGTTACGTATGCATTGGTAGAATACGCCGCATCGGCGGTATAGTCAGTTACAAATCTGCCGCCATAGGGCATCGGCTGACCCAGTACGTACTGACCGCCAGTACTTGAGTACGAGCTTGATGCTTTAGGGTTACTTGAGTTACTCAAAAAAGAGCTTCCCTGATACTGGGCAAACTCAAAGAGCATACCGTCGGAGAGATTATCGTAAATCTTCACAGGCCAGTTGATTGTACCCTTTTTGTTCAGGGTAGAGGTATCAATACCTGTTACGCCTTTGTTTGCGCTTGTAACGATGTTATTCTTCGCAGGGTCTGCAGCAGCCGCTGCAATGGTGCTGAGAGGAAGCAACGTTGCAATCATAATCACAACCAAAAGTAACGATATCAATCTTTTTGCGAAGTTTGATTGTTTCATAGGTTTTTCTCCTTTCTTCTGTGGTCGCAACCGCAACCGGAATCTATATGAAATATATACTATATATAATGGTATATATTGATTATTCCGTCTGATAGCTGAATCGCACTATCTCACAATCATCTGTAAAGTGTGCCGACGCTTTTTCCTTCACGTCTCCGGGATTCATGGTATCAAAGGACAGCATATATGTTATTCCGCCCAGGAACATACCGCCCGAATTCACTTTTTTGTAGTACACACAGGTGTTAAGGTAAGTTTCCTTTGAGGTGTTCTCAAGCTTCAGAACGTTTCCGCTTGAATACGCCTTGAGGCTGTCACTCTGTGTCACCGCGTCGCTCCTGAATGAGCTGTCACAATTTATCAGAGTGTACTCCTCCTTACCCGTCAGAGTCAGGCGGTTTTTCTCAAGCACCACGGCTCTGGCACCCGAGGGAAGTCCCGTCAGCTCAAACTGTGCTACCTTGTCACCGAAAACGTAGGTAATCATTGCGCGGTCCAGAAACTGCTCGGACCTGTTTTCCACAATAATCGCCGCCACGTTTTCCACTTCCTCCTCGCTTCCGTCCTCAACAAACGGGCCGGAGTAGGTGCTGACCTCCAGACAGTAGAGGTCCGCCGACGTTGCCGGAGGCGATGATACCTCGGTTGGTGCTGTGGTGCCTTTGGGGTTGGAAGAAGGATCCCCTCCGCAACCTGAAAGAAACAGGCACAACACCGCCGCTAAAGAGACACATCTCAAAACAAGAGGTGCTCCACGCGGAAATACTATTCTTTTTTTCTCTGTCACGGTATCACCTCCGTGTTTTCCGCAAAATACCTGTCAAACCGAGCTTGTATTTTGATTACAATTACCCATTTTCAGGCTATTATACATTATAGATTATATAACACCCTTACTGGCAAGTCAACTAATTTTTAAGAAACTTTTGGCTAAATTTTATGATATTTTTTTGTTTAAAGTATTGCAATTTCAAAATTAATCGTTATAATATAACGTGAGTATATATCTGGGGTAGTTTACCCTTTTTACGGTAGTCGCCATATAAACACCCAAGGAGGAGCAATATGAAGGTTTCCGACGGCTTCATTTTGAGAGAAATTGCAGGCGAGACCATCGCTATCCCCTCCGGTGATGCCGCAAGGGAGCTATCGGGACTTGTCGCACTCAACGAAACAGGCAAATTCCTTTTTGAACTGCTCCAAAAAGACACAACCGAAGCAAAGCTTGTTGAGACTCTGCTTGAGGAATACGATGCAACTCCCGAGGATGCCCAAAGAGACGTAGCTGACTTTCTTGATATGCTCCGTGGCGGCGGCATTCTTATTGAAGATTAAAACCGATTATTATACGTAATTGTTTTCGAAGGGTAGGATGAAAGGAATTATGAAAAAAACATATTCAAAACCTGTGGCGGCTGTTGAGTTCTATAAACTCAGCCAATCCATCGCCGCCTGTGCCATCAAAATCAGCTATCTGGACAACGCCTGCGTTGTCCAAGACAACGATACCCCCGTTCTGATGAGATCTTATGCTCTTATGGAACCGTTGTCATTCACCGCTATCTGCTCCGAAAACGTTTTCGAGATTCAGGATAACGACACACTGTGTATTCACACACAGGTTGCCGCTACATTCACTTCCTGATATGAACGGAGAATACTCTTTCTGTATCCGGTTTTCTTCTCTGACAGTCAGATTTATTCTGCCTACTGAGGCTAACCTACCCGAATGCTTCCTTGAATTGCTGTGCGAAGATACCGATACCCCCGATGTAACCTACAGAGTTTCTCTTATTCAAAAGCCTATATCCTTAAATTCAACCCCCATCTATGAAGATGGGGACATTTTTGTTTACAAAACTACCGAAGGCTATCTGCGCATCTACAAGCCTCTCATTGAGAAGGACGGATGTCAGGTGGCCTGTCTTTTACGCAAAAACGGCGAAAATATTATGTATTACCCGGAAGACAAATGGCACAGCAAGTACCGGAACTATCTACACTGCACCCACTTGATTTGCGGCGAACTGATGTTGCTTTACCGAAATGCCCTTCTGCTTCACAGTTCCGTTGTCCTCAAAGACGACAAAGCGGTACTTTTCTGCGGTGCCTCCGGAGCAGGAAAATCCACTCAGGCAAAACTCTGGCAAGAGCACCTGGGGGCAGAAATTATTAACGGCGACCGCTGTGTCCTGATGAAAAAAGACGGAATCTTCTTCGGCGGCGGCTCTCCCTTTGCAGGCACATCGGGAATTTACTCCCCGAAGCAGGCTCCCATCGGGGGAATATTCATCTTAAACAAAGCCTCAGACAACACTATCACCAAAGTAACACGCTCTGCTTTTCGCACCCTTTACTACCAGACCACAATAAATGCATGGGACAAGAGTTTCGTGGATTTCGTTACGGATTTTTATGCCTCGCTGCTTGGTTCTGTTCCTGTTTTTGAACTTTCCTGCCGCCCGGACAAGGATGCGGTGATGCTTGCCTATAACACACTTTTCTCAAAGGAGGAATCTCTGTGACACCCACAAAAAGTGCAGATATCAAACGCAAACTCGGCCGCATATGTGCCGCAAAGAGAATTCCCGTCAGCGGAATTTTTGAACTCACACCCCGCTGTAACCTGAGATGCAAGATGTGTTATGTCCGCCTGACTCCCGAGGAAATGGCACCTATAGGCAGAGAACGCACCTGTGATGAATGGCTGAGCCTTGCAAAAGAGTGCAAGGATATGGGACTTGTCTTCCTTCTGCTCACAGGCGGCGAGCCTGCAATACGAGAGGATTTCTGCGAAATCTATGAGAATCTGGCAACCATGGGATTTTCCATTGCCATCAACACTAACGGCACGATACTCACCCCCGAAATGAAAGAGCTTTTCCACAGACTCCCTCCTGCCCAGATAAACATCACACTCTACGGCACCTGCCGTGAGGACTACGAGGCACTCTGCGGCAACAAAGCCGCCTTTGACAATGTGCTTGAAAATCTTGACTGGTATCTTTCAGAGGGAATTCTGGTGCATCTTAACACCACCATTGCCCCTGACAACTACTCCAAATGGAAGGACCTTGAGGAGTTTGCCCTCGCGCGGGAGCTTGAACTGAGAATGACTGCATATTGCTTCCCTCCCGCCCGTCGGAACAACTGTGCAAGTTGCTCTGACAAATGCGCCTCTTTCTCACGCATCACCCCCGAGGAAGCAGGCAGACTCATTGCCGACGATATCCTTTTCCGCGAAGGTATGGATGCTGTCAGAACCCGACTTTCAAATGCAGAGTTATCTACGAATAAAGGTTGCGAGCTTGACAACGGCGAACCTATGTCATGTCTTGCGGGCAAAAGTCAGTTCTGGGTAACCTGGGACGGAAGAATTACTCCCTGCGGTATGATAAGCACCCCTGAATTCCGCCCCTTCGAACACGGATTTGAAAACGCGTGGAAGGGACT
>JAFQNJ010000002.1 GCA_017395925.1 Ruminococcus sp. | reverse complement strand
TTCTACAAGCACACCATTTTTATCAAAGGTACAAGTAGAACCGTTAATATCCACTGTGGTATTCTCTACTCTTGCACCGCTTGAGTCAAAATAGAAATAATGTCCGTCCTGCTCTACCCAGCCCGTCTGCATAGCACCGGTTGAGTCAGTATAATACCATTTATCATCAATATAGAGCCAACCTGACAGCAATGCACCACTGTTTGGATCAAAGTAATACCATGCGTCACCAATCTTCTGCCAACCTCTGACAGAGTATCCGTTTGCATCAAGATAATATCTTACATAATTGTTTGTTGCATCATCAAGCCAACAATTTGCACCGTAGGTGCCATCTACATAGCGATATCTGTAGCCTACACCGTCATATTCCCATGCACCGTCACAGAGATAACCGTCATTATTGAAATAGTACCATCTGCCATCAATGAATCTGTGGCCTGTAAGCATTGCATTGGAATTTGTGTCAAGGTAGAAGGTACCGGTGTCAAGATACAGCCAGCCGTTCTGAGCGTAGCCATTTGCACCGATATAATACCATGCCATATTTTCAGGGTCCTGCAACCAGCCCTTTGTAGCGTATGTACCGTCAGAATACTTATATTTGAATCCTGTACCGTCATACTCCCATGAGCCAGACATCACACCTGAGGAAGACAACTGAATAATACGGCTTGAGTTGTTTTCAATCCAACCTGTTACAGCATTTCCGTTTACATCTGTAAAAGCACCGTAAAGTCTGTTGTTTGCACCAACCCTTGTAATCTCAAACATAGAGAATCTGGGGATTACGGTAACAGCAGAAGTAGAATACTCGGAGCCGTAGATATACTTTGCCGCATTGGCAACGTACAGACCGGGGGTAGGATTAGCACCTGAGTAGTCTATCTTGGTGACTGCACTATTGGAAACATAGGGCAATCTGCCGAAGCCGTAGAGGTATGAGCTTGAGAGAGAGTAGCTCTTGAAATAAACACCACCGCCGTTGGTTTCAAGACCGGAGGCATCACTTGTGTTACCCTCTACTGTATAAAGCACACCGTCCTTTACATAGAGGCAGATACCTATATGAGAAGGGGATGAGGAACTCTTGAAGAATACAAGATCGCCATACTTGGGAACATAGCTTCCGCCCATTCCTGCACTATATGAGAAATAGCCTGCACCCTTGAGCTGATTAACCCACATTGCACAGCTTATTTCTTTCCAGATATAGTTATAATCGCCCGAATGATTTCGGCAAAGTGAGCTGTATGTAGCGTGATTTGTGCATCTGGACTGATAAAGACACCAGGACACAAAGGATGCACACCAAGGATAGTCCGAACCGCCATAACCAAGGCCCAGATCACCCATATTGTAACTCATTTCAACGTAGTTTGCTCCACCCGATACCTCACCGGAAAAAGCACCGTTTGCGGCACCTTCCTGATAGCCGAGCTGAGAAAGTGCAACAGCTATGAGGTCGGTTCTGTTATCGCCTGTAATGGGTACACGCAGAAAGTTTCTGTAATATCTGCTACCTGCATAAGACGCAGAGGGACCCGACTGGGCACCGTTTCTGTAATCCGCTGCCGAGACCGATACCGAAAGGACGGAAAGGCAGGATGCAATTATCATCACCGACAAAACAAGGGATAGAATTCTAGTGATCTTCTTTTTCATAAGTGTCACTCCTTTGAGCTTTAGGCTTCAGATTCACCTGAAACGCAATATGTTTTCATTTTTAAAAAGAGCAACAGAGGGCTCGCTGTTGCTCTTTTCAATTTTAAATGCTCACTATACCGATGAATTAATACCAGAAAAAGC
Organism: Ruminococcus sp.; assembly: GCA_017395925.1. GTDB lineage: Bacteria > Bacillota > Clostridia > Oscillospirales > Acutalibacteraceae > Ruminococcoides. Next base: position 49,986 of record JAFQNJ010000002.1, on the reverse strand, counting down.
CGTCAGCTATACCTTGTGCGACTGCAACCTGGTCTTCATCCATTGTCTTTTTACTCTCAGCTACTGAGGAAGCTTTAATCTGATCCTGTTTTTCGAACACAAATACTTCAATCACAGGCTCTTCATAAGTCATCTTCATTAATAACACCTTCTCACATTAATACTCATAATATCAATTTGTAAATACTGTAATCAATTAAGGCTTTCACCGAGATTATAGTCAACATAGTTATCGCTGACTACCCAGTTGCTTTCGCCATTTTCAACCACTCTCATTGCCGCAAAAGCAAACAAACGAAGCTTGACAAGCTGGGCTTTTGCGAACGTAGTTGTGAACTGAACACGGTTCTTTGTTGTAAGGTAGACTTCGTTATTACCGTAATCCGAAGCACTATCCTGCTTTGCAACAACCTTATATTTGAAGCCGTTTGCAATGAGTGTGATGCTTTCGTCGGTTGTTTCAACACTCTCACCATCTACAGAAGTCTTCTCAACCGTAACCTCAATAGCCTTACCTGTAATCATACCGTAGCTCTGTGCGTTCTTAACGATTTGCTCAACTCCTGCTCTTAATTGCTGAAGCTGTGCATCGCTGAGATTGTCTGCATCAAAAGCATTGTTCTTAACATTGACATAGACAACTGCTACATCCTTGATACCGTCATCACCTTCGGCATAATCTCCGCCAATATGGAAATTATCATCATAACCGTAAGGATTCAAAACAGTATTGAGTCGTACATACTCCACGCTGTTGCCGTTTTGGTCTGCCAATGAGAATACGTCAGGATCATTCATGCTGACGGTGACGCCGCTTTCGATTTCGTTCTCACCGTAAATTGCATAAAGCTTGGTATTACCTGTGATTCTGTAGCTGTAGTTGATGTCTGTGGAGGCAATCTCTTTGCCCTTTGCATCAAATGCCCAATACAGGAATTTGAGTGTTGTACCGTTATTTACAATAGTTTCAGCCGTGGTTATCGTTGCACCGTTTAAAGCAGGAATATTGTATGCCTTCAGATAATTGGTGCCATCGTTGACGCCCTGATCATCGTTTTCTGTATCAACTGTACCGAAGCGCTGGTTGTAGTAACCTGTCAGGATTTCAGAGGAACCTGATGCTACAAAATAATCAGTTCCTTCAACGGGATTCAGCACACTTGCGTCACCGTTTTCTGAGCCATAAACTATTACTTTATACTCGCGGGGTCTATTATACATCCAAGTGGTAATCTCTTTGCCATCCTCGGATATATCAACCCACTTTTCACCACTTGTCTGAACCTGTCCGTACTGATTGGTGTGATAAGAGGTTTTCTCGTAAAGCTCACCTGTGTGCAGATTGGTAAGCTTCTGTATAGCCTCTTCAGCCTTTTCCTGGCTGAGCCAGAGGTAGTATTCATCAAGGATGTTGTTTACACCGCCGAACTCACCGCTTGCCAGAGCATTACCTGCCTCGGCTATCATAGCCTCTGTGTCCATCTCTGCATGGGTGTCATCAACAAACTTGATGTCTGCAGCATAGAACTTGTGAACATAAGTCTGGGGGTCCTTGCCGATATCAGCAGGCATACCGCTTACAACCTCTCGGTCATAATACTTGATGCTTACTGATACACATTCTACTGTGTTTACAAAGGTAACATTGGAAATGCCACTCTCTACAACGGGAATGTATGAAGATGCAGTACAGGAAATCAAGTGGTCCTGCTGCACAGGCATATTTCCTATTTCTGTGTTGTCAAGATATGTTCTTACACCCTTAACACAGCAAGGATCAATAATCTCTGTAACTGTGTACTGATAGTCAACACGCAGATCCTTGAAAACAGCCTTCTGACCGCTCTTGATGGTAATGGTATCGCCCTGCTCAACCTTAAGGTTAGAAGCCACAATAGCATTAGTTGCTGTATCAACTACATCATAGGTATAAGTACCGCTTGTAAGAGCCTCACCATCGTCTGTATAACCGGTAATTACAAAAGTATAATCAGAATTATCCTCGGCTGTTACGTCGTTGCCCTGTGCATCTACTGACTTCTTCTCTACCTCAAATCCACTTGAAGGAAGTGTTTCCATATTGAAGTAAATATCACAGAAGGAACGGGAACCGCCACGCTCAAGATAGAAGAACTTGAGAGTATGTCTTGTGCCGTTTGCAAAGGTGTTACCCTCAAACATATCCTCGTTGAGAGTTGAACCCGCAAGAATACTGTTGCTGTCCTCGGCAGCTGCCTCGGCATAAGCTGTTTCGAATTTTTTTCTGATAGTAGATGACTCGGAAGTATCAATACCTACAGAGGGATAACAGGATTCATCTGTGGGATGAGCAACGTTACCTGTGGCAAAGTTGATAGTTGCCATCTGTGCACCGTGAGTACCTGCAACATTAAGCACCAGAACATTGTCGATGTAAACAAGCACATCATCGTCTCCGGTGAAATTGAACACCATATCCTGTAAGTCGCCGTTCATATCGCGGATCTGACCGTTGTTTGCAATTTCAAAGTCAAACTCCATGCTCATGCCAAACCACAGGTTTGTCTCCTGGCTGTTGGTGTAGCTTGCACCGCGTGAATCAGCATAGGTATCATTGAAATATGCAGGAAGCTGAGGTGTATCCTGCTGAACAGAGCTGTGGCCTGTTCTGTCCACTGTTGTATACTCATCGGGATAAACAGGGTCTACAGGTGAGCCGAAAAGGCTGTCTGTAATGTATTCGCCCGAGATATACTCGCTCTTCATATTGTGACCATAGTTAAAGGGAAGGAAGTTTCTGTTGTAGGAGTTATAGTCACGGAGAGATTTTCTCAGATATCTGTTATTGAAGAGAGAATTCTCACCGAATGTATCAAGACGGGTACTCTTGATAAGTGTATCGTAAATATCATTGTATGTAGTACCTGTATTTGAATCGGTAAAGCTTACGTTCTCACTGTAATAGTAATGATAGAAAGGACGGATAACATAGTCATAGATCTGGAAGCGCTGTCCCTCAAGCGGCTGATAAGCACCTGTTTCAAAGAACTCAGATGTATCAAAGTAAGCTGCGTTCATATATGAGCTGTATACCATACCGCCGTTTGCTGCTTCCTTGAACATACCTGTACCAAAGCTGTCACCTACATCATAGCGTACACTCTGATAGTAACCGTTTGCATAATTTTCTGCTGTCAATGTACTGTTGGAGTCGCCAGTTACATAGGTCATATCATTGTCGAACAGGTATTTAAGGCTGCCTGAGTCAGAACCGAAAGCAGGAGAATTTGTAAAATCACCGTAACGACGGTCCCAATCGTGGTATGTAATGTTATTTACATAGGGATAGCCTGATGAATCAAGAGAGTTGAGCATAAGAGGAGTTGAATCATACTGGCTGGGATTTCCGATATTATCAACGGTAATCTTATTTGATGCCTTATCTGCTTCGTTGAGGGTAGCGACACCGTCAACAACATAGTTTTCATTCCACGCATCCTGATTGAACCAGAGGATATTGTCGTTCTTTGAGGCATCGAAGGTGTTGACACCTGTTTCTCTCAGCTTTCTTGCTTCTTTTGCAATATAGCTGTTGTTGTTGATATATTTACCATAGTCAAACAGAGACATCTTGATGTTGTCCTGCTTTGCAATTCGGTCAAGATTTGCTGCTGCAGCAGTCATATCGTCTGCGGTCATCAGTCTGTCAAGTTTTCCGAACCAATGCAGGTCATTAAACTCGTTAAGAGCGAGGATGTATCCTGTATGCTGGGACTTCAGATAGTAATTACCATTGCCGTCCTTGTAGATATACCAGCGGTAATATGATGCATATTCACCATCTGTATAATCAGGGTTGTCATAGTAATATCTTGTTGCTGTGAGAGCCTTCGGTACATCGTTATCATCAGTAGGAATGGTCTCTTTATAGTAACTGTATGAGCCACCGTCAAGAGCATAGGGTACCTTGGGATCAGTTGCAGTATGAGTTGCGTTTGTCCAGGTGTTAAGGATTACATAAGAGCCGTCATCCTGACGCTCAAAATCCCAGAACTGACGGACAGAGAATCCCTTGTTATTCTTCTGCATAAACTCGGGATAGTAAACTGTCATACCATTAGCCGAAATAAAGCCCTGAGAATTTGAATACTCGTCACTTGTTCTGTCAGTTGTAACACCGTCACCGGGTATTGTAAGCACATACTCTGTGCCATCAACAACATATCCGATATACGCACTAAAATTCTCACCTATATTGAGAGGTCCTGAGAGTAAATTCTCAACTTCTTCAGAAACAGTTTCGTTTGAAACCATAAACTTAATCTTTTCTCTTGTTACAACCTCGGTGTCGGTAGGCTCTGCTGTAACAATAATCTCAGCTGTACCAATACCTGTTGCAGTAACTATACCGTTTTCATCAACCTGAACAATGTTTTTGTCTGTTGTTACAAAACTGAGAGTTCTGCCCTTGGGATTATTAATGCAGGATGTAACATCTGTTGTTTCGTCCACATTCAGTATAACTGAAGGAACCTCTACAGATACATCCTCGTTGTAGATCACATAGCAAGCAGAGGGAATCCACTTGCTATTCTCAAAATCTCTGCCAAGGAATACTACCTTATCCTCATAAACACGGACATAGAAGCCCTGTGTTCCGGGAATATAATAGCCGTCATCTGAATTATAGTCAGACCAGAGGTAGCCTACAGATGCTGTATTAACAGCTACGGGAAGGTCCGAGGAACCTGCGTACATATTATTGGGAGAGTTGATTTCCCAATGGCTGTGTCCGCCGAGAAGAATTACATTGTTGTACTTGTTGAGGACTGCCTTCAGAGCATCGATGTTTACAACACCGTCCCAGTCCTGACCATCAAAGCTACCTGCAACTGTATTGGCAATTGCCTGATGAAGCATTACGAATACAGGTTTTCCGTCATTGTTCTGCTCATTGTCAGCAAGCTGTGCATCCAGCCACTCAAGCTGAGTTGCAGAGAGCTCTGCGTCGTTACTGTTAACGGGGGCAGAATCAAGTCCGTAGTAATCGGCGTTGTCACCGCCGAGGAAAATATAGTTATAGCCGTTGACATTCTGTGCGTAATAAGGCTTGTTTGTATCCATATCCGCACCAAGGCTCTGTGCGTAGGAGATAAACTCATTGATGTTGCCGGGATATGAGTCGTGGTTACCGAGAGAAACATACATCTTGGGAAGGCTTCTGCCGTTCATGCTGTTAACGGTATTATAGATAGACTTTGCATAAGCATACTCTGTCTGTAAACCGTTGTTTGCAATATCACCGTTGACAAAGATACCCTGGCTGTTTTTGCTGTTAATAGCGATATCCCTGAGCATCATCCTGAAATGCTCGTTGTCATAGATATGGTCATCGCCGTCCATACCGCTGACTACATCATCGGTAATGTGAAGGTCTGATACCATCTGGAACTCTGAAAGGATATTCTCGTCAAGTCCATCGAAGGTAGCACAATTACCGGGTAAGTTCATCATATAACCATATGCGCTGTCAACTCCGTTGAAGTTTACATAAGCCATGAGAGTTTCTGCACCTTCGGGAATAATTGTGTGGCTGTATAACTCACCTTCAGATACAAGACCTGTAATTCTGAACTTTGCAAGAGAGGTGTAATCCTGAAGGATATTACCGTCGACATCCGCCCAGTAAAGGCTTACATCCGCTCTGTTTATCATGTGATAGCTGTCACTTTCAAGCTTAACTGCAACCTTACCGTTTGCAAAGCCATCTGCAACATTATCTATCTGATATGCCGCACTGTCAAAGCGTGCTACAACATCATCATAAACGGTGAAGGTTTTTGTAGCCTGCACATTGCCATAGCCGCCGTCACCAAAGACGTATATTATATAGTCACCGGGCTCCAGAGGATTCTGTAAGCCTGTGCCGTATGCATTGGTTGCCAGATCCTGGAATGTCATGGTCTTGCCGCTGTAGGCGGAGATATAGTACCATGCCAGTGAAATAATCTGCGAATTGGGAGTACCGCCGCCAAGCTGGTTTGTATTATAAAGACCTACCCATGCATTGCTTGATGCAGTGGCAGACTTGGCGCTGACAATAACATTGTCGCCATAGTTATACTCATTTTTGTTAAGATTTATGGTAGCATTGGAGACTTTGATGGAGGTCATGGCTCCTACGGTATTTCTGCCTGTAATGAGATAAAGATCATACTCACCAACAGGAATTGAACCATATCGGGAATTTGACCCATCATTCTTTATGAAAAGATTATTGGAAACAACTGCAGCGCCGTTGTAAGAATCAATATAATAGTATGCGAGAGAAATTGCATTACCGCCGGCGTATGTGGGAATTGCACCTTTCTGGTACAAACCGACCCAGGCGCCTGAGGTTGCAGAAGATGCAGTTACGGTAACTGCCTCACCATACACATATTCAGACTTGCTTGCCGCGATGGATTCTGTACCATTGATATCAGAGCTCTGATTATTCATGGTAAAGGTAGCGCTGTCAAGTACAGTAGAGGCATCATTTGTGCCAAAAAGCACAACCTTAAAGGTACCGCCGTAAAGTTCGGGCTGTGCATAGGAATTATTTGAAGGCTCATAATTGCCCACAGCAAATAAATCGTATGTACCCAAAGGACTCAATCCGCCCTTGAAGCCATACCAATATATGTACTTGTCCGCTGTGGGAGTTACATCACTTCCGTACACGCCAACCCAGGCATTGGGATACTTGGCGATATCTACATCTGTGGTAACACAGACAGACTCTCCTATTGTATAAGAGTTTTTATCAACGGCAATAGTGTTTGTAGCAACGTGCTCGTTGAAAAGACCGCTGTCTCCCGCAACTCCGCTGACAGCACCCGCTAACTCCGCCGGTGAAAAATTCAACATTTCACTATCTACGGCAAAAGCTGTAACCGGAATTGATGAAACAGTCAGCAAAACCGCACAAACCATTGCACACACTCTGTTGAATAAACCTTTCATAATTTTTCATCTCCGCTAAAAAAATACAGAATATTAATGGGGCAATGGGGCATTACCCCACAATATACATTTTTAGTATATATATCTGTTAATAATTTGTCAATTATTTATAAGAATGTGCATAAAAAGCAAACAACTATGTCGTTTTTTTACATATATATTGCATTATTTTTTGACACAAAACAAAAAAAGACTAACACTTTCGCATTAGTCTTTAATAAACTGATATCCAAACAGGGTTGCTGACGTATCTTTCCCTTCATACAGACCCAAAATTCGTAAATTGCTGAATCAGGAACGCAGGACCAACTGATCCTTGCGATTCTTCTTCTTTTCGTATTCTTTACCATTGACCTTGATGAAAACGAAGAAGAATATCTTACCTGCCAGAAAAGCTATGACCAAGGGCAACTCCTTGGAATATGTATTCATAATATGCGTAACGTCGGGGAAAAGTGTGCTGTAAGCACCCGAATAAGTAATTATGAGGAAAACAAAATACCAGCCAATCAAAACGAACTCCGTGACAGATGCCACCTTGGGAAGAAAAATCAACAGCAAGGTAAAAATCGCATACAGAATTCCGAACACAATTACGCCCAAATCACTTGACAGATATGAGTCACCGCCATTCATAGTTCCCAGCAACACAAAGGTAAAAATGAAAGTTTTTATGGGACGGTACATAACCAAAAGCGGTATCAGAATCTTAAATATCACACCAAACCAGTTGCCCATTTTCTCAAGGGCGACAGAAATAACCTTATACATAGTTTTCACCTGTTTGTAAGAATCATAAAACCAGAAATCGTTAGGCAAAGGAGAATTCACAAGCAGCTTGGCGCAAACCGAAAACAGAACTCCCCTTTTATCCCAGCCATTTTCAGGATAAATCTACCGCTAATTATTATATGTTCAGCCGGCAATAAAATCAAGTATAAATATATAATGAAAAGAACCTTTGGTTTTAATAAGCACCAATACTGTAAAAAATCAACTTTACATCCGGCATCAGGCAAAAAACAAATCCCCTCTGTGGCTCACAGAGGGGGGTACTGACCAAACTTCAATCACAATATAAATCCTTAACCTTTTTCTCTTTGCGCTTTCTTATTACCGATAGTATTGATAACACTACACCGATAACAATGTGTAGCAATAAACTTAACGCTATAAACATCAGTCCAAAAAAGATTATCACCAAACCTAAAGCAGGGTTGTCATCAGCCGACACAGCAAAAAATCTGGGTGAAATCCCAAAGATTAACAGTACAAGGTCTGTAATCACAAACAGTATAGCAGAAGCGATTTCTATCCCAAAAGCGCCCCAGATTTTTGCTACCGACTGATTTCTTGACACAACCACAAAGCCTATGGAGCTGAGAATTGCCAATAAAACAATATTGCCTGTAAAAAACACATCAGAAGATTCGACTTTCATAAACCTTTCAGATACGAAATAATCTACCATCAATTTTAAAAGAAATGCACCGATAAAACCGTTCAGTATTGAAAAAACAACTAACTTTTTCATAAACTCCTCTTATCTTCATCAGTATGATTCTTCATAGTAGTAAAAGCAGTCGAATATTTTCTCGCAATAGAATTTGTTATCGCCAAATTCTTCCTCATATAAAAAACCATCACCATACGAATGCATAGGCAAACCATTCCACTTTGCAGATCTGCTGTCATAAGGTGAATAGAAAAAGCCACAATAATATGAAGAACCTCCTGCTAATCCTCTTCCGCCACAAGAAAATTCCGTGCATGTTCCTGATTCATAAACACTTTTTACTATGCCACGTCCTTCAAACTCGGAAAAATCATAATTTTCAGCACATTCTTCAAGCTCATCTTTATGCTCATTCACAAACTCTATAATTTCATCTTTAGGAACACTGTCATCAGATGCCATTATCATACCGAAAAAAGCCAACGCACTAAAAGCTGTAAAAGAAAGCAAAATCAACACTACAGATAATATACACACTGCCTTTTTCAATGTTCTCATTCCTTTCCGATTGCCTTGGCATACAAGAGAGATAAAACCTTGGACACAGCAGACAAAGCGACCGAAACTGCAAGTCCTATTCCGAAAGCTGCATAATATGATGTAAAATCGCCGTAATGAAGCACCGCCCACACATATCCGCACAGGGCTAAAGCAAAAGTAATTACCGCAGAACAAGTGGAAAAAACACTTCTGTTCTTATAAAATCTGACGAAGTACCAATTCACAAGAGAAAGCATAAATGCAGTAGCAGGCACAATAAGCATATATGCCCAATTACCATTGTCCCTACCCATAGGAGTCATTGCCTCAAAGGTTACACCCAAGGTAATTGCCGCAAAAGATAAAAACAAAAGCACAGACTGCAGGACAGATGCCTTGAACTGACTGATTTTACCTATCCGAGCAGGAGGTTTTATATTCACCGAATCACAGAATCCCCCTTCGTTCATATCCGCATAAGCCTGCTTGCACATCTTACAACTTTTAAGGTGTGTCTCCACCAACTCTTTACTTTGTTCAGAGCAACATCCGTCAGCATAGAGCGGAAGCAAATCCATAATAACATTACAATCCATAATTCTTACCTCAGTCTTTCTGTCATTTTTTGTTTTGCTCGGTAAAATGTGACCCTTGCCCAGCTTTCGCTCTTCCCGAAAAGAGCGCTGACTTCTTTGAGAGAAAGCCCTGCAAAAACCGAAAGCATAAACACTTCCTTGTAAGGTTCTTCCAAGAAATGTAAAACCGAAAAAGCTTTTTGAGCAAGCTCCTTGTTTTCAAGATAGTTTTCGGCATCAAAGAGACTTTCCGCGTCTGTATCATCTTGAAGCGGCTCCAGCTTTTTCTGCTCATTATACCAAGCGAAATAAGCATTCCTGGCTATACTGCAAAGCCAGACAGATGCCTTCTCTTCTTTCTTAAGACTTGATATATTCATATAAGCTCTGTAAAAAGTCTCTTGGGTCAGTTCCTCTGCAAGTGTCTGATTTCTGCACATCTTCAAAAGATATTTAAATATAAAACCGCGATTCTCTTCAAAAAGCTTCTCAAAATCGACCACATTTTCACCGCCTTTCAACTATAAGATAAGAAAACACAAAAAACGTTACAAATAAATTATACAATATTTTATTTATCTTTCAAACTAAAAGCACAAAGTTCGCATCAAAAACTCCCGACAGAAACAATCTGTCGGGAGTGAGTAAACTTTTCGTATTAAAACGCAGGTATGAAGGGAAGCTCAATGGGTTTGTTGGGGTCCCTTGTTTCTTTTGTGGGTTCTGTGGACTCTGTAATTTCCGTTACCTTTGTGGCTTCAGTAGCTTCTGTTGCCTCTGTCGGGTCAGTAACTTCTGTAGCATCTGTTGCTTTTGTGGGCTCTGTAACCTCTGTGGGGTCCGTTGCTACAGACGTACTTGGCACAGTTGCTTCCGTGGGGTCAGTCAAAGGCGCTGTGCTCTCATGAGCTATAGTGGTGCTTTCCGTCTTGGAAGCTGTCGCCTCTGATTCCGTGACGTCCTCGGTTTCCTGAATCGGAGGAGTAGTAGGTCTCATGGGCTTCACAAGACCTGCAATCTGCTTCTGAATATATGTAGCGTCCTTGATGTTTGTTGCACCGCTGAAATCCACATCAGCAAGCAGAAGTTGATCATTACTTAATGTAGCCAGTGCCGCCAGATGCTTTTGTATAGCTGTAGCGTCCTTTACATCCACCTTGCGATCCATATTCACATCGCCAAAGCTGTATCCTGAACCCGGGAGAATTTCCAGTTCATCACCTGAAGCAAATACTACTGATATACAGGCTGCTGCTATCACAGCCATCAGAACAACCGAAAATATCTTTTTAAACATCGTTGCACCCCGCTTAAACTTAACTGTACATCTATATGTTACATAACATACGCATACTTTTCAAGGGGGTTTTTAAATTTTTTACAAACTGCATTTAGCTTCATCATCAGCTTGCTTCAAAATCTCCTGACTGTGAGCCTACCGAGAGGGAGTACGCCTCGCCTTTTGTAAGCTCGGGAGTCGAGAGGATCACTACAGCAAAGTCAAGCTCGGGGGTATGAGTAATAATCGTATTGCCCTGTGAATCTTTCAGAGTAATTTCGGTTCCTGCAGGCTGATACCCTGCACTTACCGCAATGACACCCTGCATGGAATCGCTGAAGCTCTGTGCCATCATAGTGGAGCCTGTGCCGATGAATGTGCCTCCTGTTATGATACCTGTTTTGTCGTAGTCAAGGGTTGCCGTATCTCCCTGAGTGGGACCTGTAACAGTGGTATGTCCGCCTGAAATTTCCAATGTACCGTTGGCATCCAGCCCGTCGCCCGAGGCGTTGATACTGATAGTGCCGCCTGAAATCTTAATGCTTCCGTTGGAGTTTGAGGACATACCTCCCGGGCCGCCCGGTCCACCCGGACCGCCGCCGGGACCACCGCCGAATTCACCGTCACGTCCACCTGTCACACCGCTTTCGTCATTACCTCCTGCAGCATTGAAACCATCATCCCTTGCAACAAGCTTTATATTGCCTCCCTGAACGTCAATATGGAGAGCTTCCAGCCCCTCGTAACTTTCGGTGATGTCTATATCACCCTCTGTTATGGTCAGAGTTTCCTCTGCGTGAATTGCATCGTCCCCTGAAGCAATGGCAAACACTCCGCCGCTTACCATAAGCGATGCATCGGAATGAATGGCATCATCGGCAGAATCTATGGTGATTTTACCCCCTGATATCTCCATACTCCCCACAGATTTCAGCCCCTTCATACTGGTGCTGTCCTCTTGAGTTTCAGAAGTTGGCATCTCCCCGTATCCCATTGCTCCGGGTCTGCCTCCGCCCATAAATCCACCGTAGAAATCGGAAGATGCCTTCGAACCATTTTCGCTTCCGCCGCCAGTGAGCAACTCTATCTCGCCGTCTGCAATTTGCATATATGCCCCTGAGGAGATGCCGTCACCTTCAGCTTCAGCTTTAATGCTTCCGCCGCCGATATAGACGAATCCTTTTGAGGTATCCTCGTTGTTTTCGCAGTGGATAGCATCCTTGCCGCTGTCGATGGTAATTGAGGCACCGACAACTCTTACACTGTCATTGGCATCAAGTCCGTGAGAGGCGCAATTTATTACGCAGCTTCCGCCTGTAATCACCAGATCATCCTTGCAGACGATTCCGTGTCCTGCAGGTGAGGTAACTGTCAGCGAGCCTTTTCCGTTAATGGTCAAGTCCTGCTTTGAAAAAAGAGGTGAGTCGATGTTGTTATCGTCTATTGAAGCAAAGCTGCCCCCGTTTGCAAGGGTGTTGGTGGTGCCCTCTGCAAGGGTCAGAAACACCTTATCCGCCTCCAGTATATAAAGAGCCGCCGAGGTTTTGCTTGTGATATCAACTCCGCTGAAAACAAGCTGGAGCTTTGCTGTATCAGGAGCATTAACAACAAGCATTCCGTCAGTAAGCGCACCTGAAATAATATAGGTTGCTTCCTCGGTAATTGTTACGGTTGAGCCTGATATTTTAACGCTGTCAGAACTTGCTGTCGCCGAGGTTCCGCCAAGTTTGATGGAAACTGCTGTGCTTTCGTCATATTCTGAATCCAAATCTCTGTCGGTAAACATATCCGTATTGGGAATCACTACCGATTCCGTAGCCGAAGTACTGCTCTGACTGCTCTGTGCAGGAGCATTGCCGACTTTACCGCATCCTGAAAGAATGGATATAGCCAGCACCAAAGCGAGAAACAGAGTAACTGTCTTTTTCATATAAATCTCTCCTTAAAGCTCTGTGCCCACAGTTTCCTGATTGGAAACCGAAATCTCAAGATTTCCGTTTCTGCAACGGATTTTGTCAATCATTTCTTTTTCTCTGGCAGTATCCCGGAGCAATACATTATATGTAAGCTTGAACATACTTCCCATATTTGTGCTCTTCACACGGACAAGGTCACAACTTACCGTAAACTCGGAGAAAATATCATCAAAAACACCTGAATAATCAAGGTCTTCGGGGATAGTGATTGTGAGGGTCTTAAAGCGCTTTGAGTTCTTTTTGGTACCGAAGTCAAGGTGATTATAGATAACGAATATCACGCACATAAGCAAAGTAAACAATACTGCATAGCCAAGGTATCCCATACCTGCAACAAGACCTGCACCCATTGCCAGAAACAGGGTGCAGATTTCCTTGGCCGTACCGGGTACACTTCTGAAGCGCACAAGGCTGAATGCGCCCGCTACTGCCACACCTGCACCCACATTGCCGTTTACCATCATAATAACAACACAGACCACCGCAGGAAGCAGAGAAAGGGTTATCACAAAGCTCTTGGTATATCTTGTGCGGTACATATAGGCAAGTGCCATCAATATGCCTATTACCAAGGATACCCCAAGGCACAACAAAAAGTCGGGCACACTAATTACAGTTTGTAAATCCGAGTCAAATAATCCTTTAAATAAATTTTCAAGCATTTGTATTTACCTCCAGCATATTATACGAGTTCATCAGATGAGTTTGGGGGAAAATCAGTCTTCTGTAGGCCTCTCCATATTTTGAAAACGAGGTTTTGTATATCTTTTCCCTCGACAGCACCTCTGTCATCCAAAGAGGAATACCGCCGCTGCATTTAATTTCCATCAGTACGCGGTCCTTCGGGAGAATTGACGTGCCGTACACTTCAGACTCCAGAGATAAGTCCTCCTGTCTGCAGAGTATGTTGTCATCAAAAGTCACCCGAAAGTCCGAGCCGTCATCGGCATAAAAAGCCTCTCGCTCATAAGAAAGAAAAACTGTGGGGTGCAGACTGCCGTAAAACTGAAGAAAATAGTCTATTTCCTCTGATATCTGCGTATTTTTGCGGGTATGTGCATCTTTTGAAAGCCACTCCTCCGCCTCTTTGCACGCAAGTGATATTCTCCGCTTGTACACTATGTGCTTATGCTTCTTTTTAAGCTCCACAAACACCGTGCTGTCAGGAGTTGCCCTGCTGTAACTTCGCACCCGAAGCTTCTCCTTATAGGCAGGCTTTTCAATAGAACGGCGAATCAGAAGATATGTGTCCGTATCAAAATAAAGATTGCGTATAACAGTTCTGCCGTATTTGTCAAGGCTCATATACGGCTTCATAGCATCAATCACTTTTTCTTTTTGACTCTGAGTCAGCATATATTTCAACTCATACCGTTTGAATATGGTCTGAAATGCCATAAAAAACCTCCTGTACTCTGATATCAGAATTGTACAGGAGGAAGATTGAAGTTTTATTGAATTTTTAAAGAATTACTTTATTGAGCAGGGATTTTCACCCTGAATTCCACAAGTCCATCATAGCAAAGAACATCAATGTGTCCTTTGTGAGAGGAGGCTATTGCCTTGGCAATGGCAAGTCCCAGTCCGTAATGCTTATCCTCACTGTTGCGGGCAGTATCTGTGCGATAAAAGCGCTCAAAAATCCTTTGACGTTGCTTCGGCTCAATCTCATCTCCCTTGTTGATAACAGAGAGCTTTGCAAAGCCGTGTTCCCTTGTTAAAGACAGATACACCTCACCCTGACTTTTACTGTGGCGGATAGCATTATCAAGGAGAATTGACACAAGCTGCTTCATCTGGTCAGTGTTGCCATCAATGATAACATCACCCTGAATGTCGGTATTGAGCACAAGTCCCTTCTCAAAGGCTACGCTTTCAAAGGGCAGAGCCTCTCCTGCTGCCAAACGACTGAAATCAATACGCTCCATCTGCGGTGTTATGTTTTCGGTACGGGCAAGCTCAAGAAGCTGAGAGACCAGTATTCCCATTCGCTCATTTTCATACTGAATATTCTGAAGCCAAGTGTTGTCGCCTATTTCCCGACCGAGGAGTTCAGCATTTGCGCTTACCACAGACACAGGAGTTTTCAGTTCATGGCCTGCATCGGAGATAAATTGTTTTTGCCTCTGATAGCTTTCTTCAAGGGGGTTCACAATCTTTCTTGCCAGGAATACAGACAGGAAGAAAAACAGTATAAGAGCTACTCCGCCAAAAACAAGAGTATATCTAAACAAAGTCATTGCACTCTCGTTGATAACGGTATTGTCAGCAAAGGCAACAAGAATATATCCGTATTTTTCCATTTTGTAAAAAGCAAGGTTATCCTTTGTGCCCGACTCTTTACCACTATTTATAATTTCCAGAGTCAGCTCCTTCAGTTCATCATCGGAGTGTACCCCTTGTTGCTCGTTTTTAATTTCAAGAGTTTCCCCATCGTAGGAAACCGCAACTGTGTAAAAAGTGGTGAGCTGAAAACGAGGAGAATCCTCAAAATCGCGGTCAAACCGATGCTCTCCGCTGTGGAAGGGTTTAAGCGGAGGCTTCATACCATCCGCTGATTGAGGGATATCATACATCTCGGCGTGAGCTTTCAGCATCTGTTCGGTCTGACTTCTCATTTCAGCATAACTGAAAGTGTAGATAACTCCAAGCGTTCCCACCCACAAAAGCACAAGAATTGACATTATTGCGGCGACGATTTTTCTTCTTGATTTCTTAAACATCGTCACACCTCAATTCATATCCGATGCCGCGCACCGCTTTAATTTCGGTTTTCGCTTCAACAAAGGCAAGCTTCTTGCGGGTAAAGGACATATAAACTTCTACGTTATTGTATTCAGCTTCGCTCTCATATCCCCAGATTTTAACCGCAAGCTGTTCGCGGGTGAGAATCTGGTTGCTGTTTGTTATAAGATACTCAAGTATCCTGAATTCCTTTTCACTCAACCGCACGGTCTGGTTGTTCGTTATACAACCGAGCGTAAGTGTGCCCGTGTCAAGAGTTATATCTCCAAAGGTCAGAACTCCCGAGGCAGCACCCTGTTTTCTTCTTCCGAGAGCCCGAAGTCGCGCAAGCAACTCCTTTGTCATAAAGGGCTTCGTGAGGTAATCGTCCGCACCGCTGTCAAGTCCCGTAACCTTATCATCAAGTTCAGCCTTTGCCGTGAGCATCAGAATCGGGGTCGTGATACCGCATCGGCGAGCTTCCTTTGCAATTTCGTAGCCGTTCATTCCTGGGAGCATCACATCGAGAATTGCAATGTCATAAATATTACTCTTAACGGCATTCAGCCCTTCGGTACCACTATCATAATGGTCAACCTCGTATTTTTCAAGGCGCAGGATTTCACATAGTGCCTGTGCCATTCTTTTTTCATCTTCAACCAGCAATATTCTCACAGACTCACCTCCGGATACACTCATTATATCACAAAAGATTGAAAAATCATTGAATTTTCTCAACGAATAGGGAATATGATATAAAATGCCCCTCCGCTTTGTTTTTGGAGAGGCATTTTGATAGATTAAGTTTTAAACATTATTAAATATATTATGCAACGGGCTTTGCAATGGGATAGCTTGTCTCCATACCTGCCACGTGCTTCTGAATGGCGGTGGCATCCTTGATGTTCACATTGCCGTTTTCGTCAACATCCGCAAGAACCGCACCTGTTTCGGAGAGGGTGATAAGGGAAGCCACGTGCTTCTGAATGGCGGTAGCATCCTTGATATTTACCTTTGTGTCCTCATTTGCATCGCCGAGTATGCCCTTTACCGCAGGCTCGGTAGAATCCGACGGCTCAGTGGAATCCGACGGTCCTGAAGGCTCTGAGGGGTTAGTGGGAAGGTCGGCATTTTCGCTCACCGTAAAAGTAAGGAGCAGCTCTGCTGAAATCGAAGAACCGGGAAGGATTACCTCGGCATCCTTTCCGCCTACAGTTGCCGCAATATCCAGCCAGCCGTCAGAGTCGGTTCTGAATTTGTAGCCTTCGTTCGCCCTTATCCAGACCTCCAGCTCATAGGTGTGACCTGCCTCAAAAGTATCGGTCTCTTTCATTGTAAATCTGTTTTTGGGGTCGGTTGCATCTGTCCAGTAAATGCCGTTTATATAGAAGCTGTCCTCTGCTGTCACATCAAAGTCAGGAGTTTGTCCCACTGTGGGAGTGTCAACATCCTTAACCTCAACTGATGAAATCTCGGTATCCTTTTTGAGAGGTGCAAAAGAAATACGGACAACATCCTCATAGGTGCTGAGGTCGGAGTTTGTTACAACACAGCGGATAATGAAGTCTGTACCGTCTTCGGGGCGCTCATCAAACTGCCATTGGCTTATATTATCCAGCTCTCCCAGATACGTCCACTGTGTTTTATCGCCCTTATACTCGTCCATAGTACACTTATACCAGTTGATATACACATGGTCTTTGGTGCGGTTATGAAGCTCAATGTAGGGAGCTTCCTTCTCTGTCTCTGACACCATAATTGTGTCCATTCTGTCCATTATCTCATCAAATTTATCTTTGTGAAGCTCATACACAGAATTGCCGTAGCTCTTTACCATTTCTTTATCACACAGACCAATCAGTCTGTAATAATAGTCAAGGCTTTCGGATATAATCATTGGCGGTGCGGTTACCTCGTAGTAGCCTGCTGTGTAGTCATCTATAGTCTCGGTAAAGTACTTTTTGAATGTGCCGCTTAAGAATCTCTGGTCTCTTGCATTAAGGCACTTGGAGAGAACAACTCCTTCGGCTACGATAACTCTTCCCCAGCCGTTGTTGCAGTAAGCAAAGCCTCCGCCTTCACTTTCTTTTGTTACATAGAAGTTGCCGCCCAGCACATATACATTCGGGAAAAGGCATCCGTCATCCAGATAATTGCCCATAGGTGTTACTTCGATACTTGAATACTTGCCGTAGAAGTCGCCGCCAAATATAACTACAAGCGGAACCTCGTACAAATACGCATTGTGACCGACAGTTATGGTGTGAGCGCCCCATGAAGCACTTGCGTCAAAGGTACCGTCATAGATATTGGTGTATCCGCTCACTGTGCGGACAACACTGCAGTCGCCCTGCTCATAGGGAGAGAAAATCTCGTAGTATCCTGAATAAATCTCAAGCTCGCCACCCTCATTGATGAAAACCGCTTTTCTGTATGAGGCGTAGCCCTCGGAGAAGGAACAGTAACCTGTCTGTGCATCGGAGGTATCCTTGATAGTCATTCTGCCGTCTGACCTTATGCGGAACAGCGCGCAGTCATTGCCCGTGGTACTTCTCTTGATACTGTAGCCGTTAAGGTCAAGGTTGAAGGTTGCGCCCGAAGCGACAACAATCTCATTCTCGTTCTGGTTATCCACCTGCTCAATATCCGCGTTTAGGATATATCTGCAGTCTGCCTGAGCAGTCTGTGCATGATTTTTGAGCTGCTCGTAGGTCTCGATGTAATACACCGGTGCCTCCCCCGAAGGTGCAAGCTCTGTTTCCCTTGCAGAAACCGAGAAGGGTACTGCGGAAATAATCAAAGCCAGACACATCATGATACAGAAAAAGCGTTTCAGTTTCATAGATACTCCTCCTTAAAAGGGAATATTATTTGCAAAACAGGCGGTGAAAGGTATATATCACCGCCTGTTTTTATTATACTATCAAAACATTTCCGTGACAAGTCGATAAACTCATCTTTTTATCAGAGTGCACAATTATCAAATGTTTTTAATATTATGAGCTGCATTGGACATGAATCGCAGTAACTTACGTTTAGAATCCGCTGAGCTTAAATGCAACAAGCTCCATTGCAGACTCATCCGCTCTTTCTTCGGTCATAATCACAAACAGACTGTTGTCGCTTGTAAGTGTTCCGTCGCAGAACCAGGGATAGTTTGTTGAGAACAGATCTCCATCCTCTGCTGTGCCTACAAATGTGCCGTCTTTATTCCAAAGAACAACATCTCTCATATTACCGTCGAGACCGATAAATCCATCGGAAGTCTTTGTGACATAGGTAATGCTACCCAGGCTTTCGCCCTCTTCATCTGCAAGAGTGAGCTTGAGTGTGCCTGCGGTGTCATACACAAACACCTTGTGTCCGCTTTCGTCAACAGCATTACCGCAAACATAGATATAATCATCATCAACAAAAAGCTCCGATATGGTGTCTACTTCGGGGAAAGTAATTGCTTCGCGTGTTAAAGCATCACCTGAAACCGTGATTTTTTCGCACTCGGAGGATGAGAACCAGTTTATACCCCATGTTCCACCATAATTCATAGCCACATTGTCTGTATCCTCAAAGGTTTTTACAACAGCGCCGTCCTTCACATTGAGCAGATCCTCGCTCAATCCAGAAACCCAGAGGCTGCCGTCCTTTGCAGAGGTAATATATTCATAATCACCATCAAGCTCAATATCCTTCACATAGGTAAGCTTATTGTTTGACATTGAATACTGCTTCAACGCGTCGTCACCGAGAATATATACGTTATTTCCGACAACGGCAACCTGATGGTCAAATGTCTCTGCTGTAACAAAGCTTTCCTCAAATGCAATCCACTGGCTGTTAATCTTCTTTGAACCTACCGAAACAGTTGCATCCTCTGCAGAGAAAGCTTCACCATTCCAAGGCCAGGGGCAGTCAACGTTTCCGATATCTGTAATTTTAAAGCTGAGTCCCGAGAGCAAGTCATTCACACGCTGATCCTCATACTCACCTATAATCTCAATAAATACTGTTGTATTAGCATTTTCAACACGTCCGAAATATCTTAAACAGGGCTCGCCCCAATAGTTACCCTCCTGTTTAAGGCAATCCACACCGCCGATAGCTGTCAGCTCGTATGCATTGTTCTCTGCATATTCATAAGCATCAAAGCCATAGCTGTCGAGATAACCTCTGAAGTCTTCGGGAGTATCAATAACAGCACTGATTTCCGCATTTACAATATACGATTCTTCACCATCAGGTATTGTGAGGGTTATACCGGAGTATTCCTCGTCGTCTGTGAAATCATCTTCTTCATATGTCCACACAGATTCATCATATCTCAATGACCAGAGTGCGGCATCCAACACAGAACCCTCTGCGGCACCTTGATTTGGGTCTGTGGGCTTGTTTTCAGGCTTGTTGCCGCAAGCTGCCAAGGAGAGAACCAATACGGTCAGAAGAATTAATGCGAGTACTTTTTTCATAATATCACCTTTCTTATGTATATATTTTTAAACAATATAGTCTGTTTCTATATTGTAACCTGTGTCCATACCTGCCACATGTTTCTGGATAGCTGTGGCATCCTTGATATTCACATTGCCGTTTTCGTCAACATCTGCAAGCACATAACCTGTTTCAGAGAGGATAATGAGAGAAGCGATGTGTTTCTGTATGGCAGTGGCATCCTTGATATTAACCTTGCCGTCTGCATTAGCATCACCCATATAGAGCGAAGGAACAGGGTCAATCTCAAGCTCTGCAAATTCAAAACCTAACTCAATGAAGGAAGCATCGTAAGAGCTGTATGCAACAGCTTTTTCACCGTTTACGGTACCTTCAGCAATATTGATACCCATATCGTCAAGTTCAAACACATAGTTGCCTTCGGCTTCAACCCTGACTACTACCTCGTATTTTCCGCCCGCCTCGAAAGTGTCGCTCTCATTCATCAAAGTGCCTCTTCCCTCGGTTACATCATACCACTCAACCTTTGACACATTGCATCCGCGGGTTACACAGAAGGCATCATAATCGGGAGTTTCGCCTGCTACAGGAGCGTTAACCTCAATAACCTCAACAAAGGAAACCACACTACCCTTTAAAGGAGTGTATATAACGGAAAGCTCTGCGGCAATCTCTGAACCGGGAATGGCTACATCTGCCTGAAGTCCGCCTAAAAGTGCCGCAATGTCCACACAATCGTCTTCATCGGTCGAGAACTTGTAGCCATCCTTTGCCCTTATCCACACCTGAAGCTCATACTTGTGGTCAGCTATGAAAGCATCTGTCTCTTTCATGGCAACGGGATTTTTGGAGTCTGTAATATCTGTCCAGAAAACACCGTTTATGTAGAAGGTATCTTCGGCTTTTACATCAAAGTCGGGAGTTGCACCTACCACAGGTGCTGTGACATCGGTTACCTCAACGTAGGAGACCTCTTGTCTGACATCTCCATATACCACACAGGATACGTGGATGTGGTATTTGTCATTTTTACCTGCGGTGCCTGCCTCTCCCTCCTTGCCATTGATTATTACCTTGACATCAGCTTTATCGTTTTCTGTTGCAAAGTAATAGTCGCCAATGGTAGTAAGCATAATGTTTACCTCGTAAACACCATCCTCTTTGAATGTATGGGAGGGGTCGAGGAAGGTCTGATTCTTGCAATCATACCAGGTGACACCCTCAATATAGTAAGGGGATTCGGGGTCATCCTTGGAAACGCCGCCAGTCAGAATCTCCACGTCATAGGTGGGGTATCCCCCTGCTACAGGCTCTGCCACATTAACCTCAACCGTGGCAACCTCGTAGTTATATTCACAAGGCTCGAAGGTATACTTAATCATAGTATTCTTTTTGCCTGTGAGGTCTTCTTGTACCGTAGCCTCTGCACCGTTGACATAAGCTCTGATAAAGGGTGTGTTGTAGTTATCAACCCGGAATTCATAGCCTTCTTTGGCAACAAGAAGCACAGCGAAAGTATAAACATGGCCCTCTGCAAAGGCATCATCGGGATTTACAACCGACTTCGATGTTTCGTCATACCACCACTTGCCCTCAACAACATCGACGTCGTCGGCAAGCTGGTCGTCGTAGGTGTATGCATCAGATAAGCCAAGCTTACTTTCGTAATTTGGTGTTTCACCTGCATAAGGAGTGGCAACACCGGAAATGCTAACCTCTTTGATAATAGTTGCACCCTCGCTGTTTGCGGCATATGCCGAAAAAGGCACCAGAGTCAAAAGCATAAGAAGCGAAAGCACCATACATATGGTCTTGGTTGTTAGTTTTTTCATTCAGAAAGCCTCCTGTTAATCCATTCTTGTAACCGACAAATCTTCAGCCACGTTGAGTATAAAAGTATCTTCTTCACTTTCACAGGTTGGAAAGTCATAAATCGCCGTTACTTCTACCCTGCCCGCTTTCAATCCTTCGAAATAAACATCGGCACCTTTGTCCTTCATGCCGGATTCATACTCGGGAGCTTCATGAGCATAGCTGTAATAACGAACAACTCCCTCAGGATTAAATCTCAAACGAAACGCACCGCCTGCTATGACTCCCTGTCGGGAATAGACGTAAGCTTTTTCTTTATCAAAGGGATATTTCTGCTTTTTACCAATTCCTGAAAGCGAAGAAAAAATATTCTGCAAACAAATCATCGCCTGTACTTTATGCCCATGGGTCCTTTGATTTGGGAGTACGGATACCTACCAGTATAAACTGCTCCCACAAGAACCACCGACCGTCTCCCGCTTTTCTCAGGGTTATTTGTCTCGGACTGTCTGCGCCGCCGCTTTTGAGCCACAAGGTCATATAGCCTTCGTTTACAGCAGAATTGGAATTGCTTTCTATCTCCAATGTAAAAGGCTCGGCGGGTCTGTAATCATTTTCAGGGGTTGCACCCTTGAAGTAAGAAAAAGGAACGTACCACTGTCCGTCTCTGAACCTATCGTGCAAAAACTGTATTTCCGCAGGGCTCAGGGGTCGGGGACCTTTAAGGAAATTAAGCATCTCGATGCCTATATTCTTATCCGCACCGTACGCACAAAGTGCTAAAACCGAAAGTGCCGCTGTCTTAAAAGGCGAATCAAGACTAGCCTCGGGCAAAGCCTGAAGCTCCAAAAGGCTCTCGGGCAAAGCGGAAAAAACAAAGGTCTCTTTAGCGCTTAAAGGCTTTTCTTCCACCTTCTGCGGCTGTGCATTTTCATTGTTTCTTAATTTATCAAAAATTCCCATAATTTACTCCTTTACATAAACAGACTTATCAGCGTATTCTTTTGAAAGCTCAAAGAAATATTCATAAAGAACAGCTATGTGTTCGTCCTTACTGTGGGCGGTTTTGCTTGTGCCATCCTCAAAATAAACCGTGGTTTTGTTAACGGTAGCATCATCTGCACTGAATAAAGATGTTTTTTCTTTATAACCGTTGACATAATCGGTAATTCCGTTCTCTCTGTCAAGGCTGTAAATCTCATCAATACAGGAGGGGTCAACCTCACAGCCTTCCAGAATAATGGTGTACGGCTCTTCATCAAATCTGACCTCGGCATCAAAAAGCACCTTACCATTTTCTGCTCTGAGGTAAAAGCTGTAGCAATGCCCGAAATTCATGTGATTTTGAGTAATACTGATTCCTGTAAGTTTTGGGGAAGGCTCCTTATTAACAGAAAAACCGCAACCCGACATAAGCAATCCTGCAACCAATAATCCTGTAACTGAAATCAGAATATATACCATCTTTTTCATCACATCCCCCTCAATCTTCTAATTTCATTGTGTTGACTTAAAACTTCTGTTAAGGTATAATAAAATAATATAAAGGGCGGTCTTTGCTTTTGTTGGCGCTTGGCAAAGACTTCACACAAAGATGTGAATAGGGTACCCTTGGGTAGTTAAGAAAGCAAGGTCTATACCTTCCTTCGAACTCCTGCATTTTAATTATATAAAAAACATTTCCGTTGTCCCCACCCCCAAAGACTTTTTTGTGTGGGAAAAACAAAATTTTCCTCAAAAAAGTGTGGGAAAAAGTGTGGGTAGGCTGCTTTTAGACCAAGAATCACAAGGAGCTCCATTATGACAAAGAAACAATTAAGCATTTCGGGATTAATACTTCCCATGCTTATTCTTTTTTCTGGCTGTAGCTATGTGGGAAGCAAATCCGCAAATATGTCCTCAATATATATTGTTACAGCTTCACTTTCGCTGATACTGCTTTTAGGCTATCAATTTCTTATAAAGAAAAAAGAGCCTTGGCTTTTAGTTTTGTTCTCATCGGTAATGGTGGTGAACATCGGCTATCTGTGCCTGTCCCTGTCAGGCACTCTGAATGAAGCACTGCTTTCTAACCGCATAGCATATTTAGGCTCGGTATTCCTGCCTGTGTCAATGCTGATGACCATACTCCACATCTGCAAAATCAAACTGAACAAATGGGTACTGGCATCCATACTCGGCATAAGCGCTGTGGTATTCTTAATTGCCGCAAGCCCCGGGTACCTTGATATTTACTACAAAGAAGTTTCGCTGATTACCGTCAATGGTGTATCCGTCCTTGAAAAGGTTTACGGACCTTTGCACAGCATTTATCTTTACTATCTGATACTCCATTTTTCGGCAATGATAGGAGTGATAGTTTACGCAAGGGTAACCTCACGTATAAAGTCCAGCGTCCACGCAGTAGTCATTCTGGGTGCAGTTGTTGTCAATATCGGTGTCTGGCTTATGGAACAGCTTATTAAATTCGATTTTGAATTTCTGTCGGTTTCATACATTGTAAGCGAAATTTTCCTTTTGAGCATAAGCCTTATCATCCAGGATAACAGCATCCTCAACTCAATTTCGGCGAGTATCAGCCAAGCCGAGCCTGCGCCGAAGACGGCACTTCCAAAGCCGGCGGAAGACCCCGAGATTTTTGCCAAGCAATGCGAGTATTTCAAGGAAAATATCCATACCCTGACCCCTACCGAAAAAGCCGTTTACAATCTTTACCTCGAAGGAAAGGGCACCAAGGATATTATGGCAAAGCTCAACATTACGGAAAACACCTTGAAATACCACAACAAAAACATCTACTCCAAATTGGGAGTATCCTCCAGAAAACAGCTTCTGCAAATTGCAAAAGCACTTGATAATGAATAACGAAAAGCGTACCGAGGTAAGTTCGGTACGCTTTGTTTTTATCCGAATCAGCTTGTGCGGTGTTTTTGATAAAAAATCCCCGACAGAGTTTAAGTTCTGTCGGGGATTTCGTTTTTAATCGTTTACATCAGTCCTGCAATCTTCTTCTGGATAGCTGTTGCATCTCTGATGGTAAGTTTATAATCGCTGTCTGTGTCGGAGATATTTGCAGAGACATTGTCCATAACAATAATTTCCGCCAGATGCTTCTGAATAGCAGTTGCGTCCTTGATATTAACCTTGCCGTCGCCGTTGGAGTCACCAACCTGTCTGAGGTTTACATTTGCACTAACACCTGCAAGATCAAGAGGACCGTCAAAGGTCTCGTTGTATACCATATGCACAGCACTTGAATACCAGTTACGCTCTGCAACAGGGCGGTCTGAAAGGTCAACTACCTCTGAACCTGCATTGAGGTTGTCGATACCCAGGTAAACCTTGGTCTTCTTATCAGAAATGGTAATTGTTGTTGTTCCTTCCATAGCATAGCGACGTGAAACAAGATTTACAGTTACATCGGGAGATGCTTTGGAAACAACTATGTCTGCCTTGTACCAATAGTAGAAGCCTGTTTCGGTGCTGTTGGTACCGAGGAAGCTGTCCTTTACCATTTCGAACTGGTTAAGGTCCTCTATAGCTCCTGTGGTTGTGATGGTAGGTCTGTAACCCAGAGAGCTGGAGCTCTTGAAGTAAACGGTAACAGCCCATGTATCACCTGCTGACCTGACTGTATATGTGATGTCTTCAGATGTTGCGGTATAGGTCTCTTCGTTTACAACTGTGCTTGCAACAATGTAGTATGTGAAACTGTCGCCGAGCTGCTGCTCTGTGGTTTCGATTTCAAACACACCGTGAGTATTGGTCGCAACCTTTTCTCCTGCTTTTGTGAAGAGCTCGTAGGTAACTGTTGTTTCAGAGATTGCTGTTGCATTTATGGTTACCTGCTGTCCTACTTCAACAGAAGTGGGAGCATCCACATCAAGCTTCAGCTCAAAGCCGCCTACGGGAGGAATCTCCTCGCTGCCGTGAACATAGGTGTTCACAAGCCAGCGGCTACCTGATTTTTCTGTGGGATAGAAGCCTGCACCATCTGTGATACCGGTGGTGATGTTAACAGTCTGTTCGCTTCCTTCTCCACCGTTAAAGGAAATGCTGAGAGCATTTCCGGGAAGCTTAACGGAATAAATATCTACGCCGTAGGTATTGGTCTCACAGTAGGTCATCTCTGTGCCGGGATAGGTGTTTTCAGAGTTGCAATAAACCTTGTCCCAACCCAGTGTATTTGTGAAGTATACTGTGATGAAGGGGATTTCATCAAACTCTGCCACAACAACTGTGTCGCCTACAATTTTTGAGAAATCATTATCCCAACCGCTGAACACGTAAGTGTAGTTTGCATCGGCAGGTCTTGTGGGGTCAGCGGGAGCTGTTGCCGATTCGCCATACTCAACGGTCTGGCTATCAATCTCTGTGCCGTCCCAGTTAAGGAACACAACAGAATACTTGTTTAAGGTTGCTGTATACTGTGCAGTAACAGTTGTATCCGCAACAATGTTTGTGAATTCCTTGTCCCATGACTTGAAGGTGTAGGTATACTGTGCATCCGCAGGTCTTGTGGGATCAGCAGGAGCTGTTGCCGATTTGCCGTACTCTACCTGCTGGGTATTAATTACTGTGCCGTTGCTTACAAATTTTACTGTGTACTTACGAGCACTCTCTGTAAACTGTGCAGTTACTGTCAGATCAGATGTAACAGCGGAGAAATCCTCATCCCAACCTGAGAAAGTATATACATACTGTGCTGTTGAGGCTTTTGTAGGAGTAGAGGGAGCAGTTGCAGCCTTACCTTCTTCTACGGTCTGGGTGGAAAGCACTGTACCATCCCAGTTCTTGAAGGTTACGGTATAGGTCACTACAGGCACCGGCTCGGTGTATGTGTTCTTCTGATTGTGATATGTGCCGCTCCACTCGAAGAGAAGGATAATTGTATCCTCTCCATCATAAGTTACCTCTTCTGCCGCCCAGTTGGTATTTCCGCTTGCCTTAAAGGTCTTCATCTTGGTGGCTTCGGCAGGAATTGTAGTCTTATAGATGTTGAACTTCTGTTTTGCGCCACTCCAGTAGGAAGAGCCTACGGAGTACATTTCGGTTTCGCCTGTTGCGGTGAGGGTTGCATCTCCTGCAAGACCTGTGGAATTATTCCAGTAGTGAAGTGTGGGAACAAAATCTGTGATATATTCGATTACACCCACATAGACAGTCTTTGTTGTGGGAGGAGTTTCCACTACGCCATCCTGTGCGGCGTATACGGAAAGCTTGTTGGTGGAAATCTCATACTTGAACTCGTATGTGCCGCCTGTAGACTTGAAAGTACAGTCAGAGCTCGAATCCATAGTCCAGCGATAAGCGGTGTCGGTGATGGTACCACCGTTACCGTACCATTGGTCGGTACCTGTATTGTTTACCTTGAATGTATATGTACCTGCAGGAATCTCCTTAACAACTGTGAGGATATCCTCATTGTCGGTCTTTACAAAAGCGTCTGTTGCTTCCCAGTTGTTGAAGGTACCCTTCAGGTAATAGCTGGAGGAGGTGAGGGTCAATGTGTTGGCGGTGTTATAGGTAATCTTGTATGTGCCGTCGCCACCGTTGACAATAGTCATTGTTCTGTATGTACCGCTACCATCCGATGCACCGATAACAGCAGTTGCACCTGCAGGTGCTGTGGGGTCAACAGTAACAGTTGTGCCGCTTACTGTGACAAAGCCTGAGTCGGTTGTGTCACCCTTGGTGATATCACCGCCGAGGTCAGCTGTAAATGTTGTTACAGTATCGTTCATAGTGATGGTGGAGCCATCGATGGAGGCATTACCGTTTGAGCCTGATGTTACATTAGCCGCAATGGTCGGTGTAAGAGTACCGAAAGCATCACTGCTTAACTCTACCGTATTTTTATCAGGAAGTGATGCGTTGGAAGAGAAACGAATATATACGGCAGTTACCGCATTGTTTCTGTTAAGTGTAAAGGAGCTGTTGACACCCAATGCAGTTACAAATGCAATAAAGTCGCTGTAAGTATCAGTATCAAGCACTACCGACTGAGTAGCAGAGCCATCCCAGTAGTAGAGTGTTGATGTGGAAGAATCATAATAAATCTTTCCTGTGCCGTTAGCATAGTTAGCAGAAGCCGCAATACGATATGTTGTCTGCTTTGTTACCTGTAATACTGTAGGAATTGTATCGCCGGCAGGAAGTTTAACAGAGTTATCAACCGCAGTAATATAATGTGCACTGAGGGGCTGGTAAACAATGCTGATTACCATGCTGGCAAGGAGGTCATCCCAGTTTGTATCAAGCTGAATCTCCTTGGAGACAGCGACACCTCCGGGCATTACCTGAGTTTTGTTACGGGATGCATCGCCCTGAATAACGATATCGGTATTGCCTTTGGTCATAGTCGCAACTGTATCGATATTGGCGTATGTAATACCGTTCATCCAAGCGGGAGAAGCAGTGAGCTTTGCATCCTCAGATGCGCTCTCTTTCAGTTCGTCATAAACATCGGCGAAAGACTTTGACAGTGCGCCGCCTGTGTTTGCGTAATAATAAGCATAAGTACGCATCCAGAGGGGTCTGCGGGCATTCTCTACAAGTGCATTTTCAAGGGCATCCTTGCTCTGGTACTTTTTAGCCAGTGCCTGTGCAACAGAGGGAGTAATGAGGATAGTTCGCTTTGTGTCAGCATTATCCTCTATGGATGCTCCGCCAAGACCGCCAAGGTTTTTCTCGGTGATATCCCATGCAATAACCTTCATAATCTCTTCAGGAAGGTCTGTAGCAGGAGTAACGTTATTACCCCACATAGAGAAAGATGTAGCTGTAATAACATTGTCGTTAAGGTCATAGCCTTCTTCAACGTGGTGGGGGTCCCAACCGATATTGATGGCTGTCTGCTCGTCCTCGGAGAAAACCAGAGGCTGAACATTACCAAAGGCATTAGTACGCTCTATACCTGCAAGGTTAATGAGTGCAAGCTCCATAAAACGTGCAATAGCGATATTACACTCCTCTGTTGTCATACCCTGAGCATTGTCAATACCAAGCTGGCGGGCAATGGGACCATTGACATACATCATAGGTGTAAGCTCGCCTGATCTTAAGGAGTTGAGATAGTTTGTGTCACCCAATGCTTCTACAAAAGCGATACACACAGGCAAATATTCAGCAGAACAACCTGACATTATAGCATTGACTGCTACCTGATATGCAGTAACGCTTCTGCCGTTCACAGTTGCCACCACCTGATTATCTGTGTAAGGTGTATATCTCATGAACTTTTCTGCTTTGATCCATGTGGGAGGAACAATGGGCAGACCGTCTGTCCAACCCTGCTCATCAAAGTACTTCTGTACGTTCTGATAGGTATCGACTAAAACATAGTCATTGTATGTGTTGTTTCCGCCTACAGGGGAAACAACCGCAAATTTGTTATTTTCGGGCTCCAAACAGTCGCAGTCGTCCTCGCGACAGTTGAGGGAGTCGTATGAAATCTTGTTCGCTATATCTTCATCCGTGTATCTTGCGCTTACTGACATAGGGACTGACATAATGCTGACAGCAATCATCAAACCAAGCATTAACGCAATAGCACGTCTTAAAACTTTTGACTTCATAGTACCATCCTTTCGTTTTATTAATGGTAAGCTAAAATAGTTAATAAGTACAACAGTTAATACTTAGTTTAGAGGTAGAAAGTTGACAATCTGGCATATCCCAGTTCATCCATCAGTCTGTTCCATGTTGTGGTGGAAGGCAGATAAGCTTCGTAGGAACAGCAGTCGCCGCCGGGCATTACCTGGAACTGGCTGGACACATCGCCGCCTGTTACAACAAAGCCCGTGGTGACAACCTTCTGTCTCTTGAGGGCATCTGTGTTTGCGTTGATGGTCTGTGTTGTGTCGATGGTATCAAAGGGAACAACGCCCTGCAGCCACTGGGGAACGGCTGTGGATGCAACCTTATCTGCGGCTACGTTTTCGGTTGATGCACCATCCTTGATATCCTGATAATGCTCATCAAAGGTTGTGTTCATATGAATTTTTGAACCGGTATTTGCCCAGTAGTGAGCGTAAGTACGCATCCAGAGAGGTCTGCGTGCGGTGGCGATAAGGGCATCCTCCAGAGTATCTCTGGTACCATAGCCTTCTGCAATAACAGTAGCCGCATCCTTTGTAAGCCAGATTGTACGGGACTCAACAGGGTTTGTGTTACCAAGACCGTTCTGCTGTTTTTCGGTACAATCCCATGCAAGGAGCTGCATAGCTTTCTCGGGGTCTGTGGTACCAACGGTTACGGGGTTACCCCATGTAAGAGTGGAGCCGCAGGTAACAACGCTGTCATTGAGGTCAAAACCATTGTTAACGTGGTAGGGATTCCAACCGATATCCACGGTTGTCTGCTCGTCCTCTGCAAAGCAGAAGGGCTGCATATAACCAAATGTACCCATTCGGTTTTCTTTAATCTTGTAGCCTGCAAGGTTGAGCATTGCAAGAGAAATGAATCTGCCTATGAGCTTATTTGCCTCTTCGTTAATCATACCGTCCTCGTAGGAAATACCCGACTGACGGGCGAGGGGACCGCTTACAAGTACATAGGGAGTCCATCCGTGTGTACTATCAAGTGATTTGTAGAAATTACCGTTTGCAAAGCAACGGGTAATAGCCATACAAATAGGCATATACTCCGCAGGACAACCTGCCATAATGCAGTTTGCCGCTACCTGATATGCAGTGATGGTTTTATAAGCAGGCTTTACACCGATAATCTCGCCGTCCTTTTCGTTGACGATATCGGTAGCCGCCATATTTGTAAACTGAAGGTAATACTCTATCTTCTCCTGTGTGGGAGGAACAACGGGAAGGCCGTCACTCATTTCGTTTACTTCGTAGAATTCCTGAACACGCTGGTATGAACCTGTAAAGATTACATCATCATACTGTGCACTTCCTGCTGTGCCCGCAATTCTGTCGATTTCTTCCTGTGTAATCTGAGTAGTAAGTCCTGTTACAACCTGATCGTACAGGATGTCTCTTGCCTTCTGCTGCTGAACAGCAGTTTCGTCATTGGCAAATGCGCCGGGATATGCGGCAGTTCTCACAACAGGAACACCACGGTTAAAGCCGGTTGACTCAATCTGAGGAATAAAGGTCTCGGCACCTACAACAACTGCAGGAATACCGATATACTCTGCGGCAAGTGCGTTACCGGTTTCTTTTACGGTACAGATACCGCAACCGCAGTTACCGGAAATTACGGCATCAACACCGTAATCCTTGAGCTTCTGCTGGAACTCCTTGGATTTATCGCTGGGGTTAAGGGGATTGAATGTACCGCCCTTACCGATTTCTTCCATAAAGTAGATTCTGCAACCGTATTCTGCTATAAGCATATCCGCAAGAACTCTGTGTGTTACAGATGCAGAGAAGCTTCCGCCTACAAGTGCAATAGTTGCACCCCGCAGAGCCGCTGTGCCATTAAGTCTCTGAGGCTGTGTGATATTCTCAATGGAAGAACCAATGGGAACAGGAGACACAATTTGGTATTCGTTTTTGGTGGGAGCCTCATTGGATGCCGCCGCAGTCTGTGCAACATCGGTATCAACTGCAGAAGCTGATGACATACCAACGGTAAATGTACCAATGATACATATCAAAGCAAGCAGTAATGATAATGCACGCTTTAAGATGTTTGATTTCATATAATCATCCTTTCGTAAAATTTATATACTCTCGAATAGTATCGTCTCTATTCGACTAAATACATCTCATCTGCGGAAGACGCAGTGGGCTCGGGGACATTCTCCTGAGTATAGAATGTGAAGTCACCGAAAAATGCATCTGCAAATATGGAACTTGCAGTTTTATCATCTGTGAATTTCAGGTTGCTTTCATCATCAAGCTCATAACCCACCGTATACTTTGTCTCTATATCGGTTACAAGGCTGAAGGTAAGCTCACCGTTCTTTGCGGTATATGCATAGTACATATACCTGTCAAGAGCCAGATCCTTGCTCTCGTAGCGTATCACCATTACCCCGTCATCGGTAAACTCCACGGTCTGGGTATAAGGAATATCATAGTAGTAATAGGCAAGAGTCCGCTGTTTGCTTGTGTACTTTTCTCCTATAATACTGCTGTCTGTTTCAAAGCTCTCATAGGACATCTTTTCATATTTAGGATCCTTTGACTGTTCAAAGATATACTCCTCTGCTTCATAGACCGCACCGGTAGACTCATTGGTATATCCGGGATAGATAATTGTAAGCTTTGCGTTGCCGAGAAGCTTTGAGCCTGTGATACTGTACTCCATATCCTCCGAGCCAAGGTTTATCTTCTTCACCTTGTTTTCTTCCATAAGCTCGTACTTGTAATACTCAACACCGCCCTGATAGAAGGTGCGATATTCTCCTCTGCCGTATCGGTCAGGCTTGTCGAAGACATAGTAGGCTCTGTCCCCTTCGGGAATCTCATCGGCAGTTGCCACCGCTATCTCAGGATTCACCACCAGCTCCCATGCCCCCGAAATATTTTTCGGCAGAATGTATGATATGCCTATCCCCCCTGCCACAAGTAAAATAAGACACAAGGGAATCAGTATCAGCACCAAGCGCTTGCTGATAAGTCCGCCCTTTGATTTTGTTGATATCTCGCCTGATATTTTATCGCTCATCTATGCTCACATCCTCTTTTTTTCATAAAACAATACTCAACCCTGCCCCTTCAGGGTTACCCTTATGGGGCACAACAAAGTATACTCATTCCATTTTATTTAATTTATACATAAAAATTTGATATAAATGTGTTAATTTATCATTTTTCTATCAAATTTTGTGATATAATATAAGTATTATAGACTACGGAGGCGATATACTATGAGTAACTGTACCAAAATTCTTCTGGTAGAAGACGACAACAAGCTCCGCAACACAATACAGGACTATCTTGGAATGAACAGCTTTTCTGTGACCGCGTGTGCCGACGGCAGCTCTGCTATTCACAGCTTCGAAAATGAATCGCCCTTTGACATTATTCTTCTGGACGGAATGCTGCCCGACATTGACGGCTTTGACGTTTTGAAAAGAATAAGAGAAACATCCGATGTCCCTGTCATAATTCTGTCCGCAAGAGAATCCGAAAGAGACCAGCTCAGCGGGTTTCGGTTGGGAGCCGACAACTACATAACCAAACCATTTCTCTTAAGTGTTCTGAAAGAGCATATCAGTGCGCTCCTGCTTCGTTGCGGTGGTGGTGACAAGCACAATCCGTATATTTCAAAAGGTGCTCTGCGTCTTAACACTATTGAACGTAAAGTTTATCTCGAGGAGACGGAGATAAACACCACTCCCCGGGAATACGACCTTCTTCTCTTTTTTATGAACAACGAGCGGGTCGTTATGAGCCGTGATACTATTCTTGACCGCGTATGGGGCGACAGCTACTTCGGAGATCTGCGCACCGTCGACACCATAGTAAAGCAACTGAGAAAAAAACTGGGAGACTTCAGCGGATATATTGTATCCGTCTATGGAATAGGCTACAAATTCGAGGTTAATGATGAAAAATAAACTTACCTTTAAACTTATCATCGTGATTGTTGTTTCAATCACTCTTATCGCAGGCATTATGGCGCCGATATACTTTTATCTGCAGCCTAAAATGTA
Organism: Ruminococcus sp.; assembly: GCA_017395925.1. Classification (GTDB taxonomy): domain Bacteria; phylum Bacillota; class Clostridia; order Oscillospirales; family Acutalibacteraceae; genus Ruminococcoides. The sequence goes on along the minus strand of JAFQNJ010000002.1, from coordinate 16,571 downwards.
CATAAATCAGGAAACCCGTAATGTTTCTGAATTCTCTGAAAAGCTGAAAGCGGTTGAGCCCTTTGACAGCAACTCTCTCAAAGAATTTTTTGACAACTCGGGAGTATCATATCGAGTATATGTATTCGATGAAGATTTTGAACCCGTTTTCACTTCCTTTGAACTGGGAAACAACAAGAAATTCATTCAAAGGCTCTTTGGCGACAAAATGGATCGCTTTCTGGAGACCTCAAAGCCGCAATTCTACAAGCTGGATGACGAGTCGGCTGTCAGACTCTACACTCGTTTTTCTATTGACGGCAAGACGTATTACATCAATATCAAAAACAACCTAAACGGTGTAGATGACATCTTTGATTTTTCCAATCAGATACTGGGGTATGTAGTGCTTGGCTACATTATCATCTGCTCGGTAATTCTCTTCCTTGCAATTTCTCCTTCGGTCAAATCCGTAAGGGAGGTAACCAAGGTAGCAAAGGACATCTCGGAAAATAACCTCTCTGTCCGTTACCAGGGAAAAATCTATAATAATGAAATCGGCGACCTTGCACACAGCGTCAACAAAATGGCAGACACCATTCAGGAAAACATCAACAATCTGGAAAACTATAATTTCGTTCTGCGTGAAGACCACCGATATCTGATGGAGCATGAGCAGTTACGCCGTACATTGCTTCGCAATATCACTCACGACCTTAAAACTCCCTTGGCGGTTATCTCCAGTCAGGTTGAAATGATACGCACTTGCGAGGAACAGGCGAAAAAAGATTATTATTACGAGTCAGCCATGGAAGAGATAAGCAAAATGAGCCATATGATAAGCGAAGTTCTCAGGATGACCGTAGACGAGCGACGCATAGCATACAAAGAAGCCCAGAGTTTTGATGCAAGCGATGCTATCGAAAAGCTGTGTGACAACAACAGCGCATACATAAAGTCCTGTGATCTGGAGTTGGTAAGGGATATCACACCGAATCTCAGACTGACAACCATCAAGGAATATATGGAGTTTGTATTCAGAAACTACCTTGCCAATGCTGTGCAGAATGCCGCAGAAAAATCCGCAATTATCGTATCCCTCAAGGAGTGTGCAGGGAAAATACGTTTATCGGTTGAGAATATTGGCAGACAGATACCCGATGATATGAAGGACAAAATCTGGACAGAAACCTTTACCACTTCCCCCGAAGGCAAAAAGAGCAGCGGTCTGGGATTATACATTGTCAAGGAAATCGCCCTGATGGAACACACTCGTTGCGGCTTTAACAATACCACAAGAGGCGTGTGCTTCTGGTTTGATTTTGCAGACTACGACAGTAGCGACGATGCATTGTATTAAAGAAAAGCATCTTCCGCTACTCACGAAAACGCAAAGGATATAAATTAAAGAGGTTGCCTCATTTAAGTTGAGGCAACCTCTTATCTTTAACTCTAATCTTTAACTCTGAAAAAGCATCAGAAGTCAGGCTGCTAACCATCGTGAGCAAGCCATTTGCACTGTGTTACTTCCATATCCGTAAATGTGGCTTTGAAGGACGAGTCCTCGGGACTGCAGGCATAGATACCGAAGCAAATTCTTCCTCCGCCGCCAAACATATGGCACACACGCATCTGCTTAAACACAACACCGTCCTCCGAACACTCGATGCAATAGTCATCCTCGCGGCGACTCAGTCGGTACCACATCGACTTGATACCTGCATCTATTTCCGTAGTTGCCCAGTCGGAATAGCCGTTATTGGTAACTACGCTGCCGAGATGCTGAAAAACCTCATTTTCATATTCTATGGAGGCTTTGAGCCAGTTTTCGCTGTCAAGGTACATTACGATTCCGCATTGGTCAAATCTGTGCTTGCTTTCAAATTCGGTCTTCACCGAAAAAGAGAAGAATTTTTCATCGGCCTCCATCTGCAGTACAGGTGCATTATCATTTTGAAAATGGTAGTACGTTCTCTGCCACAAATCTGTGTGAGGCTTCGTTATAATCTCGATTTTCTGCGATGAGATGCTGAAATCCGCAGGCTCCCTTGTCCAAATCAGTTTATTTATGTCAAATTTCATATTTATCCCCTCAAAACAAATTTATTATGCTGATTATATCACACCCTGTCAAAAACCTCAACAATCTCTCGTCACTCTCATATAAAAAGGCTCCCGAAAAACAGGAGCCTTGGCATTTTATTGAATTTTATACAGTCACCGCTTCACCGATAGGAGCTTTCGTTTTGATATCGGCTATATATTTCTGAATCTCGGTTGCATCCTTGATGTTAGTGCTGCCGTCAGCATTTGCATCGGCACACTTGTACTGCATCACATTCAGCTTCGCAAGGTCTGCGACGTACTTCTGAATCAGAGTTGCATCCTTGATGTTGACAGTACCGTTTCCGTCAGAGTCGCCTCTTAGCCCGCTGTGTTCGCCTACTGTCACATTGAGAGTGGTCATGGCGTCCCCTGCTTTGACTGTAATTACCGCAGTACCTGCCGACACACCCGTCACAAGTCCGTGTTCGTTGACGGTGGCTATGGAAGCATCGGAGGTCTCGTAGGTAAGGTTTGCAAAAGGTGTCGCCAATGCGGGGGTTACCTCTGTAATTACCATAGCAATTTCGCCCTGTGCTACTGTAATATCCGAAGACTCAAGGGACTTCACCCTTCTGGGAGCAGGAGTCTGTGTGAGTCCGGGATTATAAACACCGATGAAAGAATACTCATCGTTCTCACCGATGGTTTCCCAATCGGCATCCTCTGCTTCTTCTATTACAAACTCCAGATTCGCACTGTTGCCGCCTGCACTGTTTTTAAATACTTCGTGAGGCACCTCTTCAGAGATGAAGTAAAGTGTAGTCTCCTCACCTACTCCCAGAGCAGGTATCAGCGTATTGCCGAAGGACTCATAGAGAGGTGTTGAAGCACTGATGTCAGGGTCAATGGCGGCGGTCTGTGCCATGAGGTCGGAGTTTACAAATTTCACAACGTCTCCGCCATCATAAGGCATATTACCATTGTTCTTGACCTTTACGGAGAGCATAAACTTTGCGGTGTCGCCATCCTCTTTGATGAGTTTAAGAGGAGAAACCTGTGCACCGGTCATAACAAGGTCGGCATCGTTTCTGAAACTGTAGCTTTGGGATGTGAGCACCACAGCACCTGAATTGTCGGTTACAGTGTAGTAAATGTCAACTTCCGCGGGGTTCTTGCCATCGGGAAGAGTGTAATCAGCACTCACAACCTTTGTCTCGTCTGCAAACCAGAGCTCTACCGGTACTCGGCTGTAAAGCTCACCGTCAACATACAGATTGAAAGCAAGGTCTCTGCCGGTTTTAACTCCAACGTTCTTGGCTCTCATCTTAACGCTTACCGTTTCACCCACGGTTGGATAATTATCAGAGAATTCCACTGCGTCGCCTGCTTCGGGAAGTTCGTATTTATCAGAGGGGTCATACTCTGCCACAACAAAACTGTTGTTTATAATGTTGGTACCTTCCTCTGTATACTCAAAGTCCTGAGAATTGAATACTACAACGATATTTCCATTGTCCAAGACATCTGCTGTAAAGTTGCTCTTGAAGAAGCCCTCGTCGCCGTTTGCACCGATACCGCCCTCGGTGAGGTAGGTCTTTGTACCCCATGTTCCGCGGATAAGTGTTATGGGGTCTGCAAGAGGTTCGGTGATAATATTGCCATCTGCATCATAGAGTGCATTACCCTCGCTGTCTCTTACGGGAGTTTCGGAAACGACATCTACTCCGTCCATGTAGAAGTGTTTTGCCCAAATCTGCTGCTGTGCACCCTCGGTAACAGTAAAGAGTGCATAGATAGTACCGTCCTCGTTATAAAATACGGAAAAGTCGTCGTTAACCGTATAGTCGGGTTCATCGGATATATAAACAGGGTCCATATAATCCTTTGATATTTTTTCATTGCCGTCGGTGTCGGTATAAACCGCATTTGTAAGCAATGTGTCAATATTCTGGTATGCGTACCTGCCGTTTGATTTGTAGAAAAGCAGAGTGTTGTCCACCAGGTCGGTTTTAATCCGTGCAAACTCGGGATTTGCCACAACATAGTCGGTATCTGTTATCTGCACAGGGTCAGTGGAAACAAGGTTACCGTTTTCATCCAATGTGAAGTGCTGGAGATACATAGCATTGACAGTATTGAAGCCCTGACTTTCATCCACTCCGTCAGCACCCTCCAGAGTAAAGCCCGTTGTGTCAGAAGCAACATAACTCAGAAGCACACCGTCCTTGTACTCAACAGAATCATAATACGAAAGTGTGTGTTCATTAAAACCGATAGTATGCGACTCACCCCAACGGTATTCACCCTGCTTGGGATTTGCACTTGCAGTTCTGAGTTCTGTAGGAAGTGCCTGAAGCTCGGCAAGTGTTGTATCAAGTGTTACCTCGGAAATATCAAGTGTCTGATAGAACACCTGTGCAAGTCCTGAAGCCTCGTTATATGTTACGGTGGGCTTTACATATATGGTGTTTTCTTCAGGAGTCAGGATATTGTAATCATGGAATTTTCCGCTTTCCTTGTTGTAGTATACACTTGCAACAGAAAGAGATTTGAGAAGTTCCAGATTACCCTCTGCCTCGTCCTCGGTGCTGTACTTGTTCCATGTAAGAAGCACATCTTCACCGCAGTCAGCAAGGTTTACTGCATAGTCTGTTTTTTCAATTTCCTCTGCAAGCGTACCTGTACGAAGTGCTGTATCCTCCTGAATCTGCTTCATAACCTCACGAGGCTCGGTGGCAATACCTGTATTGGAATCATAAATTACGTAACAAAGACGATTGTGTCTGCCTTCATCCATAAAGGAAACTACCGAAGAAATAAAGTACACTCCGTCGGAAATCTCAATGATTTCAGGGTCGATTATAGTGTTTGTGGATTTCACAGATTTTTCATTTTTCATCTGGGCGGAACCTATGATATCCGAATTAAGAGCATCGCTGTTTTCAGCAATATTAATCACCATATCTCCCAGAGAACAGGTATTCATAATATCTTCTGAATTGAGGCTTTCCGTCATAGCCGCCGCAATATCCGAGGATAAGTTTTCAGATAAATGCTGTGAAACCTCGGCGGCAGTGGCACCAGCGGGAATGGGCTTGCCTGTGCTGTTGAACAGCTCGCAATCCACCAACGTACCCGTCCAGTCAGCCCTGAAGAATAAAAACTCAATGGCAACTCCACCCTGAAGAGAATAGAGTCCAAAGCCCTTGCTGTAATCGTTAAATTCCAAAAGGAAATCATTGATAAGCTTACACTGTACGGATACAAGGGCATCATATCCGACACCTGCACCGATGCTGATTTTCATTTTCCACGATGAGAGTCCCTGGAACCATGATTTTCCTGCTTCGTCCAATTCATCCAACGTCAGATAAACCGAAGTGTTATCGCTGCCTTCAGGTGCAGCAGGGAACATTCCGATACAAAGCTGAGGATTGATATTTGCTTCAAGGAACACAAAGCAGGGAACGTATAAGAGTACGAAGGGAACACTTACTCTGAGAGATGCCGCGGCACCTGCAACAAATATACCTGAAGTAAAGCACCACTCAGCGGTTTCTCCGTCGATGTAGAACTTAAGCTGGAAACAGAATGTCAGCGAGAATGAAACATTTATAGATGTTTTCAGATTAAGCAGATTACCCTTTCCTGCAATAGGAGAATTATCATCCATAAAGTAATCTGCATAATCACACAGATTGTCAATGGCAGCCTTTGCCTTGGCTTTGGCGTCACCCGCCGCCTTAAACGCCGGGTCTTCGTCCAACATATTAGCGAAGGTACCCATCTGAAGACCAATATTCAGCGAACAATCGTAGTTGCCTGTCTCCTCGTTTTTCTGTGTACTTATATTAATGATAGGAGAAAATCCCTTGATGGAAATAGTGGGGCTTATAGGTCCGATACAAGGAATCGGATGGGCTACAGTCTCAACAGTTCCCTCGGATTCATCCACCACCTCACCGTCCTCGGTAGTAGCCAGACGGTAATTAACAGAAGCTTCGCTGTCAACACCGATATCCGGCATATATGTAATGGTTTCATCTGTTTCTGTTGTAATAAACTTGTAGCCTGTGTCAAATTTACCGAAACTCCAATACTGTTCGTCTGCATCGCTGTCATAATATCTATTGAAGAATTCTACGTATAGTTTCTCTCCGGGGGAGATAAGCTCCGAAATAGCACTTCCCCACTTGGCTACATTTGAGTTCTCCGGCACTTCTATGTCAAAGTAATATTTCAAATGGTTATCAGATTCTATGGACCATCTCACCATATTGACAGGATACTCTTTGTTCTCACCCTGTCGGCTGAAATCCATTGTGAAGTTCACTGTCTCTCCCACTACCATGGTAATGGTGTCTCCGGTGTAGGTAGTGCCCTTCAGATCCGTTGCCACAATACTCTCCGGCTTGATACCGTATGTCTTGTATGGCAGATTCAGCTTCACCTCAACAGAAGTCTCTGCAGTATCATAGTACTCGGACATATCAATAGTGGCAATATAGTATTGGTCGTTAAAGTACACCGCCGCCTGATGAATCTCGTCGCGGCTGATTTCCAAAAGGAGATTCTCGGGAGTTTCCGCGTTGGGGTCCTCCAGCAGCACAAATTCTCCGCTACCGTTTGAAAGAGCAGAGCCTGCACCTATATTCACAAGAGCATTGGGAGCTACGTCGTAAACCTCGGTGTCGCCCTTGGGAGGAGACACGATAGTGCCGTGCTGAATGAATGTATTACCCGTTACAATTACGGATTTCCTTGCACTGCTGTCAACCTTTTCAAAAGTCAGGGTAACATTATTATCCCCTGCGTTAAGTGCTGACTGAACAGTATAGAAGAAGGCATTTCCGTAGTAGGTCTCCGTTTCCTTGGTGGCTGTGTTTGTATACTGCCACTTCGCACGATAGCCCGCTTTGGGAGTAGCCGTAAAGGTTATGAGGTTTGAGACCTCTTTGTCCTCGAATCGGAGCACATCGCCGCTTGCAAGTCTGTAACCGCTGACAATGGCCGCTGAGCCCTCATAATTTTCAAATCCGTCGCCCTTACCGCTATAGTCGCCCATATCGGGATTTGTAACCGTCAGGGTAGTGGAGCTTGCCACCTCCATGCCGAAGGCGATGGAAACAGCCTCGTCCCCAAGTTTTATCATCTTATTAGACACAGTTGTGTGATAAACTGTAGCATCTGCGACTTTAAGCAAATCTTTTGTCTCGGCACCTCTGTATGTATATGTGGGGAACCATACCTTATCTGCATCGTACTCTTTGTATGTGAATACAATTTCATCACCAACAAGGTATTTACCGCTACTACGGGTAGAGGGGGTCCAGGTGATTTCCATTATAGTTTTGCCGTCAAGTGTTGCAGTTGCCTTTGAAGCACTTTCGTCCACAACAAAGTTGGCACCGGATACCTTGTCCACTCCGCCTACCGCATCAAATTCAACCTCATCAAGTTCAAAAACGGGAATGACGCAGACCTTGTTCTTTTCATCAAAAAATTTGCTGTATTTTTCCAGCAAATCAATACTCAAGGTAAGCTGCTGGCTGGTGAGAGAAATAAGCTCGGAACATTCTTTTTTGTTTGAGGGATTACAGAACTTGATACCCTTGAAGGTAGCAACATCCTTATAGGCATCCACAAGCTCACATACAATTGCTGCTGTCTCGTTACGATACATCTCTACACTTTCCTTTGTGTGAGAATCATCGTCAGACATTGTGCCGGGGTCAACAAATTTATTACTGCTTGTAATTTTCTGTGAAGTCAACACTCCGTTTTTATACACCTGAACCTCGTCAGGAGCAAGCATTTCCACCGTATATTTAGTAAGATTAAGTACCGTATGTCCTGTACTGTTGTCGTAATATCTGAGTCCGCATTCACCCCAGAAACCACCCTTCTGCAATACGAAGTAAAGGTTATGATTTCCGTTGGTGACGCTTGAGTCAAGGCTGAAACTTCTGGAGTTGGGGTCCTTGCCAACCTCGGTCATATTCCATGAAAGACCGAAGCCGTCAAGCTCCTCTCCCATCCATGAGCAGTTTGCTTTTCCGTCGGAGAGCTTGTCGCTGTCACCCACATAAACTGCACAGTAGTCCCAGGAACAGGAGCCTGTGTACATATTGAACTGCGTAGTGATGCTGTCAACACCTGTAAAGTTGATCTTCTCCTTGGAGACCGCAGAAATTGCGTGATCCTTACAGCTTGCACCATTTTTATATGTCATCACAAGTCCCGAAGCATCCGTAGAAACACTGCCGTTACTTCCGATACTTTTTGACTTTGTGAAGTTTTTAAGATTGACAAACTCTTGCCCTCTGTTTCCGCTCTCCCTGTAGGTCATTGCGGAAGTGGAAACAAGCTCTGAATCAGCACCTAAGAGTGCTATCTCCTGCTGAACCTTTGCATCCTCCGCAAACTCAACAGTTGCACTGCTTTTGGTAACTGTAGCGTTCTGTACATCCTCCAGATTCACGCTGAAGGCTGTGCCGTCAGAGGCATCAAGCACCCTTACGGGCACCTTTATCTCCGTCATACCTGGAGAGAAGGATAAATTGATATCCACTGCATCGTAGTTCTTGCCCGCCTTTGCGGTATCGGAAAGAGTGGAAACATTGAAGCTTGTATATCCGCCCAGATTGCCTGTACGCTGCACCTTTACATATGCCATCTCGGACTTGGGACTGATTATCTCGTCGGTAATCTGAATGTATGCCTCAGGCTTCTCTCTGTGCTCTTTAATGGTGAAAACCGACGCAACATTTGTGCCGATACTGCAGCCCTTCGGTTCAGAGAGAGTCAGCATAAACTGCAGGTCGTCTGTCACAACCTCATTCATATATGTCTGAACAAAGACTCTCTTGGCATTCTCGCCCTCTGCAAAATGAAGCACCAGTTCGGATGAAGTAGGCATTAGCTTATTGTACGCATCGTTGAGTTCACTTACCTCCTCACGAATCTGAGGGGTGTTCTCGCTGTTGTTCTCTGTCTCGTACACAGTCTCGTTCTCTGTAATGAGAGGAATAAAGCTATGCTCTCTTATGGCATAGTACGGGTTTGCCTCACCCTTAACAGGAGATTCTACAACGCGGTTTGTTTCGAAAATTTCATAGTCTGTGCCGTATGCCGCCGAGAGGTCAATGGTCTTCAGGGTAATTGATACCTCGTCTGCGGTTCCGCCCTGTCGCAGAATATCAACGGCATAGAGATTCTTCATCTCCAGATCTGCCGCTGTGACAGGAATAATCATAGCACCATTCGGGTACTCGGACACAGTCTGCTCATTGGGATTCAGATACATCTCGTAGAGCGCGTCTGCGTCAGCAAGCTCCATATAGAACTTCTCGTTATTTGCATCAAATGCAGGTATGGAGCACACTACGAGTGTCACACACAGCACAAATGCAAGTATAGCTTTCAAGCATTTTTTCATACAAAAAACCTCCTAAATAAAGGTACTGACTTTAGTATAACATCCTCACAACCTCAACGCAATATTTTTTATCTGATGTATTAATTTTTGTAACCGATAAAGGTTGAATAATCTCTGTTTTCAGATTAATAACCTTATTCAATATCACTTATTCCTATCAACTATTAATCTACGGCATTTTATATTGCCAAGGTTTTGCTTTTTTCTTGCACTTTACGGTATATAATGATATAATCTTTGATATATAAGATTTTCAAGGAGGAGATATTATGCCTTTTATCAATACTAAAGTAACAACCGAAATCTCAAAAGAAAAGGAAACTGTACTTAAAGAACGTTTTGGCAAGGCTCTGGCACTTATCGGCAAGCCCGAGGCTTACCTGATGCTTAACTTTGAGGATAAGCAGAGAATGTGGTTTGCAGGCAACCAAAACGGAGAGGCTGCCTTTCTGGATGTAAGCATCCTCCACACAGCCCCCAGAGCATCCTACGAGAAGCTCACCGCAGAACTCTGCAATATTATCTCGGAGGAGCTTCTTATCTCTCCCGACAGAATCTACGTAAAATTTGAGGAAACCGAAAACTGGGGTCACGCAGGCTATATGTTTTAAGAGGTAGCAAAATGAAAAGTTTCAGAAAAGAACTCTGGTTCAATGTCCCTAAAAGACGCGGTCTTGTGAATATCACAAGGGATGTTCAGTCCGCCATTGACGAAAGCGGTATAAAGGAAGGTCTTGTCCTTATTAATGCCATGAACATCACCGCCTCGGTTTTTATAAATGACGACGAGTCGGGCCTTCACAGAGATTTGGAGAGGTGGCTTGAGAAGCTTGCCCCCGAAAAGCCCTACTCCCAGTATGACCACAACGGCTTTGAGGACAATGCCGATGCCCACTTAAAGAGAACTATTATGGGCAGAGAGGCTGTCTGTGCCATTACCGACGGACGCCTTGACTTCGGCACATGGGAGCAGATTTTTTACTATGAGTTCGACGGACTCCGCAGAAAACACGCACTCATCAAAATTATTGGAGAATAAGATATGAAAATAGCAGTACTGTCAGGAGGACTCAGCTCGGAACGAGATGTGTCCCTTTCCTCAGGAAAAAGAATAGCCGCCGCCCTTCGCACCCAAGGCCACAAGGTTGTGCTTATTGATGTGTTTATGGGCTACGAGCAGGATATCTGTGACATAGATGCCCTCTTTGAGGAGGGGTATGAATTCGAAAGTGCCGCCACCGTAAAAGGTGAGGTGCCCGACCTTCAGAAAATCAAGGAGATGCGTGTGGACAAATCCCACAGATTTGTGGGCGAGCACGTTCTTGATATCTGCTCCGCGGCGGATATCACCTTCCTTGCACTTCACGGCGGTGAAGGCGAAAACGGTCAGCTGCAGGCACTCTTTGACCTTATGGGAATCAGATACACAGGTGCAGGATACTTTTCAAGTGCCGTATCCATGAACAAGCGTGTGGCAAAATCCATTTTCCTCACCGAAGGTGTCAGCACTCCTCAGGGCAAAGCCTATACCGAGAAGGATTACAAATGCGGCAAGTGTGCTCTCTGGGAGCATTTCCCCTGCGTTGTAAAGCCTTGCTCCGGCGGCTCCAGTGTCGGAGTTTCCATTGTTAACTCCCCTTTAGAATACGAGGATGCACTATCCCTTGCTTTTCGCTATGACAGCGAGGTACTGGTGGAGGAGTTCATCAAAGGCAGAGAGCTCTCCGTGGGCATCATCGACGGCAAGGCTCTGCCCATTATCGAGATTATCCCCAAGGTGGGATTCTACGATTACAAGAACAAATATCAGAGCGGTGCCGCAGAGGAAGTCTGCCCCGCACCTATTGATGAGGATGTGACAAAATCCATTCAGCAGGAGGCAGAAAAAGCCTTCCGTGCTTTGTCCCTTGAGGTATATTCCAGAATCGACTTTATTCTCACCGAGGACGGCAGGTTCTACTGTATCGAGGCAAACACCCTCCCCGGTATGACCCCCACAAGTCTTCTGCCTCAGGAGGCTCAGGCGGTGGGCATATCCTACCCCCGGCTGTGTGACACCATTGTAGATTTGTCCCTCAGGAAATACGGCATTGAGGAGTAAATAAAACTATGAAAAGCTTTACAGTAAACGAAGTCCTCGAAGCCTCCGGCGGACAGTTCTTCGGCGAAAAGGATATTCTTGGCAGAGAGATTTCCCACATCACCACCGACAGCAGAAAAATTAAAAAAGACTGCATCTTTGCGGCTATTGAGGGCGAGCGGGTGGACGGTCACAACTTTATCCCCCGCTGTATCGAGCTGGGAACCCTTTGCTCCATCTGCGAGAAGACCCCCACGGACAACTCTCCTCACATTCTGGTTAAAAGCACAAAGGAAGCTCTCATAAAAATCGCTGCCGCTTACAGACAGAAGTTTGACATTCCCTTTATCGGAATTTCCGGCAGCGTTGGCAAAACCACCACCAAAGAAATGATAGCAGCCGTACTCTCAGAAAAGTACAGCGTGATGAAAACTCAGGGTAACTTCAACAACGACCTTGGTGTTCCCATTACCCTATTCACTCTGGAAGACAGCCACGAAATTGCGGTTGTAGAAATGGGAATTTCCGATTTCGGAGAGATGAGTCTCCTTGCCTCTATGGTGCGTCCTGATGTTTGCGTACTCACCAATGTGGGCTCCTGCCATCTGGAGAATCTCAAAGACCTTGACGGTGTCAAAAAAGCCAAAACCGAGATGTTTGACTTCATAAATGGCGAGGGCAAAGTTTTCCTCTCGGGAGACGATGCAAAACTTCGTGAAATAGAAGCTGTAAACGGAAAGGCTCCCGTTTTCTTCGGACTGGACGAAAACTCTGAGTACACCGCAAAGAACATAAAGAGCAACAACTCAGACAGAACAGATTTCACCATCTGCTACGGGGGCAACGAGTTTGATGCATACGTCTGCGCTCTGGGTAAGCACATGGTGACAAATGCACTCTGTGCCACCGCGGTGGCAAAACACTTCGGACTTACCGATGAGGAAATTGCAAGAGGCCTTGCCTCTTACAAGCCTGCAGGCAGCCGACAGAATATTATCAAAACCCCGAACCTCACCATTATTGACGACTGCTACAACGCAAACCCCGTCTCAATGAAGGCTTCTATGGACACTCTGGCAGGCTTTGAGGGCAGACGCGTTGCCATCGTGGGCGATATGAAAGAGCTTGGCGAAAACGAAGCAGAACTCCATAGGGAAATCGGCAGATTCGCGGTGGAGAAAAATCTCGACCTGCTCATCTGTGTAGGTCCCCTCTCCCTTGATATTTATAAAGAGGCAAGGCCCCATATCGACTGCGAATGGTTCGAAACTTTGGAGGAGGCAAAGCTTGAGCTTTACGAGATGCTCACCATCGGCGACACCGTACTGGTAAAAGCCAGCCACTCTATGAAATTCGACGAGATAGTGGAATACATAAAAGAACTCTGATAAAACACAAAATGCAGGTGCTGACTCAAATCAGCACCTGCTCTTTTTATACTGTATTCTCTTTAGATTCTGTAAAATCTTTTTGCATTCTCAAAGGTGATGTCAAGAATCTCCTGAGTTTTCATACCTCTGATTTCTGCAATTTTCTGCGCCGCATAGATGATGTAGTCGCTTCTGTTTCGCTTTCCTCTGAAAGGTACGGGAGAGAGGTATGGCGCATCCGTCTCCAGAAGAAGTCTTTGAAGAGGGACCGCCTCTGCCACCTCAACGGAGTGCCTTGCATTCTTGAAGGTTACGGTACCGCCGAGGCTTATATAGCAGTCAAGCCGCAGTATCTCCTTGAGGAACTCCGCACTGCCCGAATAGCAATGAAGAAGCGCCGACTTTGGTCTGTACTTCCTCAGAAACTCAAGAGTATCTCCGTGAGCCTCTCTGTCGTGAATTACAACAGGAGCGCCGAGGTCATTCACAAGGGCGAGCTGCTCTGCAAAAATCTTCTGCTGAGGCTCCTTTGGGATATCCCAGTAGTAGTCAAGACCTATCTCACCGATAGCCACAATCTTTTCGTTTTCGGTGTAATATTTTGCCAGCTTCTCAAGATAATCCTCGGGAAGTCCCTCAATATTCTCGGGGTGAATACCCACCGCGCCATAGAATATGGGATATTTTTTGGTGTACTCAATTACCCTCTCCGAGGTAGGAATATCAACGGAAGCATTCACTACACCGCAGACTCCATTCTCCGAAAGGGAGGCGATTACCTCTTCCCTGTCCTCGGAAAATTTCTCATCGTCGTAATGGGCGTGAGCATCAAATATATTGTAAAATTCACTCATAATCTTTGTAAATCAGTGAATCTTTGCGCCGTTTTCCATACCGTCAACGAAGATAACCTTAACAGTATCATCGGTGTCAGCGGCAAGAATCATTCCATGGCTCTCAACACCGCAGAGTGTTGCAGGACTGAGATTCTGCACAAGGATAACTTTTTTGCCGATAAGTTCGTCGGGCTTGTAGTAAAGGGCAATACCCGATGCAACTGTGCGAGCTTCGCCGCTGCCGTCATTCAGGGTGAGTTTCAGAAGCTTCTTTGCCTTCTTAACAGGCTCACACTCCACAATCTGGGCAACTCGCAGGTCAACCTTTGCGAAGTCCTCAATTCCGATTTTCGCAATACCTGTGTAGTCAACCTTCTCCTTGTTTTCAGCCGCCTGAGCCTTCTTCACATTCTCCTCGATAATTGCGTTGAGCTCTTCAATTTCCTTATCAACGTCGATTCTGGGGAAGAGTACTTCGCCTCTCTTGACTGTAACATCAAGGGGCAGAACATTCCACTTGTCGGCATTCTCATAGGTTGCACACGCTGCGGCACCAATCTGCTCAAATACCTTGGGCATTGTGGTGGGCATAAATGCTGAAAGAAGTGTGGAAGCAATACGCACACTCTCCAGAAGATTGTAGAGAACTGTGGCAAGGCGGGCACGTTTGGTCTCGTCTTTGCCCAGCACCCAAGGAGTTGTCTCGTCAATGTACTTGTTAGCACGGGAGACAACCTTGAAAATCTCTGCCAGAGCATTGTTAATCTGGGTCTTCTCGATATATCCGTCAACTGCACTCTTCAGAGCCAAAGAGGTATTTATGAGGTCGTCGTCAAACTCGCCTGCCTCCCTCTCTGTGGGGAGAGTGCCGCCGAAGTATTTGTCTATCATCGCAACAGTACGGGAAACAAGGTTTCCGAGACCGTTGGCAAGGTCAGAGTTGATGCGGTTAATCATAATCTCATTGGAGAAGGAGCTGTCTGCGCCAAGAGCCATCTCTCTGAGGATATGATAACGGATAGCATCTGCACCGTAGCGTTCGCCAAGAACAAAGGGGTCAACAACATTGCCAAGTGACTTACTCATCTTCTGTCCGTTGAAGGTAATCCAGCCGTGAACAGCCAGATGACGGGGCAGGGGCAGGTCAAGTGCCATGAGCATTGCAGGCCAGATAATAGCATGGAAACGCATAATATCCTTTGCTACCATGTGAGTATCTGCAGGCCAGTACTTATCGTAGTCATCAAATGCTCCGTTCTCATAGCCCAGAGCAGAGATATAGTTGGAAAGAGCATCAATCCATACATATACAACGTGCTTCTCATCAAAGGTAACGGGCACACCCCAGGTAAAGCTGGTTCTGGACACACAAAGGTCCTCAAGACCGGGTTTGATGAAGTTGTTTACAAGCTCAACTGCACGGGTTCCCGGCTGGAGAAAATCGGTCTCGGTAAGGAGCTTTTCAATTCTCTCGGCAAAGTCGGACATTCTGAAGAAATATGCCTCCTCCTTAGCCTCGATAACCTCTCTGCCGCACTCGGGACATTTGCCGTCAACAAGCTGGCTCTCGGTCCAGAAGCTTTCGCAGGGAGTACAGTACTTGCCTGAATACTCACCCTTGTAGATATAGCCTCTGTCATAGAGCTCCTTAAAAATCTTCTGCACCGTCTCAACGTGATAGTCGTCGGTGGTGCGGATATATCTGTCGTAGTTGATGTTCATATAGTCCCAGAGTTTCTTGAAAATCTCTACGATTTCGTCAACATACTGCTTGGGAGTAATGCCCTTGTCGCGAGCCTTCTCCTCAATTTTCTGACCGTGCTCATCGGTACCGGTGAGGAACATTACGTCATAACCCTGCATTCGCTTGTATCTGGCAATGGAATCGCAGGCAACCGTAGTATAGCAGTGGCCTATATGTGGATTTCCGGAAGGATAATAAATCGGTGTTGTGATGTAAAAGGTTTTCTTATCACACATAGCTTACACTCCTTAAAGTAAAATAATTATACATCATATATTATAGCATAAATTCCCCAAAATGCAATATAATAAGTATATAGGCAAAGCAAGTTATCGGCTTGCTTCCGACGCCGAAATATCTTCATCTCAAAAAATCTTCATCAGCCTCTTGACAAATCCATATAAAAATGTTAGTATAATATCCGCTGATGAAACAGCACACAATTATATATCGCGGAGTAGAGCAGCCTGGTTAGCTCGTCGGGCTCATAACCCGGAGGTCGTTGGTTCAAATCCTTCCTCCGCAACCAAGGAAAAACTCCCACACCAATTGGTGTGGGAGTTTTCTTTTGCTATGGGGTTTTAATCTGTCCCTTTCAGATTGTGAGTCCGACGAGCGTAGCTCGATGGGGAAAGCGCCCGACCGCCGCCGGGGGCGGATGCAGGGAGGGCGGTTTGGCGCAGCGGTCGAAAAAATCAAGGACGAGTGCGAAAGCACCCGAAGATTTTTTCGGGTACCGCAAGAGGGGCGACGTCTGAACAGTTACCGAGTTAAAGATAAAGAGTGATTTTCTCTGAAAAACACGTTGGTTCAAATCGCACCGAAGCAACCAAATCAGATACCGCTGTTGATACAATCGTGTCAATAGCGGTTTCGTCGTTTTATCGTTAAATTATTGCGAAAAGATAAGTAAATAATCAGGAATAAAATACAAGCGTTGCAGTTTGAAGGATTTAATTGACATCTCCCCTCATCCGCAACGCTTTTTTGCTGTGATTATTTATGCTGTTTTATGCCTTTGCCGGTAAAAACAATAAACCTATCGTTTAATTATAGGGGTATCGTTAAAAGGCCATTA
>JAFQNJ010000012.1 GCA_017395925.1 Ruminococcus sp. | reverse complement strand
GTTAGATTATACTATACTTATCCTATAAAGTAAATTATCAAATCAAACTTCTTTACTTTTGTATCAAGTAGTGACTCGCTTGACTGGAAGGACCCCACCCCACAGCAGATGGTGGAAAGGATAACAGCGAAGCTCACACCGGGCAGTATCATCCTGATGCACAATGGAGCAAAGAACACCCCCGAGGCTCTGCCGCTGATAATTGATGCAGTACGAGCCGAGGGCTATGAATTTGTACCTATCTCCGAACTCCTGCCCAAGGGCAACTACACCACCGACCACGAAGGCAGGATGCACTTATCTCAATAAAGTATAAAAAGCTATGATAGTGAGAAAAAACTCTCATAGCTTTTATTAGTTTTACAAATTGGGATTTTCTGATATCCTAATATCAATATTGCAACGCAAAAATATCATCAATTACCTTGTCAATGTGGAAGCCGAATTTGTCAGCAATTTTCATTATATCAGGGCAGCTTTGTAAGGCGAGTTTATTCCAGCAGTCTGTGGTCTCAAGCTTTTCTTTAGCTAATTTCAAATCCTGATTGTATTTTTCGATTCTTACACGTTCAAGCTCTTTATTATACTCCAAAACCCATTCCTCATTTTTGGGGGTTAAATCAAACTGTAACGGCGGTTTCGGATTTTTCTCCCAAAGTTGATTCGATACGATTTTGCTTACATCCTCTGTTTCTTTAGCATAAAGATAACATTCTCCTTCGTGTGTTATGGATTCAAAGAATACAGTTCCATCTTCCCTGTAGAAAGTCAGATTTTCAAAATGAAACGGATTATTTTCTTCCCAAAGCCAAGAAAATATATTCTTTTCCTTTTTCAACAAGTCGCTCATCTCCGAGCAAACTCTATAATATCGCTTATCCGTTCCTGTTATATAACTTCCGAATTCTTCGGAAACCACTCTATATGTATCCTCACGCTTTATCATGTATTTTTGTATTTGAATTAGATATTCCGCATCTTCGTATTGTGGATATATATCAAATGAAACAATCGAACAATATTGACAGCAAGTATCTATCAACTCGCGATAGTCCTCTCCCTCAATATCATATTCATCCCAACCTGTGTCATCAGTATCACGAAATCTGTATTTTGCTGTATTTTCACTATATCGCATACTATCCCTCCACAATTTCCAGTTTATCGGTTAGATTATACTATACTTATCCTATAAAGTAAATTATCAAATCAAACTTCTTTACTTTTGTATCTAATGGTGATTCTCTTGACTGGAAGGACCCCACCCCACAGCAGATGGTGGAGAGGATAACAAGGAAGCTCACACCGGGCAGTATCATTCTGATGCACAATGGAGCAAAGAACACCCCCGAGGCTCTGCCGATGATTATTGATGCCGTAAGAGCAGAGGGCTATGAATTTGTGCCAATATCCGAACTTCTCCCCAAGGGCGACTACACCACCGACCATGAGGGCAGGATGCACCTATCTCAATAAAGCATAAAAAGCTATGAGAGTTTTTCCCTCATAGCTTTTATTAGTTTTACAAATCGGAAATTTACATTCTGATTTCTGTACGAAAGTATTGTTCTTGAAATGCAACCTGCCGCATAATTTCATCTTTTGCAAAGGACGCTCCTTCCGGTGCTACAACCCATTTATCCTCTACATCGTCAAATCTGTGAATGATTGCGATAACTCTCCCAACGAATTCCTTGACAGGTTTATCGACACCTAAAATGTATGCGTCCTGTTCTTCTCCATCGGGTGCCAGAACATCGGGAATATATCCATAGTTAACAGAATAACAGATGTCCTTATGCTTTGGGTGGAAAGTTCCAAGTGGTCTATCAACGATCACTCTAACGGTACTGCCAATCATCAAGGTTTCCTCCGTCAAATTCTTTTCATTTTCTCTCCTGTATTTTTTGCAGTTCGTCTTGAGTTGCTTCTTTTACTTCGCCAAGCTTTAATCCTTTCGGCAGATACAGATTACCCATACGAATTCTGTTAAGCTCCAAAACTTTAGCGCCAAAGCAACCGAACATTCTTTTTATCTGATGATACCTTCCTTCTGTGATGGTTACCTTCGCCGTGCACTCTCCTGTTATTTCCAAATCAGCGGTCTTGCACTCCCCATCGTTCAGATTCACACCGTTTTTGAACTCCTCTACCATAGCCAAAGTGACGGGAATATCCAGGGTAACTTCATATTCTTTGGGTACATGTTTTCTTGGAGATAAAATATTGTGTGCAAATTCTCCGTCATCAGTTATCAGCATTAACCCTGTGGTATCTTTATCAAGTCGTCCCGCAGGAAATAAATCTCTGTATTTATATTCTGTCGGAATCAGGTCCAATACTGTCTTTTGAGCGCCATCTTCTGTTGCGGACACATAACCTTTGGGTTTATTAAGCAGTAAATACAGATGCTTTTTAATCTCTATTTCTTTTCCGTTTATTGTCAGAGCTACATTATTCTCATCATATTTACTCTCAGGTCTTTTTACCTCTTCTCCATTTACATAGACCGCACCCTGAGAAATCATCTTCTTTATTTCTTTTCTTGTGTAATATGTATGGTCGGATATTATTTTATCTATTCTTTGCATATTTAATGTATCCTCCACAAGTTCAGGTTTTACCGATTAGATTATACTACAGTTTCCTTATAAAGTAAATTAAATAATCGGGGGAATATGCAGGAAAAAGTGATAAACATAAAGCCGCCAAGATGGCGGCTTTTAGTGTTTATATTACGACATTTCAGTCGATGATGGAGTCATCCTCTTCCCAGTATGTAAAGAATTCTCTGTCAATAATTTTTTCCACAGCTCGGATGCCTCCGGGACCTGGAATTTTTTCCATAACCAATTCTTCTTCAAGATATCCGAAGAGCACTTCCATCTCATCTTTTCCGAGGTGATATCTTGCGGCAATTTTCGCAGGTTTGTCTTCCTCGGGACGTCTGCCGAAAGATTCTCTGGTATTGTAGCTGCTGATATAGAGATAGCCGCCGTCGCAGAAAAGCAGACAGTTATTAAAGCCTGAATCAGCCTTCATCTCAAAAAGCTTCTCATCGTCTTTGCCGTCGATATCGGCAACACGGAAGTCTCTTGCTTCCAGAATGATTCTTCCGCTTTCACCCTCTGCATAGTAAACTTTCTTGCCTTTTTCGTCAACAGCAAAGCTGAATGCGCCTTTTTCGGTGATATGCTCAACATCGTTGGTTTTTGTGTCAAGACGAGCAACTCGGTTTTCGCCCTTTTCGGAACTATCAATAAAGTAGATATATTTTCCCACTGCCTTCATCTGGTTAGCAAAGGCATAGTCTCTGCCATAATAGTCAGCATTATACTCATCAACGTAAATTTCTTCACGGTCATCACCGTTCAGATTCATACTGTAAAGTCCGCGGTCGCCCTCAAAGTCAAGGTTGCCGCCGTCATAGCCGTTGCTGAAATAATAAATTCTGTTATCAGCCACCGCAAAGGAGCTGGCAGCTACATCAAAGAGTTCACCATCTTTGCCATCAAGAGAAATCCAGCCGATGTTATAGAATTGTTCCGAACCCAGATTTATGTATTCCTTGCCGGGAAGTACAACAAAATACGCTTTGTCACCCACTACCTGCCAGCAGCTCATCATATCCGAAGGAAAAAAAGCATCCTCGTTCATATCGAAAAGATCATAAAGGTCATCATCGTCCAGAATCTCATCTGTCTTGAAATTACCGTTGTCGAAATCCTTGTAAACATTTACGGTATCATTCGGTGATGCATAATAAATAACCTTGCCATCGGTGAAGGTATCATAACTACCCTGCGAACGGAGGGGAATATTGACATCAGAATCGCCCTCCTCATCTTCGCGAGTGAGTAACTCTACCTCATCACCCTTCAGGTAAAACACATAGCCATCCGCATAGAAAAGCTTGCCCTTCTCGAACTTTGGCAAATCGCCCGACTTGTCAAAAATTGAACAGCCGCCCATTGCGAGGATGGACAGAAGCATCGCGGTAATAAGAATTGCTGATATTACCTTTTTCATTTTTATACCCCATTTCTTTTGTTTTTGCAAAAATAGCCCAACGCAAAGCGTCGGGCTATTAACTGACTGTTTATTGATTAAGTTTATCAGTAGTACTCGGGTCTGTCATTTGCAAATGCATCAGCGGCTACTGTGCAGGTTGAGGGCACATTGATGCTCTCGATATTGTCACAAGCTGCAAATGCAAGCTCACCAATGGAGGTAAGTGTCTCGGGGAGTTCTACTGTTCTGAGCTTAAAGATATTCTTGAAGCAATGTCCGGAGATAGCTGTGCAACCATCGCCGATAGTGATTGTTCTCACGCTTCTGCAAGCCTGGAATGCGTGTGCGCCCATAGTCTTTACACTTGTGAGAGTGAGGGTCTCGTCAATGTTGTTGCACTCGAAGAATGCCCACTCGCCGATGGTCTCAACCTTATCAAGATTGATATTAACCAGTCTGTCGTTACGTGTGAAAGCCTGAGTCTCGATTACGGTGCAAGTCTCGGGGAGAGTGTATGCGGCCATTCTGCGACAATCCTCAAATGCGGCATAGGAAATCTTCTCAACTGTCTCGGGGAGGACAAAGTTTGTGAGCTTATAGCAGTCAAGAGCCATACACTGGGGAATAACCTTTGTGTCAGCAGGGATTCTCAGGTCGGTGAGCTCATACTGATATGCAGCAAGACCGTCGCCCAACTCCTTGACTGTATCGGGAATCCAGAGAGTTTCAATAACGGAAACTTCCTCATTTATGTTGGTAAGGTCCAGAGCTGTGCTGAATGCACACTTGCCAAGGGCAGTTACAACCTTGCCGTCGATTTTCTCGGGGACTGTTACGGTCTTGTCGGTGCCGATGTAAGCAACAATTTTAATTGTGCCGTCCTTGAGGGTCTTATAGATAAAGTCGTTTGCGGAATTCTCTTCACCCTTCTGGGGTTCTGTGGGCATTGCGAGGTCCTTTGCAAGGTCAACGCCTGCGGCTTCCTCAATAGTCTCGCCCATACCTGCAACATACTTCTGAACGGCGGTTGCGTCCTTGACGTTTACATCATCATCGTAGTTTACGTCGGCTACATATTCATCACCCAGTGTTGCCAGTTCTGCAGAGAACTTCTGGATAATGGTAGCATCCTTAACGTTAACTGTGCCGTTTGTATCAGCATCGCCTGTCTCAACAAAGCCCTGTGCACCTGCTGTCATAGCAAAAGCGCCAACAGCCATAAGAATAGCCATAACCAGAGCAGAAATACGAGTAATCTTTTTCATAATTACATCTCCTAAATATCAGAATTTTGTAAAAGTATATACAAATCCAAATTGATTATATCAAACCTGTTTATATTAAGTCAATAAAAAATTTGAATTTTTATGCCTGTTTTTATGTTTTTCGTTGAATTTCTTCATTATGCAGGCTCTATTATCCTCAATGACCCCGGAATAATATTAATTACAGGGTTTTCCATAACGAAGATTTCGCCGTCAAAATTCACATCCATAGGTTTTTCCGATGCGAATCTTATCTGCTTGCACCTCTTGAATCTGACGAAGGGATATTTGGGGTTGTTCACGTGCTCTCCCTTGATGTATTTGCCGAGAAGAGAAAGGAATCGCAGTACCGAGACAGATTCTACATGGATAAAGTCCATCAGTCCGTCATCAAGAACAGAAAAAGGTGCCGCCTTGATGCCGCCGCCGTAAAACTGGCCGTTGCCGCCGATAGCAAGGAGGGTGGTCTTTTTGAAATCTGCCGCTTCAAGTCTGACTCCGTCAACCCAAACCTTCAGCTTGTGCTTACGCTCTGTAAAAAGACAGTAAACAATGGACATTTTGTAGGCAAGGCTTCCGCTGACTAAAGGAAGCTTCTTGAATTTTTCCACCTTGTTTGCCACAGCGCAGTCAAATCCTACGGAGAAAATATTCATTGCGTACCTTCCGCCGCATTCTAGCAAATCTATGAGCTTATCTTTGCCTCTCACCATACGCTCAAGGTCAAGAAAGTCTGATTTTTTAAAGCCGTTCATTGAACGGATAAAGTCATTTCCCGAGCCTATTGGGACAATCCCCATAGCACAGTTCTTGTAGCCTGCAATTCCCGAGAGAACCTCGTTGGCTGTACCGTCTCCTCCGCAGGCATAGATGCGCATTTCTTCGCCTTTCTCTGCCTCTGCGCGGGCAATACGCTCTGCTTCACCTGCACCCTCGGTAATATGCACCACTACCTCTTTGCCCATACCAAGGCTTGCGATTTTACTTCTGAGTTCTTCGGTGCGGTTAACCTTGCCAGCCGCTGGGTTAATTATAAAGATATGCTTCATACCGTTCCCACCTGTCCTTATTCGTTTTCCATAAATTTATCAAGGTATCTTTTAAGAGATGCCACAGGGAGACCCACAACATTGAAGTAGTCACCCTTGATTCCTTTTACAAGCAGTGAACCCCTGCCCTGAATTCCGTAGGCACCTGCTTTGTCCATAGGTTCGCCGGTCTCGATATAGCCAAGGATATCTCTTTCGCTCAGAGGATAGAACTCCACCTGAGTTTCCTCAGAAAAGGTTAATTCCCTCTCTCCCTTTATAATGGCGCAGCCTGTGATAACGCGATGGGTTTTGCCGCCAAGAAAAGTGAGCATCCTCAAAGCATCCTCTTTGTCCGTAGGTTTCAGAAGCAAGCTGTCCTCATATATCACTACTGTATCGCTGCCGATAATGATATCGTTGGGATAGTCATTCCTTACACTCCGTGCTTTTAACAGTGCCAGATGGGCGGGGATATCTGCAGGAGCCATCCCTTCAGGCACAAGCTCCTCGTCCTTTGCAGAAACGCAAATCACATTATCGGAAATAAGTTTTATAAGTTCGCGCCTTCTCGGGGACTGCGAAGCAAGGATGATTCTCTCCATCTGCCCACCTCCTGTCAGCATATTGGAATAAAATACATAATAATTATAGCATAGCGGTGATGAGCTTTACAAGCACATATATTATGTTTTTCTCCCGGGATTTTTTGTTTTGAATTGCCAATTATTAGTATTGATGTATCCTGTCGTTTCTGATTTTTGTGTTCGCTTCTCTCTTTATCCGTTAAATACTACAAAAATACTGCTGTATTTATGTTCTCAATTACTATATTCTCGATTTTTGTATCATCATTTTTTATCGTATTAGCCGAAATTGCACAAACTCCTTTGACAATAATTTTGCATATAGATATAATAAGGATAAAGCGAAGTGCGCTTGTTTCCCGATGATTATTTTGAAAGAGGTATATTATTATGGCAGAGAAAAAGACAACTGCTGCAAAGACAGCAAAGACTGCTACCAAGAAGACTGCTGCTAAGGCAGAGACAAAGGTTGCAGAAACAAAGGCTACTGAGGTAAAGGCTACCGAGACAAAGACTGCTGCTAAGAAGCCCGCAGCAAAGAAGACAACCACTAAGGTTGAGATGTTCATCGAGTTTGGCGGCGTTCAGGTTTCTGTTGATGAAATCACAAAGAACGTTAAGAAGGCAAACGGCACCCCAGCAAAGAAGATCACTGTATATGTTAAACCCGAAGAGAGCAAGGCATATTACGTTGCTGACGGTGAAGAGAAAGAGATGGACGTATACTTCGTTTAATCCCACAGCAAAAAACTGCGCCCGGTGCGAAAGCATCGGGCGTTTTTCTATGTTTCTGAAAAGCTATCGGGAGTTTTTATGAATTTATGTGTTTCGCTCTTCACGATTTTTGCCAGAACCAAGAGTGAACAAACATTGGGGATAATCAGCAGGGCATTAAAGATATCGGCGAGTTCCCATACCGCATCCAGAGGAATTAGAGGCGCCGCAAAAACTCCTGCTGTCCACAGCAAAAGATAGGGTTTCCTTGCTGCCCTTCCAAACAAGAATTCCACAGAGTTTACTCCCACGGGTGACATTCCCACTATGGTGGAAAAGGCAAAAACCACCATTGAGAAAAGGAGTATTCCTCCCCCTATGACGGGTATCTTCGAAAATGCCAGAGCACATAATTCTCCTCCGTCCAAAAGAGCCTCAGACTCAGAGGAGATTACGGAGCTGACAATCACAAGACCGGTCATCAGACACATAACTACAGTATCCCAGAAGGTCGCAGTCATACTGACAAGCCCTTGTCTGACGGGATTAGGGGTATTGGCAGAGGCAGGCACTATGGCGGAGGTACCCACTCCCGCTTCGTTGGAAAAAAGCCCCCTTGCTACGCCGTATCGTGCAGCGGTAAGAATGGTGGAACCCACAAACCCACCACCGACACTCTGAGATGAAAAAGCACTCCTGATTATCAGCACAATGGAATCTGCCAACACATTGCGGTTTATATACAGAATAACAATACAGCTTGCAATATAGACAAGCCCCATAAAAGGTACCATTATCCGACACACACTACCCACAAAAGAAAGCCCGCCGAATATAACCAACGCGGTGAGTATTGCTGTCAAAATACCCACCGTCAGAAGCATAATGTTTTTCCCCGTCTGTGCTTTTGGACT
Organism: Ruminococcus sp.; assembly: GCA_017395925.1. GTDB lineage: Bacteria > Bacillota > Clostridia > Oscillospirales > Acutalibacteraceae > Ruminococcoides. Next base: position 9,377 of record JAFQNJ010000012.1, on the reverse strand, counting down.
AATGGTATCTGCCATAACCGTGCCGATGGCATTGGACTGGATTACTGAACCTGTAATCCACACCGACACCGCCGCCACCATTGCATAAAAACAGGAAAGCCACCTGCTCCCCACTCCCTTTCTTATTACATAAGCAGGACCGCCCAGATATTCTTTCGGGGCGGTTTTTTGTCGGAATTTTACGGATAGCAACACCTCTGCATACTGGGTTGCCATCCCGAGCACTCCCGTTATCCAGCACCAGAATACCGCTCCGGGGCCCCCCAGAGAAACTGCCGTGGCAACACCGATTATGTTCCCTGTCCCCAGAGTAGAGGCAAGGGTTGTCGCCAGAGCAGTGAATGGACTTATACTGCCGCAGTCCCCCTTGGGGCTTGTGAAAGAAAGTTTTATTCCCAAAAGAAACTTTCGCTGAATTCCCTTTGTGTATGCCGAGAAAAAAAGATGGGTAAAAAACAAAAAGGTTATCATCGGGAAACCCCACAGATAACCATTCAGTCCGGAAATGATATCGGTCATATTGCCTCCGCAAAATTTGATACTTTATCATTCCCTGTATTCTTCTATAAGTCCTATTGCCTCAGAGAGGTCGTCTATCTCTCTGTAAATCAATGCCTCCAGTTCCTCATCTGCACGGGACAAATCAGGCACCATAACGGTGATGCATCCTGCAGAAGAGGCACTGCGTACTCCGTTGGGAGAGTCCTCAAACGCCATACATTCCGAAGGAGGAAGTCCCAGGAGCTTTGCCGCCGCCAGATACACATCAGGAGCAGGCTTGCCGTTCTTGATATCCGCGGCACTCTGCACCTCGTGGAAATACTCCCAGAGCCCCAGAGAGCTGAGATACTCCTCGGCAATATCAAGGGGTGTGCTGGTGGCAAGGGCTATCCTAAGCCCCTTTTCGGATGCATATTTAAGTATGGTATCCGCACCCTTCTTCATAGGCACACCATACTTATCTATATGCTCCCTCATATATAAAAAATGCTTCTCAAAGGAATCGGTAAAATCGAAATCCTCCCCGAAATATCCCTTGAATTTTTCCTCGCATTTGGGTATGGACAAACTGCGGATGGAGAGAAACTGCTCCATTGTAAGCTCAAACCCTCGCTCCTTGCAGTCACGGACCAATGCCTTGTATGACAACTGCTCGGTATCAATGAGCAGTCCGTCCATATCAAAAATCAAACCTTTAATCATAGCCTTATCTCTCTGCAAGAGCCTTGTACTCTCTCTCCTCGGCAACACTCATATATGCAGGACGGATAATCTTACCTGCATTGATGAGTTCCTCCATACGGTGAGCAGACCAACCTGCAATTCTGGCAATAGCAAAGAGAGGTGTATAGAGCTCCATGGGAAGACCCAGCATGGAATACACAAAGCCGCTGTAGAAGTCAACGTTTGCGGAAACGCCCTTGTAGATACGCTTCTCCTCCGCAATAACCTCGGGTGCAAGCTTCTCGACCAGAGAGTAAAGGGCAAATTCTTTATCAAGGCCCTTCTCATGAGCCAGCATATCAACATAGCCCTTGAACACCTTTGCTCTGGGGTCGGATATGGAGTATACTGCGTGACCCATACCATAGATGAGACCTGCGTTGTCATAAGCTTCCTTATGCAGAAGCTTTCTGAGGTAAACCTTGACTTCTTCCTCATCGGTCCAGTCCTTGACAACCTTCTTCATCTCGTTGAACATACCGACAACCTTGGCATTTGCACCGCCGTGCTTGGGTCCCTTCAGAGATGAAAGTGCCGCCGCAATAGCGGAATATGTATCAGTACCCGAGGATGTGACAACTCTTGTGGTGAAGGTAGAGTTATTACCACCGCCGTGCTCTGCGTGGAGCACCAGCGCGATATCCAGAACCTGTGCCTCGAGAGCTGTATACTGCTTGTCGGGACGGAGCATCATAAGGATGTTCTCTGCGGTGGAGAGCTTCTTGTCGGGATTGTGGATAAAGAGACTCTCACCCTTGTGATAATGATTATATGCATGATAACCGTAAACCGAAAGCAGAGGAAATACGGAAATAAGCTGCAGACACTGTCTGAGCACGTTGTCGTGAGAAATATCGTTGGCGTTGGTGTCGTAGCAATAGAGTGTCAGGACACTTCGTGCCAGAGTGTTCATCATATCCCCCGAGGGTGCCTTCATTACAACATCGCGGACAAAGTTTTTGGGAAGTGTGCGATAAGATGCCAGAAGCTTCTTGAAATTCTTGAGTTCCAGCTCTGTGGGAAGCTCACCGAAGAAAAGAAGGTAGATTGTCTCCTCAAAGCCGAATCTGCCGTCATTTACGAAGCCTGTAATCAGGTCGTTGACATTGATGCCTCTGTAAAAGAGTTTTCCATCGGTGGGCACAGCCTCACCGTTCACAATCTTGTTCTGACGGATTTCGGAAATTTCGGTAAGACCTGTGAGAACACCTTTTCCGTTTAAGTCACGGAGGCCTCTCTTTACGTCGAATTTGGCATAAAGGTCAGCGTCGATGCGTGAATTTTCGACGCACTTGGCACACAGTTGTTCTATAACAGGAGAATTCTGTGAGTAGGAGTTATATTTGGGTGTCAAGATAATCACTGCCTTTCTGTATATCAATAATTAATTAAGAATCTGCTGCTTTTAATTGTAAAACAAAAATATGGAAATAATAACCAACAAACTGTAAACGGTATGTTTCTTTTTGAAAACATATACCTCCGCTATATTAATGATTATTATAACATATAATATTGCAATATTTCAAGTCATTTTCCCCTTTTTAAGGCAGTTTATTTTTTGAAAATGCAGTTTTTCTTTTCAAATTATGCAAATTTCTCTCTTATATTTCTAATTCCGCAATTTTCGATGCAGATTTTTCTTCTTCCCGCCATTCGCTTTTTCTCCGGTAAATGTACTGTAAGTGTTGAAAATACCTTTTGACTCCGAATTTTTTGAGAACATCGGAAGCGGCCTGTACACAGATGCACAGACCGCTCCTCTTTACTCTCGTCTTCTCTTCTCCTCGGCAGCGTCATCCCGCATTTTTGCAAGAAGCATCTGCTGGCCCGAGATACCTGCTGTAGCAAAATCATTTATTGCCCGCTCATTCTCTGTCACGGCAATAAAAAAATCCGCAGTTGTTTTTTCTCTTTCTTTATCTTCCATTTATCATCACCGGCTATATTATTGACAGATAGCGGATATATATTCAAAAAACCGCAGTCCCCTCCCGGAAACTGCGGTTTCAATTATACGCAATTATTTATTTTCCTCGCTTCTGACTCTGTTCAGAATATCGGTCATCATAGACTTCACCTGAGCTTCAAGCTCATCACGATAGGTGTCACGGAGCTTCTCCAGTCGTGCAACCTCCTGCTCCGCCTCCATCTGCTTGGCGGTGCTCTCCATAATAATCTTCTCGGCTTCAGCTTTTGCCTTGGATACTATCTGCTCCGAGAGCTGCTTGACAATAATCAGAGCCTGAGCAATAGACTCCTCACGCTTCTCAAGTTCACGGATTCGCTTTTTGCACTCGGCAAGCTCCAGCAGGGTGTCATCAGCATCCGTTGCAACATCCTGAAGGAATGCATCAACCACCGTTTTCTCGTAATATTTACCCTTGACCGCAGGAATCATATATCCTTCTATCTTACTTCTGGACAAACCCATAGCGGCTCCTCCTCTTACGGCAGAGTCATAAGACTCCATAATACATTAAAATATTACCATACATATTGTGGTTTGTAAACCTTTTTTATCAATATATTTGGATTTTTATGACGTTTTTACTACTATATTGCCACAAAAGAAGTATACCCGTCAATCCGCGCAGAAACTACGGTTAACCACTCACTAATCCAAGGGATTAAGCCTCTTTGGAGAAGAATGCCACAGCAATGGCACCGGGGCCGATGTGGGTTCCCACTACACTGCCTATAATTGACTTTTCGGGTCTTTTGCCGTAAGGCTCCCACAGCTCATGGCTGTCCTCCACATATTTGTCCAGCATAGCATCAGAGAGTCCTGCGTATCCCAAAAGCAGAGGCTTTTTGAAATCCACACCGCCTGCCGCTTCTATTTCCTTCACCAGCAGGTTGTTACCCTGTCGGGAACCTCTGGCTTTACCCAGCATCTTTACCTCGCCGTCACTGATTGCCACAACGGGCTTTATGGACATAAGCTCTCCTGCAAAGGCTGTGGCACGGGAGATTCTTCCGCCTTTTTTCAGATATTCAAGAGTGTTGAGAAGTGCAACCACGCGGACACGACCCTTCTCCTTTTCAAGTGCATCAGCAATATCCTTGGCACTCATACCCTTTTCCTTAAGCTCAAGAGCATATTCCGCAAGTATGCCGATACCTATGGCAACGTTCAGACTGTCTACCACATAGACCTCTGCTTTGCTCTCCGATGATGCCATAACAGCGCTCTGATAAGTACCCGAAAGCTTTGAGGATAAGGCGATAACTACTACGCTCTCACCTGCCGCCTCTGCCTCATCGAAGGCTTCCTTGTAATCAAAGGGCTTAATCTGGCTGGTGACGGGAAGCTCGTCACTCTCTATAAGCTTCTCATAAAACTGTGTATTGTCTATATCCACACCTGAAGTATACTCGGTATCTCCGAAGCATATCTTCATGGGGAGTATTGTGAATTTATCCCTTATTTCTTCTTTAAGGTCTGCCGCTGAATCAATAATAATTCTGACTTTTTTGTTTTCTGTGTTCATTTTAACCTCTCAAAATCAATAGTTTATAATAAGTTTTACTTTTCCTCAGGGCAATTATCCAGTCCCTTCTGAGAAATATTCTTCAGATTTCCCGAGAGAAGCTCCAGAATCTCATAAAATCGCTCTCTGTCCTCTTCGGGGAAGCCCTTGCCTGCAAGCTCCACCGCGCGGCTGGCTCTGCTTGCTACTGCCTTTGCGGCTACCTCTCCTGTTTCTGTAAGAGCAAGGGGTGAGCGATAGCGATTTCCGCCCTTGCCTGTGCGCACCAGAAGGTTCTTTTCCTCCATCTCCGCCACAGCTCTGGAGACTGCCGCCTTGTCCTTTCTGCAAATCTCGCTGAGGCGTGTGGCCGTAAGTGCCTCGTCGCTGCTGAGAATTGCCACAAGGTACTGGGCACAAGAGCCCCGAAGGTTATATTTTTTCATCTCGTCTGACTCAATTTTCTGAATATACTGGTTAATTCCCGATATTGCCGATGAAAATCTGGCATAGCGCTGTGTCATAAAAGAAGCTCCTTTCATATTGAGTGCACCGTCCGAGCACCCTGTTGAGGTATCAACATCGCACATTATATCATCATCTTGTTGAGTTGTCAACATCTTCTCCTTTTGTTATTAACATTACTGTGCACCTGTATCATCAAAGCCGACATCATCTCCTCAATTTTGTCAATTACTGACATAAATATATCAATTTTTATTGACAATCGTCGGTATTTCCTTTAGTATATAAAATATAAATAAATACGAAAAGAGGTATTATTTCATGCGCAATCTGAAAACAGACCGAAATTACATCACATTCTTGTTGCTGAACATTATCACTTGTGGTATTTACGCAATCTTCCTAAACTCCGCTATCGGCGAAGACCTTAACATCATTGCCGCACGCGACGGCAAAAAAACCATGCACTACTGCCTTGTGTACTTTGTGCTGGCTCCCCTCACCCTTGGCATTTGGGGTCTTGTATGGTTCCATCAGATTTCCGAGCGTATGGGCGACGAACTCAGACGTCGTGGCATTGACTACAACTTCAACGCAAGCACATTCTGGCTTTGGAACGTCCTCGGTTCTTTTATCTTTGTAGGTCCCATTGTTTACACAGTTAAGTATATCAAGGCAATCAATCTCCTCGCAGAGGATTACAACCTCAACGGCTGATTTTACACAACACACAAAAGCGGCGGTTAGGTTGAACCGCCGCTTTTATTATGCCGTTTTATTCATATACAACCGATAATATATATTCCTCTGTTTTTTCGGCAAGGAGTTTGCAGGAGCTATTCTTTACCGAGAGTTTCCCTGATGTATCTATCACCGCGGATTTTAGCCCCGAAAGGCCCTCTCCCGTGAACTTCACATAAGCCTCCTTGGCTGTCCACAGCTCAAAAAAGCGTTCTGCGCAGAGGCTTTCCGCCGAAAGAGTTTCGCCCTCACCCGAAAGGCAAATATACTCTCTCTCCTCCTCGTTAAGAGCCCTGTTTATAACCGACATTGAAACGTCTCTGACAGTTTCGATATCAATACCTACTTCGCCGCTGTGAACACATGCGGCAACAAAGTTTCCGCTGTGGGAAATGCTTATTCCCATTGGGATATTTCGAAGTTTCAGTTTTCCTTTTCCATCGGGAAATATATCTATGGCACCGTGAGTTTCTGTGCATTCTCTGATGAGAGATATAAGCAATGCATAGGAAAAAACGCATCTGCGCTTGTCCTCAACTCTGCTGTACCGACGCACCTTCTCCTGTCGCCACAAAGGGAGCTCCTCATAAGCTCGGAGATAGTCCTCCTCGCCGAAAGCAGAAATATCCAAGACTCTGTAAATCACTGAGCCACCTCACTTCACAAAAAACATCAGGCAACCGCCAAATGCTGTTGCCTGCTTTTTCATATCAGAATATGCCCATAGTCTTATCGAGTTCTGTATCATCATGGGCAAAGATTTCGTCACTGTCGGGTATTTCCTGAACAGTTTCTTCCTGCACAGGTGCCTCCTGTACGTCGGTGTGCTGAACAGGTGTTTCCTGTACAAATGCATTCTGAACAGGAATTTCAGAAGCTTTTTTCACCACATTACCGCTTAAGTAAGCCTTGATGTCCTTGGATATACTACTATTCAAATCGCTCTGATTAACCAGACCGATTATCATAGTAATCCAAAGTGCACCTGCACAGAAAAGCGCAAGGATAGCAGCAATAATCTTACTGGTATACTCTGTCTCCGTAAAGCTTACAAAAAGTGTACCGTTCTCAACCTTCAGCTTCACCACTACACTTTCCACCATACCTAATAGAGTGTAGCCGACATCTGTATTTTTTGAAATCTTTACGGATGTTGCATTTCCGCTATTCTGTATGTCAGCAGAATAACCCTTACCTCTGTATTTTTCTGCTACAAACTGAACAAGTGAATTAAGATTGAAAGAATTATCCACTCTCACACTAAATTTATCTGCCATCACGGAGTCTCCTTACATAGTTTACTGACACACATAATTTATCACACCGAAGATATTTAGTCAATAAACTTAAATATATTTTCATATTTCCCGAGGATGTATTTACTTTTTATTAAGGTTGATACATAATATATATATCCCCATGTCACGGAGGTGGTATATATGAAAATTGAAGCTATGCAGAAGCTGACTCTTCTGGACTATCCGCAAAAGATGGCGGCGACCATATTCACCCACGGGTGTAACTTCCGCTGTCCCTTCTGCCACAATGCAGGACTGGTGACAGAGGCATCCACAGAAGGTATTTCTGCTGAAGAAGTTCTCCGTTTCCTCTCAACCCGCAAGGGCATCCTTGAGGGTGTGTGCATAACCGGGGGCGAGCCCCTTATGCAGGCAGATATCGAAGACTTTATAAGAGAGATTAAGGCAATGGGTTTTCTCGTAAAGCTTGACACCAACGGCAGTTTCCCCCACAAGCTCCAAAACCTCATTTCCAAGAATATCCTCGACTATGTCGCAATGGATATAAAGAATTCAAAGCAAAAGTATACTGCCACCATAGGCAAAACTGCCTTTGATATTTCCTCAGTGTGCGACAGCGTGGACCTTCTCAAAAGCGGTGTGGTAGATTATGAATTCCGCACCACCGTCACAAAGAATTTCCACACTCTCGATGACCTTCTGAATATTGCAAGGTGGCTCTCGGGATGTGATGCATACTTTCTCCAGCAGTTTGTGGATTCGGGAAACCTCATTGACAGCAGCACCACAGGCTACACAAATGAGGAGCTCTTAGCAATGTACAAAGAAGTCAAGCGCCGCCTCCCCGCAACTCAGCTTCGGGGAATATAAGGATAAAACGTAATTTTGTTCTCAAAAAGAATTATCAAAGATTTTTTTCATTTCTGCACTCAATATCTTGTGTGCACCACAAAATATTGTGGTAATTTTTTTCAAAGACACAAAATATTCAAAATATGCAAAAATCGCATAAGAATGGGGTTTTTCGGGTTTTTACCCCTGTTTTTAATTCCGCGGCGCAATTAAGAATAACAATATTGTCACAATATATTGTGGTTTGTTACTTGACAAACCACAATTTTTTGTGTATTATTGTGTAGCACGATAAAAATATTGCAAAAAATAATTATAAAGAGGTGGCAACAATGTATCAGGTTATTAAAAGAGACAACAAAACCGTAGATTTTGACCTTTCCAAAATCACCACTGCTATCAAGCAGGCTTTTGAAGCAACCAACAAGGAGTATCACGACTCCGTTATCGATCTTCTGGCACTGAAGGTTACCGCAGATTTCGCGCCCAAGATCATCGACAACAAAATTGCAGTTGAAGACATTCAGGACAGCGTAGAAGACGTTCTTATCCAGACAGGATACGGCGACGTTGCAAAGGCTTACATCCTTTACAGACGTCAGAGAGAGAAACTCAGAAGACTCAAGTCCACTATCCTCGACTACAAGGAAATCGTTGACAACTACGTTAAAATCAACGACTGGCGAGTTAAGGAGAATTCCACCGTCACATACTCTGTCGGCGGTCTCATCCTCTCCAACTCCGGTGCTATCACTGCTAACTACTGGCTCTCCGAGGTTTACGATGACGAAATCGCAAATGCTCACAGAAGAGCCGACATCCACATCCACGACCTTTCCATGCTCACAGGCTACTGTGCAGGTTGGTCCCTGCGTCAGCTTATCGAGCAGGGTCTCGGCGGAATTACAGGCAAGGTTACATCCTCTCCTGCAAGTCACCTGGCAACTCTCTGCAACCAGATGGTAAACTTCCTGGGTATTATGCAGAACGAGTGGGCAGGCGCACAGGCATTCTCCTCCTTCGACACATACCTTGCTCCCTTCGTAAAGGTTGACAACCTCACCTATGAGCAGACCAAGAAAGCTCTGGAGAGCTTCATCTTCGGTGTTAACACTCCCTCCCGTTGGGGTACACAGGCTCCCTTCTCCAACATTACTCTGGACTGGGTAGTTCCCCCGGATCTTGCCGAGCAGTACGCTATCGTAGGCGGCAAGGAGCAGGACTTCAAGTATAAGGACTGCAAGAAGGAAATGGATATGATCAACAAGGCATTCATCGAGATCATGATCGAAGGCGATGCCAACGGCAGAGGCTTCCAGTATCCTATCCCCACCTACTCCATCACACGCGACTTTGACTGGTC
>JAFQNJ010000011.1 GCA_017395925.1 Ruminococcus sp. | reverse complement strand
TCATCAATTCCGAAGGAATTGCATATCATCAACACGAAGTGTTGCATCTCATCAAGCCGCAGGAGTATGCACGCTGGCGCGTGATGAGATACAGCCCCAAAAGGGCTGATGATATACGCCACGCTTCGCGCGGTGATGATATGCCAAACCTGCGGCTTGGATAAAAAAAGAAGTAACTTTTGGTAAACAAAAGTTACTTCTTTTTTGGTGCAGGTAACAGGACTTGAACCTGCATGAAATTGCTTTCACATGGACCTGAACCATGCGCGTCTGCCAATTCCGCCATACCTGCATATTAAGTTCTCTCTTATTTTTACACGGCAGAGAGTTAGCCGAGGCGGAGGCATCGCCTTAATCCGCATCAAAGGTGTCTCGGCATAATTGCGTCAACGGAAGATATTATATCAAAGTAATTTCTCATTGTCAACCTATTCCCGAAAAAAATCCTGCTGATTTTACCTATGCAAAAGCGGACACATTCCAAAGTTCAGAACGTGTCCGCTGATTTCTTTCGAATAATCAAAGGTCGTATTTGAGCTCTTCCTTTGCAAAATTCTTGAAGCTCTCATAGTAGAAATATGAACGGAGAGTCTGGAGGTCTTCGGGGGTTGTTACCTTGATATTCTCGCGGATACCCTGGAAGATTCTCACGGTCTCGCCAAGCTCAATGAGCAGCTCTGAGGATGAAATGGGATTGGTAATTCCCCTCTTCTCCGCCTCGTCGTGTGCCCACATAATCTTGCGCATTGTATAGCCCTGAGGTGCCTGAGTAATAAACATCTGCTTTCTGGGGAGAGATTTTGAGCAGGTCTCGCCGTCGGGAGACTCAAGCACAGAGTCGATACTGGGAGTTACAGGTACTGCGGTCTCAAACTCTCTTGCGGTTTCGATACAGTCGCTTATAAGCTTTTTTGAGAGCATGGGACGCACTCCGTCACAGATAAGCACCACATCGGAAGGCACAGCCCTCTTCTCTATCTCCACAAGTCCGTTGTGAATACTCTGGTGACCGTTGGCACCGCCTGCCACAATGGACACAACCTTGCCCACATTGTGCATCTCAATGAGACCTCTGAGGTAATCAATCTTGTCGGCAATGCAGGAGACAACAATATCGTCAACCTCCTCATGCTTTGCAAAATGCTCAAGTGTGCGGATAATAATGGGTTTTCCGTCCACATCAATAAACTGCTTGGGAATATCCGAAGACTTCATTCTGGAGCCTACGCCGCCTGCAAAAATCAATGCATGTACCATAACAATTCTCCTTATTTCTTTTTTGCCTTATCTTCCTGATATATCTTCAGTGCTTCTTCGGTAGGTCCGTCAAATATGAGCTGACCCTTCTTCATATAAATTGCGCGGGGACAAAGTTCCCTGACAGAATCAGCAGAGTGGCTTACATACAGCACTGTAACACCGCTTGCAATAATCTCTGAAATTTTATTCTTACACTTCTTCTTGAATGTGGCATCACCTACGGAGAGTGCCTCGTCAATAACAAGCACATCAGGCTCGATATTGACATTAATGGCAAAGCCGAGACGCATTTTCATACCGCTGGAATAGGTACGTACAGGCTGGTCGATATAGTCACCAAGCTCCGCAAAATCCACGATTTTCTCCTCAATACGCTTGATTTCCTTATCGGTAAGACCGAGAATATATCCCTTGAGATAGATATTCTCTCTGCCTGTCATCTCCATAGAAAAGCCTGCGGTGAGCTCCAGAAGTGCGGCAACCTTGCCATTTACAACGACCTCGCCCTTGGTGGGATATGCAACTCCTGTGATAAGCTTGAGGATGGTGGATTTACCTGCGCCGTTGTCACCGATAACACCTATCGCCTCACCCTTGCCGATGGAAAAGGTTACATCATTCAGTGCCTTGTTGATTTTTGCCTTGCGGCTCTTGAAGAAAAGCGCTCTGAATCGTTCCTGATCGCTCTTATAGAGTGTGTACTCTTTGCTGACATTATTAAAAGAAATAATTGCTCCGCTCATAAGTGCTTTGTTCATAAGCGCACCTCCTTAAAGAACGTCGGGGAGGGTCTTGCGCAGACGGTTGTAGTTGAATATGCCGAAGGCGAAGACCAGCAGGAATTCTGCAAGAAAAATCACAAGCTCAATTTCATTTTCATAGAACCATGTGTTATAAATAAAAGTATTTCTGTATCCGTTGACAAAGAAGTTGATGGGGTTGAAAAGCATAACCTTCTCAAGCCAATCAATACCCAGGTCGTAGCTGTTGTAGACAATACCTGAAAGCCAGAATACGCCTGCCATTATAGACACAACCATATTCTCAAAATCCTTGGAGAATGCAGCCATTGGAGCAGTTGACCAGGTGAGTGCCACAAAGAACATAAACATCATAGGACAATAGAGGAAGAACTGCAGGTTATAAACCGTAGGCATATAGCCGTAAAGGAGCAGAATGGCATACATAATAACCGCCAGAAACAGATGCACAAAAAGTCGAGCTATGGCGGTAAAAGTCATAATTGTGGAAACAGGGAAAGAGACCTTGGTGACAAACTGCTTGTTCATCCTGATGGACTTGGCACCCAGAGTAATGCTGTCGGTAATAAAGAACCACGGGATAAAACCCACCAGCATAAATATAAATCTCTCAAAGATTTGTCCGTTCCATTCAACGGGACCGCTGCTTCTGATACCTACATCAAAAGCAAACCAATACACAAAAATCGTGAAGGCAGGTTTAATTGCCGCCCAAAGCGGTCCTATCACCGCACCCTTGTAGGTTTTTTTCAGGTCATTTATCGCCAGAAGCATAATCTGCTTTCCGAAATGGCGATGTTCTTTGAATATAGTAAACAAGGCGAAAATCCTCCTTAGATTAACTTTGTTCATATATAAAAAACACTTTTGAATATACTACACCATATTATAACAAATACCATTATATATCATTTTGAGGATTTGTCAATTTACAGTTTTGAAACAAAGAAGAGACACCACAGCAATATGGTGTCTCTTTAAGTCATTTTATCTTCGACGCGGACTTTTTCCTCTTGCAACAAGTCATAAAAGCTATTGCGCCAAAGGCGGCAAATCCTACTGCCGACACCACTATTCCTGCGGAAAGTCCGCGGGTGTGGTATTTAAACTCTATATGGTGTTCTCCTGTAGCAAGCGACAGCGCCATTCCCCAGGTATTTGCTCTGAGGATTTCTGCCTCTTCCCCATTCACATACGCCTTGAATCCCTTTGAATACGGAACCGACAAGAAGAGAATCTGCGGCTCTGTGAGTGAAATATCACCCGAGAAAGAGTTATCATTTATCTCTATGTTTTCAAGAGTATGCTCTGCCCTTTGGGTGACATTCTTCACGTAGTTGTCCATAGGCTGAACCAGAACCTTCATCTCATCAAAGGAATATTCACCCGGATGACTTATTTCAAGGGTTATGGTATCTCTTTCTTTATCGGTATATCCGAGATTCACGAGGAAATCGTGTATACCGTCATAATTCTGATAATCAGGAGTAGAGAGAGTAAATTTAGGAGTATAATCAAGAGAATTGATTCTGAATGTAAACTCCTTTATATCCTTGCTGTAAAGCACTTCCTTCTTTACCTCGAGTTTCTCGGTAAATGTCATCTTATTCCATTTGCCGCTATGCTCCAAAACCTCTTCCTTATCAAGATAATCTTCACAATTAAGACCTGTAAAGCTCAGATAAAGTTCGCAATCCGCAACACTCTCAAAGTTAAGAGTTATGGTGGCATCCTTTTTAAGGGTTGTGATTTTATCACCCTCTATCTTCGCTCCATCTGTAGCAACAATCTCAAAGGGAATCTCATAGCTTGTGAGAATATTCTCTCCCTGTCTGAAGTCCTTAACACCGTCTTCAAGGAGAACATTTTTCATAAGAATCTCCTGTCGCTGTGCGTTACCAAGCTTCATATACTCATCGCGGGTGATATAATCCGAATATGTAAAACCCAAAGGAAGATGATACTTGTTCTCGTAAACAGAGAAATTGCCTGTTGCAGTCTTGATATCCTTTACATACTCATAGCCGTAGGGAACATTCGCCTCAGGCTTGTCCGTAAAGAAGTATTTTACTGAAAACAGAGAATCAAGGGCGGTGAATTTATAGAGATGCTGAAAATTGTAGGTGGTATATCTCACCGCACCGCTGTCTTTGAGATACTCGCCGATGTAATTATCACAAAGACTCCAATAGAATGCAACGCCGTTGGTCCCATCAACCACGGGAGCATTTCGTACGGTATTCTCTATCTGCTCAAATCGGCAGAACTCCTCGCTCATTTCATCCTTCATCTTTTTGCTCACTGAATTATCAACAAGAGCATACGCTTTCTTTGTATCAACAAACTCGTAAATGTAATTAGAAAACTCTGCGGAATAACAGCAAAAAGCATTAATTACTACAGATGCAACAGAGAGAACCGCCACAGTTCCTTTGAGAACACGTCTTCCCTTTTTGTCCGAAAGCTCCTTTGCCACAACAAAAATCATTACCAGAAATGCAAATATGGCGTACTGGAGAACCATCGGAATATTGAAGTCATATGCAACAACCGCACTCAAAATCAGATATACACCTGCAAAGACCACTAAAGTCAGCTTCTCTTTTCTGCTCATGGCAAGGAGAGAACGGAACATTACCACCCCGATAAAGGAAAGCAGGAATGCATATCCCCAAATCCAGCGGTTAGCCTCATAGGCAAAGCCGTTCATAAACTTTGAGACAGCCGGAATCATCAGCATAAGGGTGAATACAGCAGCCAGAATCTTGAGGTAAAGATACTCTCCTTTTTTCTTAAAAAGAACTACCAAAGCAATAAGTGACACAGGTGCAAAACCCGTCATAGTCCATGTTCCCGGAGTGGAATAGGACATAAACCTGCTGAAGAATGTGGCATAAAAATTAAAATTATTCAGAAGATTAAAGCCGCTGCGCTCCACGCCCGAACGGTCATTGCCAAGAAAAACTATAAGCACGGGAATAAGCACCGCACAGGACATCATTACCCCAACTGTACCTGAAAGCAAAAACTTTCCCACAGTAATCGCAGTAGTTTTAATATTTCTGTTTTCCTTTACGGTAAAGAATCTCGCCGCCACATAGATAACGGTAAGAATCACCAGCATATAGCTGAAGTAGAAATTACTTAAAAACGATAAAAAGACAATAGAAATGAAGAGTATGGGACTCTCCTTTGAAAGGATTTTCTCCGCACCCAGAAGCATCAGCGGAAAACATACCATGGGCATCAGGAAGAAAGGGTGTCTGGAACCTGCATAAAGGGCGTAACCCGAAAAAACATAGGTAAATGCACCGAACATTGTCTCAAAGCCCCTCTGCTTCATTCTGAAACAGAAAAGCGAAAAGAATAATCCCGAGAGATAAAATCTCAAAACAATGAGGAAATTATAGAGGTGAACGGTGTATTCCTCGGGAACAAACACAGACAGAAGACAGAGAGGGTCTCCCAGTCCGTAGTAATTGAAGGTTGTCAGCACATCGCCGCCTGCACCGATGCCGAAATCCCAAAGCGGCACAGAGAAGGTGTGTTCCATAAATATATTACGGAAAATTTCGCGGAACCACTGTCCGATATACATAAGCGCCAGGTAGTGCTGCGAAAGTCCGTCAACCTCCCAGATAAGGCTCTTTCCTCTTATGATGAAGGGGATATAAACCAAGGCGGCAACTACCAGAAACAAAAGGGAATACACAAGGATATATTCCTTTGTAATTCCTGCTGTATTGCTCTCAAATGCCGCTTTGAAGCCACAAAATATACTTTTATTTCCATTTTTCAGTCTGGAACTCTTCGTCATTAATCCGAACCCTCCGAAGTATTATCAAAACCAATTCTTATCAGTCTAAACTTGTAAGCTTATTAAGACAACTCTCAAACTTCACGCCGTACCAATGCTCGTCCTTGTCATCAAGGGTAGCCTTTATGGCTTCCACCGTGAACTCTGTTGCCACCTTCACCGCATCGGTAAAGCTCATTCCTTTTGTAAAGGCACCTGCAAAAGTGCTTGCCCAAACATCCCCTGTTCCGTGGAACATACTGTTGATTTTGTCACTCTTTATGTATCCGTATTCGCCGCTTGCAGAGTCATAGGTAGCCACACCGAGACTCTTTTTGTCGTAGGAAACGCCTGTGAGCACCACCTTTTCGGCACCAAGGGCGGAAAGTTTTCTGAGAGTTTCTCGGATATACTCCTCGCTGTAGCCTTCTCCCACATAATCCCTGCCCAGAAGATACGCCGCCTCTGTGAGATTCGGGGTAATCACATCCGCTTTTGAGCAGAGCTTTGCCATCTCTCTTGCAAAATCCACGGTGAAATTCTTGTAGAGCATACCGTTATCCCCAAGCACGGGGTCAACGATAACCGCTGTGTCGGAATTCTTGAAGGTATCAATGAAATCCTCCACAAGAGAAATCTGCTTCATTGAACCCAGATATCCCGAGTAGATACAGTCAAAATGCTCGTTTCTCTCTTGCCAATGACGGCTGACAGGCTCCATCTGGTCTGTTAAATCACAGAAGGTAAAGCCCTCAAAAGCTGTGTGCGTGGAAAGCATAGCAGTAGGAAGCACCACCGCCTCAACACCCAGAGCAGATATAATGGGAAGTGCCACCGTAAGGGAACACTTGCCCAGACAGGATATGTCATTTATTGCAACAGCGCGTTTCATTTTCATATCAAATCACCGTTCAAACCATTTTGCAGTAATACTTGTTGCATTATCAACAATACTAATGATTATAGCATAAGAAGGGATTTTTTCAACCTAAAATGTTTACAAATATAGCCCGATATATTATACTATTTTCAGATTATTTATACTTTAAATGTGCCAAGAGGTAGAAAATGGAACTTTTTGAAACAAAGGAAAAAATAGACAGAGCTCTGCTGGTATCCGTAGACACAGGCGACTTCGATGCAGAAAGTTCTCTCGCAGAGCTTTTCGAGCTTACCGGGAGTGCAGGTGCAGAGGCGGTGGCTTCCATCACACAAAAGCTTGACCGCGCAGAGACCGCCACCTGTGTAGGAAGCGGCAAGCTCATCGAGATTAAGGAATACTGCGAAGCGGAAGAAATCGACCTGATTATCTTCGACTGCGAGCTCACCCCTACCCAGATCCGCAACATTGAGGCAGAGACCGATGTACGTGTCATCGACCGTACCACCCTGATACTGGATATTTTCTCTCAACGGGCAATTTCTAAGGAAGGCAAGCTTCAGGTTGAGCTTGCACAGCTCAAGTACCTTATGCCCCGCCTCACAGGTAAGGGCATCGCTCTGTCGCGTCTTGGCGGAGGTATCGGCACCAGAGGTCCCGGCGAAACCAAGCTCGAAACTGACAGACGTCACATCCGCCGCCGTATGGAAACCTTAAAAGAACAGCTCAGGGATGTTGAGAGCCATAGAAACGAACTTCGAAGACGTCGTGAAAAGAATTCCGTCATTACCGTTGCAATAGTTGGCTACACCAACGCAGGCAAATCCACTCTGATGAACTATCTCACAGAAGCAGGCGTGCTGGCCGAAAACAAGCTTTTCGCCACTCTGGACCCCACCTCACGCTCCCTAAAGCTCCCCTCCGGCGTCACCGTTATGCTCATTGACACCGTAGGCTTCGTCAGACGTCTGCCCCACCATCTGGTGGAGGCCTTCAAGTCAACTCTTGAAGAGGCCGCAAAGGCGGATATCATTCTGAATGTCTGCGACTCCAGCTCCGAGGAAGCACAGCTTCACCTTGAAGTCACCTCGGATTTGCTAAAGGAACTTGGTTGCGGCGACACTCCCATTATTCCCGTACTCAACAAATGTGACCTTGCGCAGAATTTAGCCACAGAACTTCGTATCGGTTCATCTGTGAGAATCAGCGCAAAAACGGGCGAAGGTATCGAGAGGCTCCTTGAAGCTATTGAGGAAAACCTTCCTGTGCGAGTCAAGAAGGTTAAACTGCTCATCCCCTTCTCCGACACCTCTCTGGTGGCGGAAATCCGCCGCACAGGCACTCTCCTTTCCGAGGAATACACCGCCGAGGGTATTGAGGCTGAGGCAATTATCGACGAGAAATTCTGGCACAAGGTCCGTGACTTTGCCATCGGTTAACTTGCACACCACAGCACTTCGTGGTATAATAAAAAGATAAAATAACCGAAAGCGAGGACCACATATGGATATCAAGGTTGGCGACAAGCTACAGATGAAAAAGCCCCACCCCTGCGGCTCCAGTATTTTCACGGTTACCCGCATCGGTATGGACTTCAAAATCCTCTGCGACGGGTGCTCACACGAGGTCTTCATCCCCCGCAGCAAGGTTGAAAAAAACATCAAAAAAATCATTCCCAAGGATTAAGATATGTTCACAAGAATTCATGTTTTTGAAAAAAGATACAGAGAACTCAGCACAATGCTCTATGACCCCGCAGTTGCCTCTGACAACAGCCGCTTCACGGAGATTATGAAGGAATTGAGACAGCTGGAGCCTATTGTAGAGGCTTACGAAAAATACAAAAGTGCAGAGGAAAGTATATCGGATGCTCTGTCCATTCTGGGAGATGCCTCCTCGGATGAAGAGATGAAATCCTTTGCTCAGGAGGAGCTGGACTCGGCAAAAAGTGCCCTTGCATCCCTTGAGCAGGAAATCCGCATACTCCTTCTCCCCCGTGACGAAAACGACGATAAAAACGTTATTGTTGAAATACGCGCGGGTGCAGGCGGCGAGGAAGCTGCCCTTTTCTCAGCAGAGCTTTTCCGTATGTACTCGATGTACGCGGAAAGCAAAAACTTCTCCGTGGATGTGATAAATGCCTCGGAGACGGAACTTGGCGGATACAAGGAAATCTCCTTTATGATAGAGGGTTCAGGCGCGTTCTCCCGCTTTAAATACGAAAGCGGTGTGCATAGAGTTCAGCGCGTTCCCGAAACCGAATCGGGGGGCAGAATCCACACCTCCACCGTAACGGTTGCGGTACTCCCAGAAGCCGAGGACGTGGAAATTGAAATCAACCCCAAGGACTTAAAAATCGACACCTTCCGTTCATCGGGTGCAGGCGGTCAGCACATCAACAAGACCTCCAGCGCAATACGCATCACCCACCTCCCCACAGGCATGGTGGTGGAATGTCAGGACGAAAGAAGTCAGTACAAAAATAAAGACAAGGCTATGAAGGTACTTCGCTCACGACTTTTAAGCGAAAAACAGCAGGAACAGTCGGGTGCTATTGCCGCAGAGCGAAAAAGTCAGGTGGGAAGCGGTGACAGAAGTGAAAAAATCCGCACCTACAACTTTCACGAAAGCCGAGTCACCGACCACAGAATCAAGCTCACAATATACAAGTTGGACTCTGTTCTCTCGGGAGCTCTCGACGAGCTTATCGACCCCATGGTAGCCTTCGAGCGAGCAGAAAAACTCAAAGAAAGTAATGTGTAAAATGGAAACTCTACTGCTTACAACAAGTGAAGAAGATATAGAAAAAGCCGCATCAATACTGAAGTGCGGCGGTCTTGTGGGTATGCCCACGGAAACTGTCTACGGACTTGCGGCAGATGCCCTGAACGGTAGTGCCGTCAGCTCCGTATTCAAGGCAAAAGGCAGACCCGCAGACAACCCCCTCATAGTTCACATATCCGAAACCGCGGACATAGAGAGATTTTCCCTCGTCAGAGAATTCCCTGAAAGTGCCAAGAAGCTTGCGGCTAATTTCTGGCCGGGACCTCTCACCATGATTCTCCCAAAGGGCGACAATATCCCCGATGAAGTCACTGCAGGACTCGACTCCGTAGCAATAAGGCTTCCTTCCCACGAAGGTGCCCGAGCACTGATAAAAGCCGCCGACACCCCTCTTGCGGCACCCTCGGCAAACCTCTCGGGAAGTCCCAGCCCCACCACGGCACAGCACGTGCTGGACGACCTGGCGGGCAGAATCGGTGCCGTAATTGACGGCGGCGACTGTGAAGTGGGCCTTGAAAGTACGGTAATTACCCTGTGCAGCACTCCCCCTACCCTGCTCCGACCGGGCAAGGTAACCCTGGAGGAGCTCCGAGAAGTACTGGGGGAAGTAGCTTTAAGCTCTGCGGTGCTTGAGAAGCTCTCCGATACAGAGGAAGCCCCCTCACCGGGCATGAAATACCGCCACTATGCACCCAAGGCAAAGGTGTATCTTCTCAAAGCAAGTGACGAAAAATTCCGCGATTTCATAAATACCAATGCCGCCGATAGTGTAGCCGCTCTGTGCTATGAAAGCGACATCCCCCACCTGAATGCAAAATGCCTTTCCCTTGGCGAAAAAGGCAACTACGACGAAGAGGCGCAGAAGCTCTTCGCCGCACTCAGGGAAATTGACACAATCCCGGACATCACCACCGTATACGCCAGATGTCCGGGTACGGAAGGTGTGGGAATGGCAATATATAACAGACTCATCCGCGCGGCAGGCTTCGAGGTGACTGAACTTGAATAAGGAATATATGCTCATCGGTCTCACGGGTCCCACAGGTGCAGGCAAAAGTATGGTATCAAGCTACTTTGAAAAACAAGGCTTCGGCGTTGTTGATGCCGATAAAATCGCCCACAAGGCTCTCCTTGACGATGAGTGCATCCGCGCTCTCACAGAGGCATTCACAGAGGATATCCTGAACGACGACGGCAGTATCAACCGAGCAAAAACCGCCCGTGCCGCTTTCAGCACCTCTGAAAACACAAAGAAGCTCAACTCCATTACCCATCCTGTGATTTTAAGGCTTGCAAATGCGGAGTTTGAGAGGCTTTCAGGCGAAGGCTTCAATAGAATTATTTTTGATGCCCCCACACTCTTTGAGTCGGGTGCCGACAAAATGTGCCAGAAAATCATCGTCGTCACCGCTTCTCTCAAAGTACGGCTCACACGGCTTGTTGCCCGTGACAGCCACCGCACAAAAGAGGAAATTTTAAGCCGTATAAATGCCCAGAAGCCTGACGAATACTACAAAGAGAGAGCAGATTATGTTATTGAGAATTCGGGCGATACCGAGGGGCTTGAAAATCAAATCAAAACTATAATCAGGGAGCTTTTGAATGAGCAGTAAAAAACGCAAAAAATCAGGTTGCGGATGCTTTGTGACCGCTTTTATAGCCACGATACTGGCGGGAATCATAGCATTCTCAAGCGGCGTTACCCAGAAACTCAATGACTATATTATGAAGCTTGTGTATCCCATTGCCTATGAGGAGGAGATTCTCTCGGCATCCGAGACCTACGGCTTTGAACCCGAGTTCATCTGCGCCGTGATATATACCGAAAGCGGCTTCAAGGGCGATGCGGTATCCTCGGCAGGTGCCAGAGGTCTGATGCAGATTATGCCCGAGACCTTCCTGTGGCTTTCAGAACGCCGCGGCGAAGACTACACCGAAGAGGATATGCTCATACCCGAGGTGAGCCTCGACTACGGATGCTACTATTTAAACCTGCTCACAGAGCAATACGAGGATAAATACACCGCGCTGGCGGCATACAACGCAGGAAACGTGGTGAAAGAGTGGCTGCTCAATGAGAGGTATTCCTCCGACGGAGTAACTCTTGACACAATCCCCTATGAGGAAACGTCAAAGTACGTTGAAAGCATCCGAGATGCAGAGGAAAAATACCGAACTCTCTATTTTTCCGAGGAATCAGAATGATAAAACGTCCTTTCCGGGATATTTTATATATGTAAAATAATTTTAAATCAAATAAAGGGAGGAAAAACAAAATGGATATGAAAGAAACAAATCCTGTAAAAGAACTTAAAGAAAAACTTTTCATCAGCTCAAAGCCCGGCTTTCAGGAGCTCACCGCAGAGGAAGTAGCTAAGGCTGACGAATTCTGCGAGGGATACAAGCAATTCCTTGACTACTCACGCACCGAGCGCGATGCAGTAAAATACTCTATTGAAATTGCCGAGGCAGAAGGCTTCACCGAGTTTGTCCCCGACAAGGTATACCAGCCCGGTGACAGAGTTTATGTCAACAACAGAAACAAGGCTCTGATGCTGGCTGTTATCGGTAAAAAGGGTGTCAGCGAGGGTGTGAATCTCTCTATCGCTCACATTGACTCTCCCAGAATTGACCTGAAGCCCAACCCCCTCTACGAGGCAAACGGTCTGGCTCTCTTCAAGACTCACTACTACGGCGGCATCAGAAAGTATCAGTGGCTTGCAATGCCTCTGGCACTTCACGGTGTTGTGGCAAAGACCGACGGCACAGTTGTGGACATCCGCTTCGGCGACGACGAATCCGAGCCCTGCCTGTGCATCACCGACCTTCTCCCCCACCTTGCTCAGGAGCAGGCAGAGAAGCCTCTGAGAAAAGCCTTCAACGGCGAAGATCTGAATGTTATCGTTGGCTCACGTCCCTATGACGCCGAGGACGAGGGCGAGCTTGTGAAGCTCAACGTGCTCTCTATCCTCAACAAGAAATACGGCATCACCGAGAACGACTTTCTCTCTGCAGAGCTTTGCCTTGTGCCCACATACAAGACCCGCGACGTAGGCTTTGACGGCGGACTCATGGGCGGCTACGGACACGACGACAAATGCTGTGCATATCCTGCACTTATGGCGGCAGTTGACACAAAGATTCCCGAGAGAACCGCTATCACCGTTCTCTGTGACAAAGAGGAAACAGGCTCCGACGGCAACACAGGTATGCAGAGCGACTATCTGCGCTACTTCATCTATGACCTTGCAAAGGCAGAGGGTGTTGACGGCTGGAGAGCAATCAGCAAATCCAGATGTCTCTCTGCAGACGTTAACGCCGCATTCGACCCCACTTATGCAAGCTGCTTCGAGGCAAAGAACAGCAGTTTTGCAGGAGAAGGCGTTGTAATCAGCAAGTACACAGGTCACGGCGGCAAGGGCGGCACCAGCGACGCATCCGCAGAGTTTATGGGCGAAATCCGCACAATGCTTGAAGAAAACAACATCCTCTGGCAGGTAGGCGAGCTTGGCAGAGTTGACCTTGGCGGCGGCGGAACCATTGCAAAGTACGTTGCAAATATGAACGTAGACGTAGTCGACCTTGGTGTTCCCGTGCTCTCCATGCATGCACCCTTCGAGCTTATCTCCAAGATTGACATCTATATGGCATACCGCGCATTCTACGCCCTCTTCCAGGGTTGATAAATTAACTAAAAGCCAGTGAATCGCAATTTGATTCACTGGCTTTTTGCTTGATGATTTCAGAAAACGTCTGTCATAGTATTCTACTTTATTCGTTGACAATAATACCACCGAGAGCTATACTGAAATTGATAAAACCTTTAGACCTTTACTGAACAGAGGTATTTTCTATGACCAAACTAAAAATCGCTCCTTCAATTATTCTTTTTGTGAAATTGGCGTTTTCTCTGTGTGTCACTTTACCCAACAGCGGGTTATATTTCTATTCTGTATTCTATCCTTTGACTTTAGTTTTTGTCGGAGAAAACAATCAGTTTCTTCTCTTCCTTGCGTTTCTCGGAATTTTTGTTTTACATACTGTTTTTGTGTTTCTATACTTTTACTGCAAAAAAGCAACAAACAAAATATTCGGCATCGGTACAATCATCCTCTTAATTGCGGATGTAATCGGATTTATTTCTGTTTTTCCTAATCTCTTTGCAATAGTCGGTGTAATTATCGACATCGTCTGCATATTGCTCATCATTCTATCCTTTTTTGACGAGGCAAAGATAAAGACTATATTTAAGAAACCTGATGCAGAAATAAATAATCACACAGAAGATAATGCTACCGATTCCACCGACAGCAATGTTTATAAACTATAATTTACACATATATTATTATGGTGCGTTATGAAAATAAAAATGTTTAACCTATACCGCGGAACTTTCATAATTTTCTGGATACTTTCAGCAGTTTGCTTTGCGGGAGCATTTGCTTTGTCTGCGTTTTTGGGAGACGGAAGTAAAGATGATTTCGTTATCATAAGTGTTGGTATGCTACTAGGTGTTTTATGTATTTTTATTCCGCTAATTCTATACCGTAGGCAATGTACCAGTGTGTATTTGAACTCAAGCGGATGCACCTCTCACTCCATTGTAGGCAAAAAACTGTGTTACGTTGATTTTAATAAAACTGTATACTACTCATTATTCAACATACAGTTTTTATACGAATCACCAATTAGATTAATTGCCGTTTCAAATATGCCTATTTGTTCTAACGGCAAGAACAACGAAGCATTCAAAAAAAGGTTCTATGGTTCATATAACAGAAAAAGCATCATCGTCTTTATCTATAACGAAGAATCACAAAGATTTCTGAAAACTAACGAATGGCAAAAATCTGATTAATACTTATAATCACGAACAGAGAAAAACAAACAGAGGCCTGTCCTTTTTGGAGCAAGCCTCTGTTTCTGTTTTTTGCTGTTTGTGAAATTTCTTCACGTTGCCAAGCAAAAAAAATATTTGAAATACATCTGAAATTTTAAGTATCGGGATAATTGCGAGCAACCGATGTCAGTGGGGTTGTCTTATGATATGATTCCGTAGGGACTGCAATAAAGATTAACTGTCAAGGAGCGTTCCATTGAAGATGAGCCTGATGTATATTTTGCGGTGGCTGTTGCAGAGGCGCAGTTGCCGCTTTTTGTGCAGGATGAACTCTTGATTGTCCAGTTGCTGTTAAAAGATTCTGTGCTGCGGGAAACGCTGGTACAGGATGATGTGGTGCCGTTATAGGTAAATGAACCATATACAGTAACACACCACAGTACTGTTCCACTGCTATTTTTATAGTTAGAAGTCTTTGTGCCCTGCTTTGTGGCAGCTCTTGAGTTTGTCTCGTAAACGGTTAAGACTGTCTCGATGTAGTCTCCGTTTTCCAGATATTCTATTGTTGTAGTGGTCACTTCATTCATTGGCATTTCTGCTGCGCTGACAGGCAGAGAGAATACAGTACAAAGAAGAAGCGAAACCATCATTACTGATGCAATTATTTTTTTCATTATATCTTCTCCTGATTAATTATAATTTGAGATTACTGTAACTACTCCCCCACATTGATTATCTAAAAAATCCTGATATGTTATAAATAAATGCACACCATAAACAGAAGTCGCTATTGTTGCCAGAACAAGTCCTACGGCAACAGCTCCTTTGATAATTCGTGTGGTTCTGATTCGCTTTGCTACGTACTGCGAATCCAGAGTCAAAAGATAGTTGCTCACAACCTCCTGGGGAGTGCCGTAATTTTTGTAGAGCTCTCCTTTTTCGGCAGCGCCTGTTTCCTCGCAGAAGTCCTCTATATCAGAGGTGAGCTTTTTGAGGTACTCCTTCTCCTGCTTTCTGTTAATGGGAAAAAGTGCTTTTATTTCAGATATGTATTTCTTGCAAATTTTGTTCATCAGAATTGCCTCCTTGGCACAGGTTACAACTAAAAATCAGTTTTCATTATTCCATTTTTCATATTCAGATATATTTCAGTGCTTCAAACAAGCTTTTCACGCCGATGATATTTACATCGTAGTCGGTGGTGCGGAGCTTTTTGTAATTGGTATAGGGCATGATGATGGTCTTAAAGCCAAGTCTGACAGCCTCTTTGATGCGCAGATCGCAGTCGGAAACACCTCTGCATTCGCCCGAAAGACCGATTTCGCCAAAGGCGATGAGATCGTCCGACAATGGGCGGTCCTTGATGGCGGAGATCAAAGAAAGACAGCAGGGACGATCGCAGGCAGGCTCGTCGGGTCGAAGGCCCCCTGCCACGTTCAGATATACATCATGGGTGGAAAATTTCAGCCCGAGCCGCCGTTCCAGTACGGCAAGCAGCAGCCACAGACGGTTGTAGTCCACACCGTTGGAGGTACGCTTGGGTGCGGCATAGGTGGTGGGCGCAGAGAGCGCCTGGATCTCGGCGATCATGGGGCGGGTTCCTTCCAAAAGGCAGGCGGCACAGTTGCCCGAAACACCCACGGGTCTTCCTTCCAACAGCAATTCGGAAGGATTTGTTACCTGCATAAGACCCTTGTCTGTCATTTCAAATACGCCGATCTCGTTGGTGGAGCCGTAACGGTTTTTGGAGGCGCGAATTACACGGAAGGAGGATTGGCGATCCCCTTCAAAGCAGAGCACCGCATCCACCATGTGCTCCAGCACCTTGGGACCCGCAATACCGCCCTCTTTGTTCACGTGTCCCACAATGATCACCGACATGCCCTCGTTTTTGGCTTTTGCAATCAGTTTTAGGGTGCATTCTCTGACCTGACTGACCGTTCCGGGGGCGGAATTTACCATTTGATTGGAAAGGG
>JAFQNJ010000010.1 GCA_017395925.1 Ruminococcus sp. | reverse complement strand
GCAACACTTCGTGTTGATGATATGCAAT
Organism: Ruminococcus sp.; assembly: GCA_017395925.1. GTDB lineage: Bacteria > Bacillota > Clostridia > Oscillospirales > Acutalibacteraceae > Ruminococcoides. The sequence goes on along the minus strand of JAFQNJ010000010.1, from coordinate 13,959 downwards.
TCCTTCGGAATTGATGATATACAATGCTTCGCATTGATTTACTTTTGGAAAAGTAGTATAATACTCTTAAAAGGAGTGGTTATATGCCGAAAAATTGTTTGCTGATATATTCTGAGCAGCTTGCAACAGAAATAGAATTGCTTTGCCAAAACGTGAAAGCGCCATCTAACACTCTTTTCCAAATCCGCAAAAGTTCAAGCAGTATTTATGCAAATATCCGTGAGGCCAATTATGGGCAGAGTAAAGCAGTTATGCTTTAGCACGCCGCAATATGCGAGGTAGGTGTGTTTACATATAAACAACCGCTGTTACCTGCACCATAACAAATGCCTTTTTTCTATATAAAACGTGCTTCTTTTCAACTAAATCCGCCTTGCGAATAGAATTAAATTCCGCTTAATAGTATGAAATCTCTTTGTGATGAAATCTGGCTTTATCGTGATAAAAGATGGAGTGTGTAATTTTCACAAAGATTTTATTGAATAACGCGGCAGAATTCTCTATAATATTGGTGAAGGGAAGAGGATTTAAAATGCAGAAATACTCTTCCAAATTATCAAAGGTAACTATGTATCTGTTATGTGTGTTCTGATAAAATAAGAGCTTGCAGGGGTGATGTTATGGGAATCGGATTCTCTGAAACTACAAAGCATAGTGTTAATTGGCTTGTTGATGCAGACTGCCTGAAATCATTGCCTGACCTGATGTGTCATTATACTGACTGGGTCTACTCGTTCAAACCAACGGAAAAGGGAGGCATTCTGACTCCGACATTTCGCAATGCACCCTACAGGAATGCTTTTGTTCCTGAAATCAGTATTGAGGTTTCGCAAAAGGAAGGCGGTACTGATTTCAAAATTATCGGAAAACCAATAAAGCCTGTCCGAATCTTTATGGCACTGTGGTTTCTGATTCTGGCAGTGTTTGAAGTGTTTATAATTATTATTTCTTTTACTTCGGGATTGGAGAGCATTCTACCGTTATTTGTTCCTGTGGCTATGTGCGTGTTCGGTTATTGCCTGTGCAAAATCGGGACGCTGATAACATTCAAATCCATTGCTAAAGCCATTAAACAGGTGATTAATAATAAATTGATATGAAAAAAAGCAAGGCTTCTGACCTTGCTTTTTTTATGCCTTCTTTATATATTAAGAGCACAGATTTTTTGGTTGTGATTCTGTTTTTAATGCCTGATAAATAAAGTGCCGTGTAAGGCTCAGGGTTTTTATTGATGAAGACATAGAAAAGGCAGAAAATACCTTGCTTTTTTCTGCTTGGATAATTGCAGAAAAATATTGACTTTAATGCATATAAATGTTACAATGTATCCAAATGTGCGAAAACTGCAGAATCAGATTGTTGTTTTTCCTTCAGCGGATAAATTCAGTGGAAAAGCATCGGAATCTCTTTTTTTTACCGTGCTTTGTTAAATTATTAACGAAGTCGCGGATTCGGGGTGCTCAGAGTACTGTCGGAAGGTATCCGCATTGCTGCATTTATGATTTAAAATTTAATTTTATTTTTAAAGGGGAATAAAAATGAACAAGATTACTGTAATTGGCTCAGGCAGTGTTGGTTCTACAATAGCCTATACATTAACTGTTATGGGAATTGCATCCGAAATAGTGATGATTGATATCAATCAGGAGAAAGCTCTGGGCGAAGCTCTGGATATCAGACAGGGTGTTCCTTTCTGTAATCCTGCTACCATCTACGCAGGTTCTTATGAGGATGCCAAGAATTCGGATATCGTCATTATCACATCAGGTGTGGCAAGAAAGCCCGGCCAGTCAAGGCTTGACCTTGCACAGACAAATGTGGATATGCTTAAAATTGTTACCAAAGATATTGTGAAGCAGGCTCCCGATGCTATATACATCATTGTCAGCAATCCCGTGGATGTTCTCACCTATGTTTTCCACAAGATTTCGGGTATCCCCGAGGAGCGTATCATCGGTTCGGGTACGATTCTTGATACTGCCCGTCTGCGCTCACGCGTTGCAGAGTATTACGAAGTTAACCAAAAGAACGTTCACGCATATGTTCTCGGCGAACACGGCGATTCATCCTTTGTTCCCTGGTCTATTGCAAATATCTCAAACGTCCCCATTGAGGACTACAGAAATGCGTTGGTTAATTCCACCGAATATCCCGAATTCGACCGTGGAGAGGTAGAGAATTACGTCCGCAAGTCAGGTGCCCGTGTTATTCAGCGAAAGGGCGCGACCTTCTATGCTGTGTCCATTTCCGTCTGCCACATCTGCAAGTGCCTTCTCAGTGGTATCGACACAACAATGACGGTTTCGACAATGCTCCACGGCGAATACGGTATAGAGGATATTTGCCTGAGCCTTCTCAACGTTGTAGGACACAAGGGTGCACACAGCAAGGTGCTTGTGCCGTTGAATGATGAGGAAATCAAGGCTCTGCATCACAGTGCGGACTGTCTTAAAGAAATTATCAACAATATCGAGATTTAAGGAAAGGTTGTTATAGATATGGAATATCGTATTGAACATGATTCTATGGGCGAGATGAAAGTCCCTGCTGACCGTCTTTGGGCGGCACAGACACAGAGAAGTCACGAGAACTTTGAAATCGGTGTGGGCATAGAAACCATGCCCCGTGAAATTATAAATGCTTTCGGAATACTCAAAAAAGCCGCGGCTGTTACAAATCACGCACTTCGCCCCGAAAAAATGACAGAGGAAAAGCTCTCTGCTATCAAAGAGGCTTGTGACGAGATTATGGAAGGAAAGCTTTGTGGCCACTTCCCTTTGGTGGTCTGGCAGACCGGTTCGGGTACACAGTCAAATATGAACTCCAACGAGGTTATTGCAAACCGCGGCAATCAGATTCTGGGCAAGACACTTCTTCATCCCAATGATGATGTTAATATGAGCCAGTCTTCCAACGATACATTCCCCACAGCAATGCATATTGCGGCGGTTCTTTCTCTGGAGGATAAGCTTATCCCTGCCGCAGAAGAGCTTATCGCTACCTTCAAGAGACTTGAGGAGGAGAATGAGGGCATCGTCAAGAGTGGCAGAACCCACCTTCAGGATGCTACTCCCATTAAGTTCAGTCAGGAAATCAGCGGCTGGCGTTCAAGCCTTGAAAAGGACGTTGAACTTATCAAACGTTCTTTGGAGCCTCTCTACGAGCTGGCTCTGGGCGGTACCGCAGTTGGTACAGGTCTCAATGCCCCCGAAGGCTTTGCCGAGAGAGTGGCAGAGGAAGTAGGCAGCATCACAGGCAAGCCCTTTGTTACAGCTGCAAATAAGTTCCACGCACTCACATCCAAGGATGAGCTGGTATTTGCCCACGGAGCAGTCAAGGCTCTCGCTTGTGATATGATGAAGATTGCAAACGACGTCCGCTGGCTGGCATCAGGACCCCGTGACGGTCTGGGTGAAATCTTCATTCCCGAAAACGAGCCCGGTTCATCCATTATGCCCGGCAAGGTCAACCCCACCCAGTGCGAGGCTGTCACAATGGTTGCCGTTCAGGTAATGGGCAACGACGTTGCCATCACTATGGCGGCTTCTCAGGGGAACTTTGAACTTAACGTATTTATGCCCGTTTGCATTTACAACTTCCTGCAGTCTGCACGTCTTCTTGCTGAGGCTATTGTATCCTTCAACAAGAACTGCGCAGTAGGCATCAAGGCAAATAAGGAAAAGATGCATCACAACCTGCACAATTCTCTGATGCTGGTTACAGCTCTGAATCCCTATATCGGATACGAGAATGCCGCAAAGACTGCCAAGAAGGCATATAAAGATAATATTTCCCTTAAGGAAGCTTGCGTTGAACTGGGCTTCCTTACTGCAGATAGATTTGACGAGGTTTTCCATCCCGAAGAGATGGTCTGATTCGGAGGTAAATTCATGAAGGTTAGTTATTTCCCCGGGTGCACCCTGAAGAATAAGGCAAAAGACCTTGATTTGTATGCACTGAGGTCTGCCGAGGCGTTGGGTGTCACTCTGGAAGAAATCGAAAACTGGCAATGTTGCGGCGGTGTTTTCACAACTGCCGAGGATGAAGTGGCCACAAAGCTTTCTTCTGTCCGTGCACTTAAATATGCAAGCGACAGAAGTCAGCCTTTGGTAACGGTTTGCTCAGCCTGTCACAATGTTATAAAGCAGACTAATTATGCTATGCAGAATAACAAAGCTTTTGCTGACAAGGTCAACAGATATATGGCTGAGGACGGCGGCTATAACGGCGAGGCAGAGGTTTATCACTACCTTGAAATGCTTCGCGATTTAGTAGGCTTTGATACCCTTAAGGAAAAGGTAGCGAACAGCCTCAAGGGCAAAAAGATTGCGGCTTATTACGGATGTCTGCTTCTCCGCCCCGGCAAAGCAATGGGGATGGATGACCCCGAGAATCCCACAATTATGGAGGATTTCATCCGTGCTCTGGGTGCTGATGCGGTAATCTGGGCAAAGCGCAACGAGTGTTGCGGCGGCTATATTTCCGTAGAAAGCCCCGAAACTGCAAAAAAGAACAGTAATGCGGTTATCAGGAATGCAAAGGCGGCGGGTGCCGAAATGATTATCACAGCTTGTCCTCTTTGCAAGTATAACCTTGAAAAGAGCGGTGCCGATATCCCTGTGGTTTACATTACAGAGATTCTGGCTGAGGCTCTGGGTGTGAAGGAGGATACAAATGCATAATACAGAGTATCTTCGCGATGAAATCATCCGCATCAGCGGGGCAAATCCCGCCAAATGTATGCGTTGCGGAAAATGCTCCGCCACCTGTCCCGCATACGACGAGATGGAGTATCATCCCCATCAGTTTGTAAATATGGTGGAGTGCGGCGACATTGAGCCTCTGCTCAATTCAGAGTCTCTTTACATGTGCCTTTCCTGCTTTGCCTGTATTGAAAGATGCCCCAGAGGCGTAGAGCCTGCAAAGTTTGTAGAGGCTGTTCGCCTTACCGCTATCAGACAGCAGGGCGCAAACCGCCTTACTGCTGACAATGTGCCTCCCATAGTTGATGAGGACACACCCCAGCAGCTTCTTGTGAGTGCTTTCAGAAAATATACTAAGTAAAGGAGGAAAAGACTGATGCAAAGAGTTGGCGTTTTTGTATGCTGGTGCGGAAGCAACATTGCAGGTACAGTTGATGTGCATGCAGTAGCAGAGGCTCTGAAGAACGAGCCCGGAGTAGTCTTTTCCACCGATTATCAATATATGTGTTCTCAGGCAGGACAGGATATGATTAAGGCTGCTGTCAAAGAGCATAACCTTACCGGTATTGTGGTCTGCTCCTGCTCTCCCAGAATGCACGAGGCTACTTTCCGCAAAACTGCCGCGGCTGCAGGACTTAACCCTTATATGGTTGAAATTGCCAATATCCGCGAGCAGTGTTCATGGGTGCACAAGGATATCCTCACAGGTACCGAGAAGGCTATTATTTTGGGTAAGGCCGCGGTTGCCAAGGTAAACCTCAATGCACCCCTTACCCCCGGTGAGTCACCCGTTACCAAGCGAGCTTTGGTTATCGGCGGCGGTATCGCAGGTATCCAGACGGCCCTTGATATTGCCGACGCAGGATTCGAGGTGGATATCGTAGAGAAAAAACCCACCATCGGCGGCAAAATGGCACAGCTTGACAAGACATTTCCCACCCTTGACTGTGCCGCTTGTATTCTGACTCCCAAAATGGTTGACGTTGCCCAGAATGAAAAAATCCGCATCTTCTCCTACAGCGAGGTTACTGATGTGAAGGGCTTCGTCGGAAACTTTGACGTTACTATCAAAAAGAACGCTCGTTTTGTAAAGGAAGATATTTGTACAGGTTGCGGTGCTTGTGTTGAAAAGTGCCCGATGAAGAAGATTCCCAACGAGTTCAATCTGGGTATGGATAACCGTACTGCCATTTACATTCCTTTTGCACAGGCAGTACCCAAGGTCGCAACCATCGACCCCAATGCCTGCAATATGCTGAAAAAGGGCAAATGCGGTATTTGTGCAAAGGTATGTACTGCAGGTGCTATTGATTACACCCAGAAGGATGAGTATATCGAGGAGAAGTACGGTGCTATTGTAGTGGCAACAGGCTTCAATCCCATCAGTATGGATAAGTTTGACGAGTTTGCCTACAGTCAGTCCAAGGATGTTATTACTTCCCTTGAGTTTGAGCGCCTTACCAATGCGGCAGGTCCCTCTGCAGGTAAGCTTCTCCGTCCTTCTGACGGCAAGCATCCCCACACTATTGTTTTTGTTCAGTGTGTAGGCTCCAGATGCGAGGCGTGTGCAGAGAAGGGCAAGGAGTATTGCTCCAAGATTTGCTGTATGTATACCGCAAAGCACGCAATGCTCACAAGGGATAAATATCCTGACACCGAGGTTTATGTGTTCTACATTGACGTAAGAACCCCCGGTAAGAACTTTGATGAGTTTTACCGTCGTGCAGTTGAAGAGTACGGCGTTAAGTATATCAAGGGAATGGTTGGTAAGGTAACCCCTGAAGGCGACAAGCTGAAGGTTCAGGCATCCGACCTCCTTTCAAACAAGCAGCTGCATATAGATGCCGATCTGGTAGTTCTTGCGGCGGCTATCGAGCCCGACAAGTCCGCGCGTCCTCTTGCCACAATGCTCACCGCAAGTATGGACACAAACGACTTCTTCACAGAGGCTCACCCCAAGCTCAGACCCGTAGAAAGCCCCACAGCAGGTGTGTTCCTCTCGGGTGCTTGTCAGGGTCCCAAGGACATCCCCGAGACAGTATCCCAGGCAGGTGCCGCCGCCTCCAAGGTAATCGGTCTTCTTGCTAAGGACAAGCTCACAGGTAACCCTTGTGTTGCAAGCTCCAACGAGCTTATGTGTAACGGATGCTCCTCCTGTGCAAATGTATGTCCCTACGGCGCCATTACCTATGCGGATAAGGAATTCCGTATGCCCGACAGAACTACAAGAATCAGAAGAGTGGCAGAGGTTAATCCTGCAGTTTGTCAGGGGTGCGGTGCTTGTACCGTTGCTTGCCCCTCGGGTGCTATGGATTTGAAGGGATTTGCAAACTTACAGATTATGGCGGAGGTTGACGCAATATGCAAGTAAATGAATATAAGCCTTTGATAGTTGCATTTTGCTGCAACTGGTGCTCTTATGCGGGTGCTGACCTTGCAGGCAACAACCGTCTCAGTTACCCTGCGGATGTAAAGATTATCCGCGTGCCCTGCTCCTGCCGTGTTAATCCTATGTTTATACTCCGTGCATTCCAGCGCGGTGCAGACGGAGTTATTATCTGCGGTTGCCATCCCGGTGACTGCCACTATACCTCAGGTAACTACTACACCCGCCGCAGAATGGCTGCTCTTTTCTCTATGCTGGACTTTCTGGGTATAGAGAGAGAACGCACCCGTCTTGAGTGGGTATCAGCCGCCGAGGGTGCAAAGTTTGCCGCTACAATGAATGACTTTGTGGAGACGGTGACTGCACTGGGCGAGAATAAGAGATTGGAGGATCTGAGATGCAAAAAATAACCCGCGACGTTTTAATTGACAAAGCATCAGCCCTCCTTTCAGACGGCACAGTGAGCTGTGTATTAGGCTGGAAAAAAGGCGAATTCGACTACGACGTAACTCCTGCTGTATTTACAACCCACGATGAACTCATAAAGGATTTCGTCTTTTCGGATTTCTGCGGTGCCAATTTCTCTAAATATCTTGTTTCAAAAACAAAGAATATCGAGGGCAGGATTCTCGTGTTCCTCAAGCCTTGCGATACCTACAGCTTCAATCAGCTTCTCACAGAGCATCGCTTTGACCGCGAAAAGGTATACGCTGTGGGTATTCCCTGCGAAGGTATGGCAGATATCTCCAAGGTTCGTGCCATAAGCGGCGAAGGTATTGCTTCCATCGACACAAGCGGCGATAAGATGCTTGTTACCACTCTCTACGACGATGAGCCTGTGGAGATTGCTCCCTGCGACTTCCTTGCGGAGAGATGCATCAACTGTAAGAGCAAAAAGCACGTTGCGTTTGATGAGCTGATAGGGGAGGACGGCGACGTTATCGACTCCAACCGTTTCGACGAGGTTGCCCGTCTGGAATCCCTCACTCCCGATGAGAGATTTGCTTTCTGGCAGAATGAGCTTTCACGTTGCATCCGTTGTAACGCTTGCCGTGATGCCTGTCCTGCCTGCACCTGTGAGAAATGTGTTTTCGATAATCCTGCTTCGGGAATTGAGAATAAATCTCCCGCAAATGAGTTTGAAGAAAAGTTATTCCATATTATCAGAGCTTACCACGTTGCAGGTCGTTGCACCGACTGCGGCGAATGCTCAAGAGTATGTCCCCAGAACATTCCTCTGCATCTTCTCAACCGTAAGTTTATCAAGGATATGAATGATTTTTACGGCGAGTATCAGGCAGGTGCCGAGGTGGGTATGCGTGCTCCTCTTGTGGACTACACCACCGAGGATTTGGAGCCCGGTGAGGTTTTTGACAGGAGGGATACAGATGCGTAAGTGTTCTCTTGATAAATTAGACCTCTTGCTTGGAGAGATTGCAAAAAGCAACGAACTCTATCTTCCTGTTGATGACAGCGACGGCAGTGCCGTCTACAAGAAGTGGGAGAAGGGCACAGCTTTAAGTGATGCTCTCAATACAGTCAGAAGCCCCAAGGACTTCTTCTTTCCCCAGACCGAGAATCTTATGGAGTTCAAAATGCAGGGAAAGAATATCGAGATTATCGACACACGAAGCGAGCTTGAGGACTTTGTTATATTCGGAGTCAGAGCTTGTGATGTGAAGAGCTTTGAGATTCTGGACAGAGTATTCCTCAGCGAGCCTGTGGACAGCTACTACGCTATGCGCAGAAGCCACGGGGTTATTATCTCTCTTGCCTGCACAAGACCTGCCGAGACTTGCTTCTGCAAGACCTTCGGCATAGACCCGGCATCACCCTCGGGTGACATTTCCGCATGGAAAACCGAGAGTGAGATTTTCTTTGAGGCTAACAATGAAAAGGGTGAGGCATTGCTCTCATCTCTCGGCGCACTCCTTCAGGATTGCGACAACGAGGCGGTTGAGGCACAGAAGGCAAAAATCAACGCCATTATGGATAAACTCCCCCTTAAAAATCTTACCACAGAGGGCTTTGGCGGCGGAAAAACCGCAGAGCTTTTCGATGATCCTCATTGGGCAGAGCTTTCCGAGGCTTGCCTCGGTTGCGGCACCTGTACCTTTGTGTGCCCCACCTGCCAGTGCTATGATATAAAAGATTTTAATACAGGCAACGGCGTTATACGTTTCAGATGCTGGGATTCCTGTATGTATTCCGACTTTACCAAGATGGCACACGGCAACAACCGTCTGACCCAGAAGGAACGCTTCCGCCAGAGATTTATGCACAAGCTTGTGTATTATCCCGAGAACAATGACGGACTGTTCAGCTGTGTGGGTTGCGGTCGATGCCTTGCAAAGTGCCCCATTTCTATGAATATAGTCAAGGTAATGAAAACGATTGGAGGGGATAAGGGTGAATAATTTAAATGAAACTTTGATTCCAAAGGTCGGCGTCATTACCGATGTACGCATTGACACACCTGATATCAAGACCTTCAGGGTTGTGACCACAGATGGAGAAAAAGCCTTTGACCACAGACCCGGTCAATGTGCCATGCTTTCAGTGCCCGGTGTGGGTGAGGCGATGTTTTCCATTACATCTTCTCCTACAAATGAGGAGTATATGGAGTTTTCCATCAAGAAGTGCGGCTGTGTAACCGATTGGTTGCATCAGGCGGAAAAAGGTCAGCAGATTACTATCCGCGGACCCTACGGAAAACCCTTCCCCGTGGATGACGTTTTCGCAGGAAAAGACCTGCTGTTTATAGCAGGCGGTGTTGGTCTGGCACCCCTTCGTTCCGTAATCAACTACTGCCGCCACTACCGTGACCGCTACGGAAAAATAGACATCGTTTACGGCTCACGCAGTAAAGATGACCTTCTGGACTATCAGGAGATTATTGAGGAGTGGCAGAAAGACGAGGGTGTCAATGTTTATCTCACCATTGACAATCCACAGGAGGGCTGGGACGGACACGTGGGCTTCGTTCCCAATTATGTCAAGGAGCTTTCCTTTGATACCAACAAGGTAGCAGTTATCTGCGGTCCTCCCATTATGATTAAGTTCACACTCGACGGACTTTGCGATATAGGTTTTGATAAGACTGATGTTTACACAACACTTGAGCTTCGTATGAAGTGCGGTGTAGGCAAATGCGGAAGATGCAATGTGGGTGCTAAATATGTCTGTAAGGACGGCCCCGTTTTCCGCTGTGACGAGCTCGAAGAGCTTCCCGACGAGTATTAAAGGAGAATATATATGGAAAATACAGTTAATATTTTTCTTTTCGGTAAAAAGTACGAGGTGCCCGAAAACCTGACGATTATGACCGCAATGGAATACGCAGGCTATCAGCTTGTCCGCGGTTGCGGTTGCAGAAACGGTTTCTGCGGTGCCTGTGCCACAATTTACCGCATAAAAGGTGACAGAGAATTACACGCTTGCCTTGCTTGTCAGACAAAGGTTGAGGACAATATGTATATTGCCACATTGCCTTTCTTCCCACTTGTGAAGCAGGTGTATGATATTGAAAAAATCCCTGCAACCGAAACGGTTATGATGCAGCTTTATCCCGAGATTTATGCCTGCATCGGTTGCAATGCCTGCACAAAGAGTTGCACTCAGGGGCTCAACGTTATGCAGTATATAGCTTATGCACAGCGCGGCGACTTTGAGAAGTGTGCCGAGGAGTCCTTTGACTGCGTTATGTGCGGTGTCTGCTCCTCCAGATGTCCTGCAGGTATTTCTCATCCTCAGGTTGCAATGCTTGCAAGACGAATCAACGGCAAATATCTTGCACCCGGTTGCACTCACCTTGAGGACCGCGTGAGAGAGATTAAAAACGGTGATTTCAATGAGCTTATCGAGGCACTTATGCAGAAGCCTCTGGATGAGATGAAAGAACTCTACAACAACAGAGAAATTGAGAAGTAAGGAGGGAAAAGCCAATGTATTCAGATAAATTCAAGCAGTCTTTGGAGCGGGTGGAAAAAGCCAGAGATAATAACATTGCATTAGAGCCCGAAAGAATGACTGCAAAGCAGAAGGAAGATTTACTTGCCGCTTTTCATCCTGACTACAGACAGGACCAGTTTGATACGCTGAAAATCGGTCCCAATAAGGGCGACAAGGTTCCCTTTGAGCTTTCGGATATCCTGCAGGCGCACAGCCGAATCAGTGCCGACAGCGTGGACCTTGAAAAACCCGACTATGAGACAGATGTACTTATTATCGGCGGCGGCGGTGCAGGTGCTTCTGCGGCTATTGAAGCAAACGAGGCGGGCGCCGACGTTATGATTGTTACCAAACTTCGTATCGGTGATGCAAACACCATGATGGCAGAAGGCGGCATTCAGGCTGCCGACAAGCCCAATGACTCTCCTGCAATTCACTTTGTGGATGCTTTCGGCGGCGGTCATTTTGCCGCAAAGAGAGAGCTTCTCTCAAAGCTTGTCTGTGATGCTCCCGAGGCAATCAAGTGGCTCTCGGATTTGGGCGTTGAGTTTGACAAGGATGCCGACGGCACAATGATTACCACCCACGGCGGCGGTACCTCACGCAAGCGAATGCATGCGGCTAAGGACTACTCAGGTGCCGAGATTATGCGTACTCTCCGTGATGAGGTACTGAACCGCAATATTCCCGTAGTTGACTTTACTGCGGCTATTGAGCTGATTCTCGACGAGAATGGTAATGCTGCAGGTGCGGTGCTTATGAATATGGAAACCCGTGAGCTTCTTGTTGCAAAGGCAAAGACTGTTATTATTGCAACAGGCGGTGCAGGACGTATGCACTATCAGGGATTCCCCACATCCAACCACTACGGTGCAACAGCCGACGGACTTGTGCTGGGTTACAGAGCAGGCGCAAAGCTCCTCTATGCTGAAACCCTCCAGTATCATCCCACGGGCGTTGCATATCCCGAGCAGATTTTCGGTGCTCTTGTTACCGAGAAGGTTCGTTCCCTTGGCGCAAAACTTATCAACGTAAACGGCGAGGTGTTTATGCATCCTCTGGAGACCCGTGACGTTGCCGCGGCTTCCATTATCCGTGAGTGCAGTGAGCGCAACCTGGGAGTTGACACAGGCGACGGTCAGGGTGTTTGGCTTGACACTCCCATGATTGAGAAAATCGGCGGCGAGGGTACCATTATGAAGCGAATCCCCGCCATGTGGAGAATGTTCGACAAGTACGGTATCGATATCCGCAAGGAGCCCATCCTTGTTTATCCCACACTGCACTATCAGAACGGTGGTCTTGATATCGACGCAAATTGTATGACTACCAATGTAGAAAACCTTTTCGTAGCAGGCGAGGCTGTTGGTGGTATCCACGGCAAGAACCGTCTTATGGGTAACTCCCTCCTTGACATCATTGTTTTCGGAAGAAGCGCAGGTATCAATGCCGCCGCCAAAGCAAAGGATGTCACAGTAGGAAAACTTTCACTTGCTCATATTGAGAAGTTTGAAAAGGAGCTTGCAGATGCAGGTATCACTACCGAAACTGTTTCTCCCAAACTTCTTCCTAACTATACAAAACAGAAAGGCATTTGAGAGGTAGCGTATCGATGAGTATATTTAATGGCGTAATTTCTATCAGCGATATCTACACATTGCTGTTTGTTGTTTTCGGTGTGCTTCTGTTCGGTTACGCACTGGGCAGAATCACTATCAAGGGTGTCTCTCTGGGAGATGCAGGAGTTTTCATTATTGCGCTTATTGCCGGTGCACTTTTGTTCAGCGTGAATAAAGACAATGAACTTTTATTCGCAGCATCCGCAAAGCCCTACGACTTCTCCGAGGGACTTAAAATTATCGAAAGTTTAGGACTTGTGTTGTTCGTCACTTCCGTAGGTTACATTGCAGGACCGAAGTTTTTCGGAAACTTTAAGAAAAACTTCAAGTCTTATGTTCTTTTGGCTCTCATAATTATTATTGCCGGCGGACTCTCCGCTGTGGGCTGTATCTTTGCAGGCAAATTCATCGGCTACGGTTCAACTATAGAGACTCAGGATGGCTTTGTTGCAATGATTGTGGGTCTGCTTTCTGGTTCACTCACATCCACCCCTGCTTTTGCCGCGGCAAAGGCAACGGTTGCCGAGGAATACGTAGGACTTGTATCCGTGGGTTACGGCATTGCTTACATTTTCGGCGTTGTGGGCGTAGTCCTCTTTGTTCAGATTATGCCCAAACTGTTAAAGGCAAATATGGATGAGGAGAGAGCAAAGCTCTCTGTTAATTCAGACAAAGCAGAGAAGAAAAAATCAGGCAAGAAACTCTTTGAGATTGACCATCTCGGCGTTGCAGGATTTGCTCTGGCGGCAATTCTCGGAACTCTGGTGGGTCAGATAAAAATCCCCCTTTCCTCCGCAGGACTTTCAGGCACATGCTTTTCACTTACCACCACAGGTGGATGTCTGCTGGTAAGCCTTATTCTGGGACACTTCGGAAAAATCGGTCCTGTCAGCATTATGCCCACCCAGAACACTCTCAAAATTTTCCGCGAGCTGGGTCTTGTGTTCTTTTTGGTAGGTGCCGGTATTCCCGGCGGAGCAGAGTTTGTTGCAAACTTTGACCTGATGTATTTTGTATACGGTATTGTTATGACCATATTCCCCATGATCATCGGCTTCCTCTTTGCAAAGTACGTCCTTAAACTCAGCCTACTCAACAACCTGGGTTCTATCACAGGCGGTATGACAAGCACACCTGCCTTGGGTACCCTTATCGGAGTTGCAGGTACGGAAGACGTTGCGGCGGCCTATGCGGCAACATATCCCATCGCACTCATAGTGGTTGTTCTTGTTTCACAGTTAATTATAATTTTGTTTTGATAAGATAAATTAGTCCCGGGGCAGTTGACAAATTGACACTC
>JAFQNJ010000009.1 GCA_017395925.1 Ruminococcus sp. | reverse complement strand
GTTACGTATACGAAGGTGGTACCAACTCTCTGGTGGATCTTGGTCAGCTCAGTTCTCATGGCTGCACGGAGCTTAGCGTCCAGGTTGGACAGAGGTTCGTCCAGCAGGAATACCTTGGGGTTACGAACGATTGCACGACCCAGAGCAACACGCTGTCTCTGACCACCGGAGAGAGCCTTGGGACGTCTGTCCAGATACTCTTCGATGCCGAGGATTCTTGCTGCTTCCTCAACTCTTCTCTTAATCTCTGCCTTGGGGAGCTTTCTGAGCTTGAGGCCGAAAGCCATATTGTCATAAACTGACATGTGAGGATAGAGAGCGTAGTTCTGGAAAACCATTGCGATGTCTCTGTCCTTGGGAGCTACGTCGTTACAGAGCTTGTCACCGATCCAGAGCTCACCCTTGGAGATGTCCTCGAGACCTGCAACCATACGCAGAGTTGTAGACTTACCGCAACCGGAGGGACCAACCAGGATGATAAACTCCTTGTCCGCGATTTCAAGGTTGAAGTCTGTAACTGCGGTAACGCCGCCGTCATAGATTTTGTACACATGTCTTAATGATACATTTGCCATTTTTGTAAACCTCCATATCGTAAAAAGCAATACTTTTACAGATTATTATTTAATCTACATAATAATATAGCACTTTTTCTCGCATTTTACCATTAATGTTTTCACTAAATATTAAGTCAATATTTTATATAAAACGAACATATAGCAAAAAATTGCCCAAGAGGGGGCTCGCTTTTTTGGTAAAATCTTATATATGGGGTGTTTACACTTTATTTACATCAAGATACAGTATCTGCAGAAGGTATCAGGGCAAGGAGACTTTGTGCATCTGCGTCACCGCCGCTTTCGGTTATGTGAGCCGCCACCACTCTGCCTTTATATGCACTTACAACGCCCCACATTCTCCCCTCGTCACCACTCAGCTCACAGATGTACTGACACGCCTCAAGCCCACCATAGCCTCTCAGGTCAAGCCCCGATGAAAGCTGAAGATTATTGTACTCCTCGGGGATGTCTTCGGGAATTTTTATCTGTCTTTCCGAAAGGACACGGGCTTTGACTCCGAACTGCAGAAAAAACTCCTCTACACCCCGGCGGTCTTCCGCCTGAAGAGAGTACTCTCCGAAGCCTTCAATATACGCTTTTTCGGGCACCGCCGAAAGAACGCAGAAAACCACCGCCAAAGCCGCAAAAACTACTGCGAAAGCTGCTGCAACCAGATGATAACGGATTTTTCTGTGGTTTTCAGAGTGCTTCTTCCGACGCTCCTCTTTATTAATACGCACAAACGAAAAGAACATCCTGCTCACCTCACAGAATTATATGAGGCAAGAGGATGCTCAATGATACTTTGTTTTTTAGTTTTGAGGATTAAAGCTCGTTTGTCACAATATGCTCAACACCCTCGGGAAGATTTGAGAGCTTCTCGGGATAAAACACGGGGAACATCTTAATCTCCTCAAGTTTTTCAAGAGGCATCCAGCACATATATTCCCTGCCGACTGCACAAACGCTCTCTGCACTTATCTCACCTTTACCCTGCGGCTTCATCAGAAAATGCAGGCAGACCTCGTGAAAGGTCACATTCTCCTCCACTACCTTGTCCACAAAGAAATTTTCCTGCACAAAGAGGAGTCTGTCCACCTCGTAGTGAATGCCCGTTTCCTCAAAGACCTCACGTCTGACGGCATCCTCGGCACACTCACCCATTTTCACGGCACCGCCTACGCTGTAGTAATAGTCCGCCACGTCGTTCTTCGCAAGGAGAAGGCAACCCTCCTCCACAATCACCGCACCGACCCGAAGCTGGAATTTGTTATTATTCTCGTAAAATCTTATATCTCTGTCCATTATTCTTCACCGAAAAGGAGTTTTTCAAGCTCCTTTACACTGTTTACAAATGTGGTGGCACCCTCGGCTTTCATAGTCTCCACTGTGCCGTATCCGTAATTCACCGCCACGAAGTCGACCCCTGCAAGTCTTGCACCCTTGGCATCGAACTTTGTGTCGCCTATCATAACCACCTTATCCTTCAAGGTGCCGCCCAGAGTTTTTGTGGCGAAGGGGATGATATCCTCCTTTTCCTTACGCTCTGGAGTACCGTCGGAGCCGCAGAGAGCATCGAAATATTTTGTGATATCCAGAAATCTGCACACCTTTTCCACGGACTGCTGGTGCTTTGAGGAGCATATTGCCACCTTCGCATCGCTTTCATAAAGCCGACAAAGAAGCTCCTCGGAGCCTTCAAAGAGAGTGTTGAGAGGCTCGCCCTCGGTGTCATAAATCCGAAGGTAAATGGAAAGTGCCTCCTTTGACTCTTCCTCGCTGAGACCGCAGAGATTCTGAAATGTATCCACCAGAGGCGGGCCGATGTATCGGCTGAAGTCCGAAAGGTCGGGGCACGTCTTGCCCATCTCCGAGAGAGTAAGCTCAATGCATCTTTTAATACCCGGAGCACTGGCAGAGAGGGTTCCGTCCAAATCAAAGAGCACGTAATCGTAAACGCAATTCATTTTCATCACCGTTTTTTAAGTATAATATTCTTGTATATAAAGTGAAAATGTGTTAATATTTATTTTACTATGTTTTGAAGTCAGTTTCAACTCTTTTTGAAAAGGATGAGCCTATGGCACAGACAAAACGCATACATACTCTGGACGAAATCCGCGGCTTCTGCGTGTTCTGTATGGTCTTTGACCATGCACTCTTCACTCTCGGCTATATGTTCGGCGGTGAATTCGCCCGAAATGCCTTTGATTTTTTCACCTTCATAAGTCCCGCCTTTGCGGCAACCTTCATTATGATATGCGGCATCTCCTGCTACTTAAGCCACAGTAACTTAAAACGCGGGATAAAAATCCTTGCGGCGGCTCTGGTCATTACCGTTGCCACCCTGACAGTCACCCCCGATGCACCTATTGTTTTCGGAATTCTGCATCTGCTGGGAACCTCGGTGCTGCTTTATATTCCTTTGAGAAAACTGCTGGACAAAATCCCCGCAGGACTTGGAATAGCCCTGTCTGCGGTGCTGTTCTTCCTGACATATTCCGTCTCTGACGGAAAACTTGGCACGGAGCCTCTCACGATAGAATTACCCGCTGTACTCTACGAGAGCGGATACCTTATGGTTTTAGGATTCCGAAAGCTCGCAAGTGCTTATTCCGATTACTTCCCCCTCCTGCCTTGGATATTCGCCTTCTTCTCGGGATGCTTCCTCGGAAGATTTGCAAGAGAAGAGAAGTTCCCCGAATTTATGTATAAGCCCCGTGTTCCCTTCTTCTCCATGCTTGGCAAGAGTGCATTCCTTGTCTACATCGCGCACCAGCCCATTGCATACGGCATATTCTATTTGCTTTCACCCCTTACAGACAAAACTTAAAAATTGTCGGCTGAAAATATCGGCGGAGTGACCTTTGGATTCTGGTCACTCCGCCGCTTTGTTTTCGGGGCATATTCTCTTATCTGCCTCGGTACTCCTGCTTCAGCACCTCTGCCATCTCCTCAGGTGACTCCTTGCATCCGTTTGCAAGCCACAGCTTGATAATGGCATTGAGTCCGTTTCGGAAAAACTCAATGTGATAGCGGATGTTGCTGTCCACGTGCTCCACCTCGGCTCTTTTTGGGTCGTAAACAGTTATGAGGTGCTTTTCGTCATAGCACAGCTTGAAATATGTCTTGTAAAAAATCTGGTTTTCTTTGATGTGGATAAACATTTTCAGTGCACCATCACGCCTGTTAAAATAGTCATACTCCGCAAAAAGATTGGTAAATTCCGACTCCAGCCTCTCTCTTGTCTTGTCGGCGAGGTCAAATATATCAATGTAATTGGCGTAGAAGGTGCTTCGGTTAAGCCCTGTATTCTTGATAATGTCCGAGACGGTTATCTCCTTGATTTCTCTGCTCTGCAGCATTTCCACAAAAGCTCTCTCTATCTTTTCGCGGGACTCTCTGCGGCGTTTGTTGTTCTTAACATTCATAGTAATTTCTCCATTATTCCAACATTTGTTGCGAATTTGATGATTGTTTTCTCACTCTTTTTTAAAGTATACTATATTTGCAATAACAACACAAGTGTTGGTTTAATGTAAGGAGATTTTTCAAATGAAAAAAAGTAGTTTTGTTGCACTGATTATGGGAACCGTCAGCGGTGTCCTCTTTGCTCTCGGTATGTGTATGGCTCTTCTGCCCGAGTGGGATGCCTTTACCGAAGGCATCATCTTCGGCTCCGTGGGTCTGGTGCTGGGCATTGTCACCCTGATTACATGGTGCATTATGGAGAAGAAAAAACTTCCCAAAATGAATGTGAAAACCGTACTTCTGATTATCTACTCCGTTGTCGCTGTTCTGATACTGGGTGTGGGTATGTGTTTCTGCCTTGTGTGGAGCAACATCATTCCGGGTACACTGCTGGGTCTTCTGGGTATAATTATGCTTATTGCCCTGATTCCCATGATTAAAGGCATCAAGTGAAATTCATAAACTTCATCAGAAATCCCTACCTGCGGCTGCTGATTAATATTCTCTATGCGGCGGCAAACTGCACTTTGGGATTTTACACTCAATCCTGGTGGTTCATCACCATCGGCGCGTACTATGCAGTCCTCTCCGTCACCCGATTCTGTGTGCTTTCAATCAAGCGCAAAGCAAAGGGTGAGCACGATGCGGAATTGTTCGCAACAAGGCTTACGGGTATTCTTTTGATAGTGCTCTCCGTGTGCATCGTGGGTATAAACATACTCTGTGCTGTCAAAGGCAGAGGCACGGCTTTTCATGAGATTGTTATGATAGCCATCGCCACCTACACCTTCACAAAAATCACCGTGGCAATCGTGGGTATGGTGAAGGCGAAAAAGAACCCCTCCCCCGTAATAAAAACCCTTCGGAACATTTCTCTCTCGGATGCCTGCGTTTCCATCTACTCAATGCAACGCTCTATGCTGGTATCCTTCCCCGGAATGGAAGAGGGCGAGATTCAGCTCTTTAACATTTTCACAGGCACCGCAGTATGGATTGTGGTGCTTCTGCTGGGAATCAATCTTATAGGAGGCAAACACATAAATATGGCAAAATCAAAAATAGCAGACACCACCTCTAAAATTGCCGAAAAGACCACAGACGGCTACAAGAAAATTGAAGAAGGCGTAGTCAGCGGCTACAAGAAGATAGAGAGCGGTGTGGTTGGCACCTACAAGAAAATTGAAGATAGATTTGTAGATGCTTACCTTACCAAAGACGGCGAAACCGTAGAGGAAGCCAAAGAAAGACTTAAAAAAGAGAATAAATAAGTATCAGGCAGAGAGCTTTGTTTCTCTGCCTTTTCTTATGCATCAGTGTCGAAACACCCCGAATATGCTCACATATAAATTAATTCTTGTAGAAAAGTGAATGGTGTGCTATAATGGATATATATGGGCGTAAATCAGGTATGAGCCTTTGATGCGCTGATTAAAGCAAAAGCTAACCCAAAGGAGAATCGAAATATATGAAACTCGGTATTGTAGGACTGCCCAATGTTGGCAAAAGTACACTTTTCAATGCAATTACCAATGCAGGCGCACAGTCTGCAAACTATCCCTTCTGCACCATCGAGCCCAACGTAGGCGTGGTTGCAGTTCCCGACAAGCGTCTTGATAAGCTTGCAGAGATGTATGACCCCGACAAATACACCCCTGCCACCATAGAATTCGTTGACATCGCAGGTCTTGTGAAGGGTGCATCCCGCGGCGAGGGTCTGGGCAACAAGTTCCTCTCCAACATCCGCGAATGTGATGCCATTGTTCACGTTGTAAGATGCTTTGAAGACGGCGACATTATTCACGTTGAGGGCAGTGTTGACCCTGCACGCGACATCGAGACCATCGACCTTGAGCTTATCCTCTCCGACGTTGAGATGATTGAGAGAAGAATCGACAAGGCTCAGAAAATGGTAAAGGCGGACAAAAAGTATCAGTCCGAGGTGGACTTCTTCAAGAGAGTCCTCAGCACCCTCAACGAGGGTCATTCCGCCCGTTCGGTTGAGTGCAGTGATGAGGAGGAGGCTCTGCTCTCCACCTGTGCACTGCTTTCAAACAAGCCCATCATCTATGCCGCAAATATGAGCGAGGGTGACTTCGCAGGCGGCGTTGAGAATAACGCAGGATTCAGAAAGGTTCAGGAAATTGCCGCAAAAGAGGGTGCCGCTGTGCTTCCCATCTGCGCCCAGACCGAGGCTGAAATTGCCCAGATGGATATGGAGGACAAGATTATGTTCCTTCAGGATATGGGACTTGAAAGCTCGGGACTTGACCGCCTTATCAATGAGTGCTATGCGCTTCTGGGACTTATCTCCTTCCTCACCGCAGGAAAGCAGGAGGTACGTGCCTGGACCATCAAGAAAGGCACCAAAGCTCCCGGTGCCGCAGGAAAAATCCACACCGACTTTGAGCGTGGCTTCATCCGTGCCGAGGTTATCGCATACGACGACCTTATGGAGTGCGGCTCTATGACTGCCGCCAAGGAGAAGGGTCTGGTACGAAGCGAGGGTAAGGAGTACGTTATGAAGGACGGCGACGTGGTACTCTTCCGCTTCAATGTATAAGGATAATTTCATATCATAAAACAACCCCCGCAAGGAATTTCCGTTGCGGGGGATTTTTATAGGGAGTTTCAAAGAGGCTCCCTGACATTCAGGGAGAAGGAACAAAGCGGGCATCATCCCACTCTCCTCTATTGCGATGCTTTCGTTGTGCGTCACCTTCGGCGGCATATCAGCATCAAAAGGAAACAGACTTCAAAGGTCTGCTTTTGGAAATAAAAAAACAACCACCCTACTGGGTGGCTGCTTTTATGTGTTGGCATCTTCCTATCTTCCCAGGCCGTCACCAGCCAAGTATTTTCGGCACTACAGGGCTTAACTTCCGTGTTCGGAATGGGAACGGGTGGACCCCCTGCGTCATCAACACCAACTTGTCTTCTCTCGAAGCGACTTGTTTATTATATGCTAACTTTCCTTAAATGTCAACCCCTTTTTTCATATTTTTTAAAATTTTTTTATTTCCATCAAAATATACAAATTTTAGTCAAATTATTTGACTATCCGCCAAAATAATAGTAATATGTATATGTATAATATTAATTACAGTTTACTATGGCACACCTTGTGCCCTCTATTTTCACGGAGGTCTCTTAATATGTCTAAAAGAATTCTTGCGATAGTCCTTTGTGTCCTCACTGTGGCAGGACTTGCTCTCTCCCTCAGCGGATGCAACGGCAAAAATTCAAACTATCCCGTAACGGTAGGTCACACCGAAATCAAAAAACAGCCCGAAAAGGTCTGCGTACTCTCCGACAACATTGCTGACGCCATCTACTATCTGGGATATTCCACCCAGATTTGCGCCATAAGCGAGGAGTGTACTCAGGAGGAAATCACCCGTTACAACGACAAGGCTGTGGTGGGCAGCGAAAATGCTCCAAATGCAGATGCCATTATTAACAGCGGCGCCGAAATTGTCTTCACCGACAAAGAGCTCTCCGCAGATATCATCTCAAAGCTTGCCCAAAACGACATTGAAGTAATCAATATGATTGTCCCCGAGAATGCGGAGCAACTCAGAACTCTCTATGTCACTCTGGGCACCGTGCTTGCAGGTGCAACCGACGGCAGCACTATGGGAAGCACTTGCTATGACAGAATAATAACCACCCTGCAGAAGAACGAAGATGACGTTAAAAGCGACTCCGTTGTAAAACTCTTCTGCTACCTCTATCTTGACGAATACGGCAACCTCTGCTCTTTCAGCAGCGACACTTCCGAGGGCTTTTTCCTTGAATATATGAGTGCCACCAACGTTGCCTCCAACTTCTCAGAGAAGAAGGTTGAGCAGAACATCTTAAAGCGTGCCAACCCCGAGTTCATTTTCTATGACAGTGCAGAGGTTCTTCAGTACCTCACAAACAGCACCGCTCTCTCCTCGATGACTGCCCTTAAGAACAACAACACCTTCCTTCTCCCCATAACAGCACTTCAGCGTCAGGGCGTTACAATTCTCAATACCCAGCGTTTTATGCTCTCCAAGATGTTCCCCAACAGCGAAATCGGCGTTGTAACAGGCGAATCTCTGGCTGAACGCTACGGCATTGTCATCACCGACGAAACCGCTTATGAATCAGGTGCCGAGCACGCGGATATCATCATCATTCAGCAGAGACTTATGGACCTTGGATACCTTGTTCTTGACGAGGGAGAAAGCCCCGTTGACTACTACGGCAACAAGACCACCGAGGCGGTGAAAGCGTTCCAGACCGCCAACGGACTTGAGGCAACAGGTAACGCAGACAACGCAACCCTGAAGCTTCTCTTTGACTCCACAACACTTGGTGCAAACGGCTCCACCTTCATCCCCGGCACAATTACCCCCACAGAGCCTGCCACCGAAGAGACCACAGAGCCTGCCACCGAAAACGCTGGAAATACCCAGACAGGGAATTACAGCATTGACCTTTCCGAGTACAAGACCTACGATATGTCCAGCGAACCCTGCGATGACATCAAAGCCATTAACCAGAGGCTCAAGGACCTTGGATATCTTGATGTAAGCGAAATCGGAAACGAGTACGACTGGATGACCTCAGAGGCGGTTGCCGCCTTCCAGGAGGAAAAGGGTATGTATGCAAGCGGCGGTTGCGACTACGATACACTCAAGGCCCTCTTCGGCGTATAATCAACCGCAAAAGAAAAGAAACGGACAGCCTTATGGGTTGTACCGTTAAGGAAAGTATAACAAGATATGAAAACACCCGTAGTTTTTTAGAATACTACGGGTGTTTTTAATATTCTCTTTCTTTGTTAGTCAAGTTATGCTATAATACAACTAACCGATAAATAAGAATTTGCAAGCGTGACGCTTGACCCGATTCCGCCTATTTATAAATGTATTTTACAATAATGTTTCTTTAACGGCGGAGATAGTAAGTACATTTTATACGCCGTTTATGAGGGTGAGTTTTACACCAAAACTTTTCCAAAGGCGGAGTTGCCCTACGGGTGGCTAACCCGTAAATTCCAATTTGTAGAACAGATGATATTTGTTTAGAAAAGGGTTTCTATCTCCTGACAAATGTAAAATGTGCGGTACCTTTCCCCGATTGCTACTTATAAGACAAAATCAAAAGAGAGGCAAAGATATATTCCTCTTAAAACAAAAACCACCGAGGCAGAGCATTTCCGCTTCGGTGGTTCTTCAGTTTATCTGTATTATTCTATGGGGCGTTGTGTGGCTTTACTCTACGGTAACCACTCTGTCGGCTCTTCCTGTACGGTTGAGGCTGTCTGTATAATAATAGGAAATCACATATGTTCCTGCTTTGTTGCACATAACGCTTCCATCAACGAGAATGCCGCTTGTAGACTCTGCTGAGCAGGTGTCCACAGCCACAACGCCGTTCATAGAGTCAAATGCTCCGCCCAGCTTTACGGTTACGGCATCCACGCCCTTAAAGGTAGGCACTTTGTCTTTGTAGGGATTTTTTTCTGAGGGGTCTGTGGGGTCCCATTTCATACTGAGGGAATTCTCGGTAAGTTTCAGAGGCTTCGGTGCTCCTATGGGAGAGAGGGATTTGTCATAAATCTTAACTCTGGTGCCTTCGCCGCAGTTGAGGTAAATCCACTCTGCATCAGCCGCCGAAAGCCATATATCTCCCTTGGTGCACTCTGTGCCGATTTTGTTATACTCCTCTGCTATAAGGAATGCGGCACCCTCCTCGGTGTAGGGAGCGGTGCAGAATCTGAACTCCTCGGAAAAAGAGGTTGCAAACTGATAGTAACGTCCGTCCTCATCTTTGTGCCAGCGTTCTTTGGTGGAGATGTAGTAGTCGTACTCCTTCAGCACATTGTTGTTGGCATCCGTGGCACAAATCATCTGGCGCACAGCCTTGTTATAGTCGCCGTCACCGTCATAGGTATAGGCGATAATGGTATTATTCATCAGATTCACAAGGAGCGCGTAAGGATTCTTCTTGTTCTCATTCTGCAGATTCTTCGCCAGAATTTCCATATTGGTGTCATTTCCCTCAAGGGCGGTGCTATCCTTAAGTGCCTGCACCTTCGCCTCTTTCACCTTGACAGAAAAATCAAGCTCTGCGGTCTTGGCTTTTGCGGTAATGGTAACCTCACCCTCCTTGATGCCGTCAACTCTGCCGTTGCTGTCAACGGTGGCAACATCGGGATTTGAGGAATACCACTGAACATAAGGCTCGCAGTCCGACTTGATACGCACCTTCAGTCTGATATATTCTCCTACTCTCACCTCGCTGGGTGACTTATCCTTCACAAAACCCATGATGCTTGCTTCGTCTGCGCTGGACATAGGTGCCGCGGGGTCAAGCCTTACAGCACATCCGCAGAAAGCGGCACATATTGTCAGCATAAGCACAAAGGCTGTGATGCGATACATAAATTTCATCGCCAAACCTTCCTTTCCACTCAAAGTATATATACATTATAATTATAATGCATAATCCTTCAGGTATCAAGATTTTTTTAAGTTTTGTTTGTCAGTAACGGATTTTGTGATATAATACCTTTGTATAATAAGAAAACCGTTAAAGGAGGGAGCCATATGAGTGACAAATCCTACTGCTCTGTATCCAAAAAATGCAACGGATGCCAGCTTTCCAATATGGATTATCAAAGACAGCTCAAATATAAACAGAATGAGATGCGAATCCGCTTCAACCGACTGCTGAACCTTGAGAAGATTACCCCCTCCCCTCTCACTCTGCACTACAGAAACAAGGCACAGTTTGTCTTCAGAGAAGACAAAGACGGCAAAATCTCCCCTGCTATCTATCAGTCCTCTGACCGCACTGCCGTTAAGTGCCGCGGATGTGCACTCCACACCGAAAAGCAGAACGCGGTGGGGCTTGAAGTGGCACGTCTTATGGAGAAATACAGGATAAAGCCCTATGATATGCACAGAGAGCGGGGAACTCTGAGGAGCCTCATTCTGCGCGAGAGCTTTGAAAGCGGCAATATGATGGCGGTCTTTGTCTGCGACGGCAGGTCGAAGTTCGGGATATCCGAGGCCTTTGCCACGGAACTCAGTGAGAAATTTTCCTATTTAAAATCCATTATTACGACAAAGAGCACCTCAAACAAACTTACCCCCGGAGACAACCCCAAGGTTCTCTTCGGAGAGGAACATCTCATCGACACTCTGTTGTCTCTCAGATTTGTCATCAGCTATAACTCCTTCTTTCAGATTAACACCCGTCAGACGGAGAACCTATACTCCACCGCGATAGATTTCGCCTCACTTACCAAGGAGGACACCGTGCTGGATGCCTACTCGGGCACAGGCACCATAGGAATTATCGCATCCGAAAAAGCGGGCAAGGTAATAAGCGTGGAGCAAAACGAAAATGCAGTTAAAGATGCCATCCTTAACGCAAAACTCAATAACATAGAGAACATCAGTTTCGTCTGTGATGACAGCGAAAGGTATATGAAGAAGCTGGAGCACGAGGATGCTAAAATCACCGCAGCTATCCTTGACCCGCCCAGAGCAGGCTGCAGCAAGAGCTTTCTTATGTCCCTCTCACGGGTCGCTCCCAAAAAAATCGTCTACATATCCTGCAACATCGACACCCAGCTCCGTGACCTCCGCCTGCTTTCAAAGTGCGGCTACAAGCCGCTGAAGGCACAGGGCTTTGATATGTTCCCGTACACCAAGCACATCGAATCTATTGTCTGTTTGAGCAGGGATAAGTCCGACGATTATGTACGCATTCCTGTTCATACTAAGGATTTGCAGACAAAGGCGAACTGACCAACAAACTTGAATTTGACGGAGGAGATTATTATGGACAATCGAGAAATCGTAATTCGTTTTTTTGATGAAGGTTATACCAATAAAAACTATGATTACATTATGCAGCATGTCTCGGAAGATTATTATGACCACAGTCCTGC
>JAFQNJ010000008.1 GCA_017395925.1 Ruminococcus sp. | reverse complement strand
CTCGCCCTCTACGCCGTTGAATGCATAGATGTAAGCCTTGCCCCAGCCTCTTGCATCTGTGAAGTAAACTGTGATTGTATCATCAGCAGGAGTTGTCTCAGTTGCGTCTGTTGTCTCTGTTGCGTCTGTAGCCTCAGTTGCATCTGTAGCCTCAGTTGCGTCTGTAGCCTCAGTTGCATCTGTAGCCTCAGTTGAGTCTGTTGCTTCTGTTGCATCTGTAGCCTCAGTTGCGTCTGTTGCCTCAGTTGCGTCTGTTGCTTCTGTTGTCTCTGTCTCGGGAACATCGGGCTCGAAGGTGTATGTACCTACAACAATCTTGCCGTCAACTTCGGATGCACAGTAGAAGCCGGCATTATTTTCAATACCGTCAACAATATCAACGGTCTGTCTGCGAACGTTGGGATCCTGATCGTGGATACCGTTGAATACAATACCTGTTGTATCAGCAGGAATTACTGCGGAGTAGATATCCTCACCGCTGCTGTTTGTTTTTACATAGGTCATCTTGTTTCCGGGCCAACCATCGCTACCTGTCTTGCCACCCCAGAAATAGATGTACTGGTCTGCAAACATCCAGTTATTGGTGAAGTAAACTGTAATTGTATCTGCAGCAGGCTCTGTCTCTACAGGAGTTGTCTCTGTAGCTGTAGCCTCTGTCTCTACGGTTGTTGTCTCATCATCAGAGCTTGCGGGCTTTGTCTCTGTAGCTGTGGGCTCTGTCTCCTCGGGAGTTTCATCCTCGAAGGTGTATGTGCCAATAGTCCACTTGTTTGACTGATACTCTTCATCAGGATAGAAGCCTGCGTTGTCAGCGATCTGCTCCTTGGGAACGTTATCTGTACGTCTGTTTGTACCATCAGCGGAACCGTTGGAGAACTTGATGTAGTCAACTTCCTCAGTAATCTCGTAGGAATAGATGTCCTGACCGTAAGAGTTGGTCTTTACGTAGGTCATCTCTGCACCGGGATATGTACCGAAAGGCTCGCTGTCGGAGGACTCACCCTCTACGCCATTGAATGCATAGATGTAAGCCTTGCCCCAGCCTCTTGCATCTGTGAAGTAAACTGTGATTGTATCATCAGCGGGCTCGGTCTCAGTGGGAGTTGTATCTGCAGGAGTAGACTCAGTGGGAGTTGTATCTGCAGGAGTGGACTCTGTGGGAGTTGTGTCTGCAGGAGTAGACTCTGTGGGATCAGTCTCTGCAGGAGTAGACTCAGTGGGAGTTGTGTCTGCAGGAGTAGACTCTGTGGGAGTTGTGTCTGCAGGAATAGACTCTGTGGGGTCTGTGTCTGCAGGAGTAGACTCAGTGGGAGTTGTCTCTGCAGGAGTAGACTCTGTGGGAGTTGTCTCTGCAGGAGTAGACTCAGTAGGAGTTGTTTCTGCAGGGATATAGATAAGATGGTTGATGGGGAAATCAACCTCCATACCTGCAACCCACTTCTGAATTGCTGTTGCGTCCTTTACGTTTGTGTTGCCGTCAAAGTTTGCATCTGAAACTACCTTCTGAATCTCGTCGAACTCAATAAGGCTTGCAGCAAACTTCTGGATAGCGGTAGCATCCTTAACGTTAACCTTGTCGTTAACGTCAGCATCGCCCAGAAGTCCGTAAACTTCGCCGTCGATGTTTGTCTCGTCATTGCCGGCTTCTGTTGCAACGTCAAAGCCTTCGGGAACAGTGTAAGCAGAAACTGCTACTGATGCCAAAGACATAACCATCAGAAGTGCCAGAACGATTGACAAAAATCTTTTTGACATTTTCATTGGATATTCCTCCTTTTCATTTTTAGCAAGAAATGCTAACTCACCCTGTATTATACATCTATATGGGAATAAATTCAACCGAATAATATAAAATAAATTCACTTCATGCATAAAATTTTATTGCAAATTTATAAACAACTTGCACATATTCCGCGTCTACATTTCCCTTTTAAAAGGGAATGTTGTGTTTTTCAACAACTTTGCGTGCAACAAATTAGTTATATTGACAGAGATTCCTCTCACCCTACCCTGCAAATACCTATTCCTAAAAATTTGTAACCAAAACCGTTTAACTGAAATATGATGTAGTGTAATCAGGAAAGGAGGACACCACAATGTGTAACAACGGTTTCTTTGGCGGCGGTAACTGCTGCTGGATTATCATCCTGCTTGTTATTCTCTTCGCTTGCTGCGGCAACAACGGCAACGATTGCGGCAACAACAATGGCTGTGGTTGCGGCTGCTAAGAACATCCGCATATAACAGAAGGTCCGCACCCCAAGGGGTGCGGACTGCACTTTTATTTTTGAATTTCTGACCGGATTGATTCTTTCCCTAATCAGACTTTTACCAGAAGTTTTTCCAGAAATCCAAAGCCGATACCCATTGTTCCCGACAGTGCCACAATAAGCATCGGATGGAGTTTTTTGAGACACAAGAACACCATCAATCCGCAAATAATCGCAGATGTAATGAAGTTGTAGCTGATGAAGGTATCAAATGAAAAACCATTCGGAAAGAAAACTACACTGCCGATAGACACCACCGCGGCAGTAACCATACCGATAGAAACCGGTGTAAGACCCTTCATTGCACCTTTCACAAGGTTATTCTTCTTGAATTTCTCGTAGAATCTTGCAATAAGGAGAATTATCACAAAAGACGGAAGCACAAGTCCGAATGTGGCACAAACTGCTCCGAAAAAACCTGCTTTCTCCACACCGATGTAGGTTGCGATATTAACAGCAAATGGACCGGGAGTGCTTTCGCTCACCGCTACAAAATCAACAAATTCCTGAGATGTGAGCCATCCGCGGTTTTTCACCGCTTCATCCTCAAGGAAAGGCATCATTGCCGCGCCTCCGCCGAAGGTAAAGGCACCGAGTTTCAGAAACATAAGAAAAAGTTCAAGGTAAATCATTTATTCCTTGCCTCCTTTTTCTTCTCAATTCCCCTGCCGATAAAAAATGCGGCGATACCGATAAGAGCACCCGATATGATAACAGCCAGCACAGGCAGGTCAAGCACTGCCACGGCAACAAAGCTTAAACCTATCATTACATAGGCAAAAGCGTTTTTGGGACACTGCTTGAAAAGTGTAATCATCGCCTTTACAACAAGGGCAAGAACACCTGCACGGATACCTCTGAAGGCATACTCCACTATGGTGTTGCCCTTAACTGCATCGATAAAGAAGGACAAAGCATAGATAATTATAAATGAGGGCATAACAACTCCTAAAGTTGCACAGAAGGAGCCCCAGAAGCCCGCCACCTTGTAGCCGATAAAGGTTGCCGCATTAATGGCAATGGGACCGGGGGTTGACTCGGACACCACCACAATATCAAGGAGAGTTTCCTTGTCTATCCAATTCTGTTTTTCTGCCATCTCCCTCTCCATAAAAGGTATCATGGCAAGTCCTCCACCAAAAGTAAAGGCACCTATCTTAAAAAATATGAGAAACAACTTGAGACACAGTTTCCATTTAGGTTCTTTCACAAAATCACCTGCAAATCATACATAAAACGAGGGTCTGCCGAGAACAGACCCTCCGTTATTTTAGTTTAAGTTTAGTTTGAGTTTTTCTCTGCTTCCAGTTTACTCTGGCGATATTTTTCCATATCCCTGTCGCGAATTTCAATACGACGGATTTTTCCTGAGAATGTCTTGGGCAAGGCGTCGAAATACTCTATCATTCTGGGATATTTGTAGGGAGCGGTATTGGTCTTAACATAGTCCTTAAGCTCCTGTGTCAGTTCATCGTTAGGCTCATATCCGGGGCGAAGCACCAGATTTGCCTTAACCACCTGACCTCTTGTCTCGTGGGGATAAGCGGTAACCGCCGCCTCAAGCACCGCAGGATGCTCCAGAAGCACAGACTCAACCTCAAAGGGTCCGATTCTGTAACCTGAGGACTTGATAACATCGTCGTTTCTGCCGACATAATGGAAGAGACCCTCCTCATCCATATATGCAGTATCACCTGTGTGGTAATATCCGCCGTACCACTTCTCTTTAGTATCCTCTTTGCTCCAGTTGTAGCTTATCAGAAGACCTCTGGGACGAGTAGCAAGGGTGGGAGCCTTGATGCATACCTCTCCTGTGATACCCTGACGGCATTCCTCACCGTCGGCGTCAAGAATTACTATATCGAAACCGGGAACGGGTCTGCCCATTGAACCGGGAACAGGCTTTGACCAGGGATAGAGAGTGCCGATACAAATGGGAGTTTCACTCTGACCGAAACCTTCGTGAATCTCAAGTCCGGTAATCTCCTTCCACTTCTCAAATACATCAGCAGGAAGAGCCTCACCTGCAGTACAGCAATGCTGAATAGAGGAAAGGTCGTATTTCTCTACGTCCTCCTGAAGAATGAAGCGGTACATTGTGGGAGGTACGCAGAAGGTAGTAACTTGATATTTTTCAAGTTTTTCAAGGATATCCTTGGCACAGAAGCGTTCAAAGTCATAGACCATAATGGCAGTTTCGCCGAACCACTGTCCGTAGAGCTTGCCCCATACAGACTTCATCCAGCCTGTATCAGAGATAGTGAAGTGCATACCTCCATCCACAACTCTGTGCCAGAAAAGACCTGTCATAATATGACCGAGAGGATATGTAAAATCATGGATAATCATCTTGGGATAACCTGTGGTACCCGAAGAAAAGCACATCATCATAGGGTCGGTTGCCTTGGTAGCCGCCTTGCCTGTGGGGCGCTTCCACTCCTCGGAAGCTGCCTCGAGTCCTGCCTCAAAATCTATCCATCCCTCACCTGCCGCTTTATGCTCGGTTACCATCTTGAGACGGACAGTCTCATACTGACCCTCACCTGCATCGTAGTTTTCGGTGCATTTGCCGTGACCTGTAAGGAGTATGGCATCAATTCTTCCCACATTACAGCGGTAGATGTATTCGCCTGTCTTCAGCATATCATTAGCCTGAACAACAACGGCGCCGATTTTATGAAGTCCCAGAAGCACCACCCAGAAAAGATAGCTTCTTCTGAGTATCAGAAGCACTCTGTCGCCCTTCTTGATGCCAAGGGATTTGAGATAGTTTGCCGCTTTGTTTGACTGAAGCATCATATCGCGGAAGGTAAATCTCTTCTCTTCATCCTCGGCGGAAATATAAAGAAGTGCCAGCTTGTCGGGCTTTGTTTTGCCAAGCTCATCGATAACATCATAGGCAAAGTTAAAATCATCACTCCATGTGAGCTTGTAATTTTCACGGCAATCCTCAAGAGAAGTGAAAGACTCCCTTGTTCTGCCGATATATTTCTCGTAAATTGTCATTACTTATTATCTCCGATTCTTACTTAATTACAACTGCCAGAAATTTCAGGGGCTTATCGCCATCAGCCTTGAAGGCGTGGGGTTTGCCCGAATCAAAGTACACGCTGTCGCCCTTGGAGAGTTCATAGGAGATATCTCCGATATAGAACTTCATCTTACCCGACAGAATGTAGTCAAACTCCTGACCGTCGTGCTCGTGCATAACAGGAGTCTTGTTGGAGGGCTGAGAGGTTACTATCATAGGCTCTGCACGCTTACCTCTGAAGGTAAATGCCAGATGGCTGTAATCGTATGACTTATCTCTGCCCACATCTATGCCCTGGTCCTTCTTTGTGACGACGCAGGTTGAAAGCTTGGGAGAATCACCGCTCATAATATCCACCACCTCGACACCGAGAATGTTGGCGGCGTTGTAGAGGAAGCTGAATGAGTAATCAAGCTGACCTTCCTCGTATGCACGGTACTCCTCCAGAGACATTTCCATCTGACGAGCCATATCCTCGGCGGAAATATCACAGATATTGCGGAGTTCTTCAAGTCTGGTACCGATTTCCTTTAATTGTTCAGTCATAGCGATTTCTCCTTTGCTGATTTTTCAGATTAAAGATTATTATAACACATTATTCTACAAATGTCTATAATCAATAACTCTGAGCACTTCTTTTTACAGAAATGCCCAGAGTTTTCTCAAAAAATGTTAGGTTCTGTTAGATAAAACAGAGTTACTCGGCATAATTAAAGCCAAGCTCCAGAGCCTTTTTGTTTGCGTCGAGAAGGTGCTGCTTGGAAGCGGGAACAACCTTCTGGAGAGCTCTTTCAATATTCTCAAAAGGAATAATATTTGTCTTCCTGATAACATAACCGATCATAATCATATTGGCAAGACCGGAAAGTCCCTCATCACTTGCAAGCTTGGTTGCAGGAATGTAGTAAGCCTCAACGTCCTCACGGTTGACCTTTCTGTCAATGAGAGCACTGTCAATGAAAATCTGTCCGCCCACAACAGTTGCATCCTCGTACTTATCCAGAGAGGGCATATTCATAACCATGAGGATATCGGGATTTGAAACAATGGGAGAACCAACGGGAGTGTCGGAGATAATAACGGAGCAGTTAGCAGTACCTCCGCGCATTTCGGGACCGTAAGAAGGAAGCCAGCTTACGGATTTGTCCTCAAGAAGTCCTTCGTAAGCAAGGAACTTGCCGGAGAAAAGAATTCCCTGTCCGCCGAAACCGGCGATAAGCATATTTTTAGTCATAATTACTTCTCCTCCGCAAACTTATCCTTATATACACCAAGGGGATAATAAGGAAGCATATTTTCCTCAAGCCAGTCGAGAGCCTTCTGAGGAGTGAGACCCCAGTTTGTGGGAAAGGTGGAAACAACCTCAACAAGAGAAAATCCCTTGCCCTCAATCTGATTCTGGAATGCCTTCTTGATAGCCTTCTTTGCAGCCTTAACGTTCTTTACGTTGTTTACTGCAACACGCTCAAGGTAAGTTGCACCGTCAACGTTGGAGAGAAGCTCACAAACCTTGATGGGGAAACCTACACTTGCGGTATCTCTGCCGTAGGGGGAGGTCTGTGTAACCTGACCGGGGAGAGTTGTGGGAGCCATCTGACCGCCTGTCATACCATAGATTGCGTTGTTAACGAAGATAACGGTGATGTTCTCACCGCGTGCCGCAGAGTGAACTGTCTCAGCGGTACCGATAGCGGCAAGGTCGCCGTCACCCTGATATGTGAATACGATGTTTTCAGGATTTGCACGCTTTACGCCTGTTGCAACAGCAGGAGCTCTGCCGTGTGCAGCCTGAACCATATCAATATCAAAATAATCATAAGCCATAACGGAGCAACCAACAGGAGCAATACCAATGGTTTTACCCTGAATGCCCAGCTCATCAATAGCCTCTGCTACCAGACGGTGAATAATACCGTGTGTGCAACCGGGGCAATAGTGAAGGACTGCATCTGTAAGTGCCTTAGGCTTCTCAAATACAACTGCCATTAGTTGTTACCTCCTTTGCTTGCTTCTTCAATCTTTGCGAGAACCTCTTCGGGAGTCATAATCATACCGCCTGTACGGTTGCAAAGATAAACGGGTCTTGTGCATTCTGTTGCAAGTCTGATATCCTCAATCATCTGACCCATAGAGAGTTCAACACTGATAAAGCTCTTGACTCTATCTGCAATAGCACGCATCTCCTTCTTGGGGAAAGGCCAGAGAGTAATGGGACGGAGCATACCGACCTTGATGCCCTTTGCTCTTGCCATATCAATAGCATTCTTTGAGATTCTTGCGGCGATACCGAATGCAACAATGCAGTACTCTGCATCATCCATCATGTACTCCTCGTACATAACCTCGTTCTCTTCGATAACTCTGTACTTCTCGTATCTCTCAAAGTTCTTCTTTTCAAGCTCTTCGGGCTTGAGGAACAGGGAGTTTACAATATTGTGTGAGCGCTCACAGTTGGTACCTGTTACTGCCCAGGACTTGTCATACTCGGTAACCTCACCCATATCGAGGGATACAGGCTCCATCATCTGGCCCATTGTACCGTCAGCAAGGAGCATAACAGTCATTCTGTACTTGTCAGCAAGGTCGAAGCCCTTGAAGGTCATTGTAACCATCTCCTGAACAGAAGCAGGAGCAAGCACCAGCATACGGTAGTCACCGTGGGATGTACCCTTTACAGCCTGGAAATAGTCGGACTGTGAGGGCTGGATGCCGCCGAGACCGGGGCCGCCACGCTGAACGTTTACAACAAATGCAGGAAGATCACAACCTGCAAGGTATGAAAGGCCCTCGCCCTTCAGAGAAATTCCGGGGCTGGAGCTGGATGTCATAGCACGCTTACCTGCGGATGAAACGCCGATAACCATATTGATAGCAGCAATCTCAGACTCAGCCTGAAGGAAGGTACCACCTACCTTGGGCATACGCTTTGCCATATATGCGGCAATCTCTGTCTGAGGTGTAATGGGATAACCGAGATAGTGGCGGCAGCCTGCCATAATAGCAGCTTCAGCCAGAGCCTCGTTACCCTTCATAAGTACTTTTTCACTCATGTTTATTCCTCCTTACTTCTCAACGGTGATTACACAGTCGGGGCACATTGTTGCGCAGAAAGCACAACCGATGCACTTTTCCTCGTCTGTAACAGTTGCAGGGTGGTAACCCTTCTGATTGATTTCTTCAGAAAGAGCAACGATACCCTTAGGGCAAGCACCTACACATAGTGCACAACCCTTGCAACGATTCTTATCAAATGTAACCTTTGCCATATCTTTACCTCCAAATTACCAGAAGTCCCTCTCCTGAAGGACTATCGGCATAAGATTTTCTTTTATTTCAAACTCATTATATATCTTTTCCCACACGGTTGTAAACCTCAGAGGAAGACCTGTCGCACGGGATGCTTCCTCGGCATAAGCATAAGAAGCCTCCACATCCTCTTTTGTGGTGAGCAGACCAAGGTTGGAATTGTTGACTATTCCCGTAAAAGGAATACCCGCCGCCCTCTCGATTTCCTCTTTGATTTCCTTAAGGTCGGAAACATTTCTTGTGAGGGGGCGATATTTATTGATAACAAGCATCATCTCGTAATCTTCAGCGAGAATACCGTCGCGGTATCTGCCCAGAGCATAAGCACCTCTGTCATCTCCGCCCACATCGCAGACCGCATAGGTCTCCTTGTCGTCAATGATGGCGTAAGCCTCCGAGGGCATTGCGGGCAGGTCAACATTGGAATTGGCAAACTCGGAAGAAATAAGCTTTATTCCCTTTGCCGCAAGTATATCCGTGCTGTCCTTGGCTCGATAGTAGGGGTTTACTATGTCAAGGTCTGCCAGAGAAACCTTTGAGCCGGTTGCCTCTTTGACTTTAAGAGCATAGTTTACGGCGATGTTGGTTTTACCGGAGCCGTAGTGCCCCGCAAAAATCGTGATGCGCTTAATGTCCTTCATCATACTGTAACGATCCAGCCGAACTCGTCCTCTACGGTGCCGTTCTGGATGCCTGTTACTGCGTCGTAAAGTCTCTGTGAAAGTTCACCGATGGAACCGTCGCCGATGGTCATAACGTCATCCTTGTAGCGCAGTGTTCCAACGGGAGAAATAACAGCAGCAGTACCTGTGCCGAATACTTCTTCAAGCTTACCTGTCTTCTGAGCCTCGATAAGCTCGTCAACGGAAATCTTTCTCTCCTCAACGTCAAGACCCCAGCTCTTGCAGAGGGTGATAACGGAGTTACGGGTGATACCGGGGAGAATTGAACCTGAAAGTGCAGGAGTTACAACCTTGCCGTCAATCTTGAAGAAGATGTTCATAGCGCCAACCTCTTCAATATACTTTCTCTCAACACCGTCAAGCCAGAGAACCTGACTGTAACCGCCGTCGTGAGCCTTTACCTGAGCCGCAAGAGAAGCTGCGTAGTTGCCGCCTGTCTTGGCAAAGCCGATACCGCCGCGTACTGCACGCACATAGTCATCCTCAATCCAGATACCTACAGGAGCAAGACCGCTTGCATAGTAAGCACCTGAGGGTGACAGGATAATCATAAACATATATGTCTTACTGGG
>JAFQNJ010000071.1 GCA_017395925.1 Ruminococcus sp. | reverse complement strand
GGAATTGCATATCATCAACACGCAGTGTTGTATCTCATCAAGCCGCAGGAAATACAGCCTTCGGCTGATGATATACGCCTACGGCGATGATATACACGCTGACGCGTGATGATATGCCAAGCCTGCGGCTTGGATAAAAAAAGAAGTAACTTTTGTTTACCAAAAGTTACTTCTTTTTTGGTGTGGATGAATGGACTTGAACCATCGACCCCTTGCATGTCAAGCAAGTACTCTAACCAGCTGAGCTACACCCACATATTTTCGAAAGTGCTATGATTATATCACAGCACCTGCGAAAAAGTCAAGCCTTTTCCCAAAGCATCCTCTTATCCTCAAATCGGAAGTTCACCAGAGAGTGGTGCCTCAGGTATGTCAGGTGGGTTCTCACCTCGGAGAGGGTAAGAACGTACTGGGCATAGGTTTCCACAAGGTCAAAGTCCCTGCTCATCTTCACCGTCAGTTCCTCTACGGTCATCGCGGTGGTAAGGGACTTTAAAATATAGTCATTGAGCATTAAAAGATGCTCTCTGTTGATGTCTGCCAGCTTTCCTATCTCAAGGGTAGGTTCTGCGTGTGACGGCACACAGAGTTTGCCGTCCAGACATTTAATCCACTCAAGGGTCTCAAACTGTGCCTCAACATCGAAGAGATAGCAGATTTTTGCAGTCTCAAGAGTTTTCTGAGCATTGACGCTGTCTGCCACAAAGTACACATCATCGGGAGTTTTCACTCCCACCATTCCTGCAAAGTGGCCGGGCAGTGGGAAAAATTCCATTCCCTCGGGAGCATCAAGCTCACGTAAATCCCGCACTCTGTACTTTGGTGTGTTCATAAACTTCACCCTGAAATCACGGCAAGGAAAAGCACCGTAAACTACCGCAGGCTCCAAGTCGGGATTCTCCACAAAAATCCTCTCCACCTCCGAGGCATAGACATCACAGCCTGTCTGCTCTGCTATACACTTGCCTCCGCCTGCGTGGTCGGTATGGGCGTGGGTAAGGATAACCGCCCTGACCCTCATATTCATTTTTTCAAGTGCTGAGAGAATCCTCTGTGCCGAGCGGTCATTGAGTCCTGTATCTATCAGCAAAACCTCACCGTTTCCCGTATCGTACACACCGATATTGGTGGGCATACAGATGCGGTAGGTATTGCCGCGAAGCTTTTCAAATTCAAACATTTCACATCATCCTGACATTTTTGTGTTTATTTATTATACCCCTCTGCCGCCTCAAAATCAACAGCCGCAAAAAAAAGAAAAGCAAGCCGACTCAAACGAATCGACTTGCCGCTGAAATTCACTTTGATATCAAATCAGCCCAGTGCTTCCCAGTTGTTGCTCTGGTTATTGTATGCCTGACCCCTCTGAATACCGAGGTCGCTTGTCTGGGTACCGCTGCCGTTGTTGAAAACAACATTGGTGTGGGATGAGGTAACCTTCACACGGAAAACTCCGCCGCCGACGGACTCCATCTGAACGCCGGGCCATGATGTGCCCGAGCCGTCAGAGCCCCATGTGTGACAATAAACATTGCCCCAGTTTGCGTTATCTTTAAGGTATACATACTCATCACTGATAACTACATCATTATTATTGTTATTACTACTGCCGCCTGACAGAGGGAATCTGGTAACATCTGCAATATCGGAAAGAGAACCGTCCCAGCTGTTTGCAGAACCGTTATAAATTGCAAAATTTCCCTGAATTGAAAGGTCTGCTGTCTGGTTCTGGCCGTTGTTGCTGAAGATAATCATATTGGCATCCTCGGGAACTACTGCGTAGTAGAAGTCACCAAGTTTCTCCATTGCCTTGCCGGGCCAAGGAGTAGCTGACTCGCTGCCCTGTACCCATGAGTATGCATAGGGTGTGGAGAAGGATGAATTCTTAAGCGCAATTACCTTGCCGCCCAGCTTTGTAAGGTCAATTACATTCTCCTCTACAGGGTCATCCTTGATAGTGGGAGTGGTGGGTGCTGTGGGAACGGTGGGAGTGGTAGGAGCGGTGGGCACATCTTCCGCACCTGAATATACAACCTTCTTGCCAACAGGATAATCTATTGCGATGCCTGCCACAAACTTCTGGAGAATAGTGGCATCCTTAACATTTACTGCACCGCTGGAGTCAACGTTTGCAATAAACTCAAGCAGGTCTGTAAGTCTCTCAAGACCTGAAACCGACTTCTGAACAATAGTTACGTCCTTGATATTAACCTTTCCACTCAGGTCCACGTCACCAAGCACAACATATTTTACTTCGCCGCCGTTATTTGTAGGGGTAGTGGGAAGTGTGGGAGTTGTGGGGACTGTGGGAACGGTGGGTACAGTAGGTACTGTGGGTGTTGTGGGAACTGTAGGAACAACGGGAGCATAGTCTTCCCATGAGTTATTCTTGTAAATCTTGGGAGAGCCGCTGTACTGAAGGCCTGACTCGTTTGCACCGGGAACCTGATCACCATTGCCGTTTGTAAAGAGGACAAAACAGTTATCAAAACCTGCGGGTGGTTCAAAGGACCACACGTTACCGCTTTCCTTGCTCATCATAGTACCGGGCCACTCCTTTGGAGCATTACTGCCGTCTTTGTAGATGTAGCAGTAAACCTGAGACCAGTTTTTGGATGAATTGTCAAAGTAGATTCCTGTTGCAGAGGGGTCAACCTTGGTATAGGTATAAGTCTCAACATCGCTGGTGCCGGAAGAGCCTGAAGCCTTGACGGAAACTGTAGTCTTTGTACCGTAAGCTGCACCTGAACCGATGGTGATTTTCTGTCCGTTTGAGAAGCTCTTGTATGCACCGCCGTCAACGGAATACTGACCGCTTGTGGCGTTTTCAAAATTCAGAGTAAGTGTGAGGGAATCGGTCTTGTAGTTCTGTGAACCGGGAGTAACGGATGCAGAGGGACCTGCAGGCTTTGCATTGAGAAGAACAGCAATACCAGAGGAGCCGATCTGACCGGAAATGTTTGAGGATGTAACTGTCCATGTACTGCCTGATACAAGATCCTTGTATGTACCGGGCTTGGTGGTACCGCCGCCGTTGGGAACATTTACGCTGAAGTTTCCGCCTGAGCCTGCAACGATAACCGCACCGCTTTCGCGGCAAACTACTGCACAGTTGTTGCCTGTTGTGTAGTAATCCTTTTCACCTACACAGGCATTTTTCAGCTCATTGACTGCGGCTATTTCTTTATTCTTGAAGCTGGTGCTTCCCTTCTGACCTGAACGGATGCCGTTCTTATCCGCTGTGCCGTGACGTGAGAAATAGAGGGCATTTGCACCTGCACGGCTTGCAGCCACTGCATAAGCTCTGTCGATAACATTCTGGCTCATACCGTTGGAGAAGCCCCAGTCCTGTCCGTTGGACCAGGTATCGTGGCTCTCGCCCCAGTAGATGAGCTTGTTCTCGGCAACACCTCTGTTGGACCAGTTGCCGTTTGCACCGGGGGCATTACCGCCTGCAAAGGAGTTTCTCAGTGTCATACCGTATGAGCTGTCGGTAACAGTCATATAGTTGGTGTATTCTTTCATAAGGTGCTCATTGCCCGAGCCTCTGTCGTCGGGACCAACGAGAATTTCGCCGTAATGATAGAGTCCGTTGTTGGTAACAGCGGGCCAGAAGTTACAGTTCTCAGAGGGAAGTGCGATGTGCTTAGCGGCATCCCAGCGGATACCGTCAACGCCCACACCCTTAAGCTCATTTATGTAGTTTGCAACAACCTTCTGAACATAGGAATGCTCGGAGTTAAGGTCGCGCATACCGATTTCGCCATTGACAACCTGATAGCGGTCTGTCCAGTTGCTGACGCCGCCGTGGTTGTGCCAGTACTGACCATCTTTAAGGTCATCCTGAACGCGGTTTGTATCGCCGTTGAGGTGGTTTGCTACAACGTCAACAACAACCTTGATGCCGTATTTGTCAGCCTCCTGACAAAGGGACTGCAGTTCAGCCTTTGAACCCAGAGAGTTGGTTCCGATATAGAAACCGTAGGGCTGATAGAGCCAGTACCACTCGCCGCCGCCTGCAGGCTGTGCGGGAGAGGTCTGTACTGAAGTAAAGCCTGCCTCTGCAATGCTTTTCAGTTCAGCCTTAATATCATTATATTTCCAGTTGAAGCAATGAAGAATATTGCCATCCTGAATATTTTTGGCAAGTCCGTAATTTGCCGCAGTTTCTGCTATCTCTGCCTGTGCACCTGTCACATTAAGGTCGACATCAGCAGCAGTTACCGCAGGTATCACAAGTGAGGATACCATCAGACACAGCACAGAAACCAAGCTCAATGTTCTTTTAAAAGACATTTTGAATGCCTCCTTTTTAGTAAATATCAAAAAATCCAAGATTATTATATGGGAATCATAATTTTTTAACAACCAATTTTATATGGTCTTTTATTATTTTTATGGAGCATTTTTATCTTCGTTTTTTTGCATCATAAAAAACAAGAAACCGACAGCCGTTATTTGCTGTCGGTTCATTAATTCCCATTATTTATTTTTTAAGTGGTTTTTTCCCTTTGTAATTCTCATGTAGATTTCCTTGACTCTTGCCTTGAGTCTTCTCTTGAATCTCACGGTTTCGATTATGGGTTTTCGCAGGAACATAATTCCTACCCAAAATTTAGCATATGCCATATATGCTTTTGAGTCGCAGGAAATGAACTTTTCCTTTCGGTAAAAGCCTCTGACCACGCCGAAGATGTTTTTGTCGGTGATATCGTACTCCTTCTCGTGAAGTCCGTCACCACAGATTACATAGCCATCCTCAGTAACCTTGATAATTCTGTGCACAACATTTCTGTCATATTTATCCTTATAAAGCGGGATATCGTATTTCTTAAGTCTTCCGTGGACAGGCTCGATAAGCACCGAATCCTTGCCGTTTCTTATCATAGGCCACATGCTGACGCCTCGGGGTCTTATAATAAAATGTCCCCTTTGTACTGCTTTCTCGATGGAAATTGACTCGATCACGCTATCCCTCCTTTATATTTGCTGTGCCGTTTATTAAATCACACAAAACATTACATAGAATTTTACCACACTTTTTTGGTTTTTTCAATAGCAAAAAACATCCCCGACAGATTTCTCTGTCGGGGGTCTTTTAGTTCAGATTATATTAATCTGTTTTTTCTTATTGATTTACTCTTTATCAGAGCTTGTCAATTACAAGGAGGTCAGAGTAAGCAATCTGCTCTACGCCCTTTGCATCCTTGTAGATTACCCATGTCTTTGCATAGTAGGTGTTGCCGGAGAAGCAGTTACTCTTTGTTACAGCTGCACCGGGCTGGTTACCTGTTGCAACCTGTATTGAACCGGGTGCTGTGTCTGTCATTCCGGAG
>JAFQNJ010000070.1 GCA_017395925.1 Ruminococcus sp. | reverse complement strand
GTCTTGTTTCCCTCGCCAGCGTAGGTCCTATTCTCGCGGTTCTTATCCTCGGTTGTTTCTATCACACCGAAGAAGCGGCTTATTCCGGCGTCACAATGTTCTCAGTTGTCACAATGCGTGATGTTGTTCTGACTTTCACGAAAGAAGTGCCCCACTTCCTCAAGGAAGTATCCGTTTCGCTTTTACCTATTATTCTGATGTCTCTCGGCTTCCAGCTTCTGACTCATAAATATAACAAACGCCAGATTCTCCGAATTTGTTTCGGTTTCCTTTATACATATATCGGCCTCGTTCTCTTCCTTTGCGGTGTAAATGTCGGTTTTGCTCCTGTGGGTACTATTCTCGGCAGAAGCCTTGCCGCCACATCCCAGAAGTGGATTCTTGTTCCGATAGGTATGTTAATCGGTTACTTCATCGTAAAAGCTGAGCCCGCTATTCAGATTCTCAATCATCAGGTTCAGACAATTACAAATGGTAAAATTTCTGAAAGCTCTATGAACAGCGCTCTCTCCATAGGCGTTGCAGTCAGCGTAGGCATGGCAATGCTCAGAGTTCTCACAGGTATCCCAATACAGTATATAATTATTCCCGGTTATATTATTGCAATGGTTCTCTCACGACTGGTACCACCTATTTTCGTTGGTATTGCCTTCGACTCAGGCGGTGTTGCCAGTGGTCCAATGACTTCCACTTTCCTTTTGCCTCTCTGTATAGGTGTATGCGAAAGTTTAGGCGGTAATATCATGACGGATGCTTTCGGCGTTGTTGCACTCGTTGCACTCACTCCGCTCATCGCTATCCAGCTCATGGGATTGATTTACAAGATCAAGCTTGAAAAAGCAAAGAAAAATGTCACATCCGTTTCCGATATCCCTGTCGACGGCGACGAGATTATCGAAATTTGGGAGGATTAGTCTTATGTGTTCTAACGAAAAAACAACTTCCCCTGCCACAAATAAAACTCCGCTCAGATTTTTTGTCCTTATAACCACAAAGAAGCAGGCTGACATCGCCACAAAAGTATTCCACGAATGCGGTGTTCCATCCCACAACAGACTGCACGCTTCAGGTACGGCTCCAAATGAGATAATGGATATTTTAGGCTTGGGAAATACCGACAAAATTCTTTTATTCACAATGATGCCAAAACCATTTGCTGATATGATGCTGCGAAAGATGCACAATGCCCTTCTTCTCGGCACACCAAACAGCGGTATTGCCTTTACAATGCCGGTAAACGGCGCAAGTAGTCTTGCATCAAAAATGTTTTGCAATCTCACAACCGATTCTAATGAAAGGACTTATGCATCAATGTCAGATATCACTTATTCTATGATCGCAGCCGTTGTAAATCAGGGCTACAGCGAAGATGTCATGACTGCCGCTCGTTCTGCCGGTGCAGCAGGCGGTACTGTTATTCATTCACGCCATATCAATAACGAAGCAGTTGCCCAGTTCTGGGGCGTTAATATTCAGGACGAGCGCGATATCGTATTTATCGTAAGCTCAGCTGACGACAGAATAAAGATCATGCAGGCAATTTCCGAAAAATGCGGTATCAACAGCAAGGCAAGAGGTATGGTCTTCTCTCTCCCTCTCGATGGTGTCTCCGGTATCAATGAATACAAATAGCAGTTTATAAGTTTAAAAGGACGGAAAATCTTCCGTCCTTTTATTTTTGCAGACAAGTCAACAACCACCAGTTCAACTGGTGGCTTGAAATAGCCCTAGAAGGGCACCGTACCGGCCAGCGCCTTAAGGCGCACTGAAAGGCCACCAATCGCATAACTTTCACAGGCCGCCGCTAAAGCGGCCTGTTTTTTTGCC
>JAFQNJ010000069.1 GCA_017395925.1 Ruminococcus sp. | reverse complement strand
GTCTGCTCTTTCGGATACCGTCAATGGGAACGATTTCCTCGAAAACAGAAAAAGCATTGTCATCAACTGCAAAATCCACATGGAGATTGCCGAAGAACCACTTTTCGTATCTGATTTCCATGGCGAGGTGCTCGAGAAAATCATTGACAGGGTTGGTGGTGCAGTTTCTCCAGATTTTGTGTTTGTATGTAGCGCTTGTTTCGTGGCTGATGATGTAGTCAACCTCGCAGTTATAGTTTTTAAGATTATCAACTGCATACTGCATTTCTTCCATTGTGGGCAGTTCTCTCTCGAACCAGCTGCCCGAATCCATAATCTGCTTCAGGTCGGAACTGACGCCTCCACCAAAGGTGAAGATGAATTTTCCTGCAATACTGTAAATCTCGCCTCGCTGAAGGTGATAGATGTTATCGGCAATTTTTGTAGCCTTGCCGCCCTTGAAGTCTACTGTGGGGAAGCTCTCAAGAATATCAAAGTTCTCGTGAGTTCCGTCTACAAAAAGTATTGTGTACTTCTGTGCTTTCAGAAAATCAAGTTTATCTTTTTCTTCGGTACTTTCGTCCCATAAAAATCCGAAATCACCGCAAACAATAAGGTAATCCTTGTTGCCAAGTTTTTTTAGTTCTCTTTTTCTGAAGCGTTTGATATCTCCGTGTGTATCTCCTGTAACGTATATCACAGCAAAAACTCCTTAGAAAAAATCCTCTAAACATTGAAAAAGGATGTTTGTTGTTGTATAATACGTTTATATTATCATAGCTTTTGCCCAATGTCAAAGAAAACGGGCAATTTGACGTAATTTGTCATTTAATAAGAGGAGATAGATTAATGAAATTCTTTATAAGAATTATAACTTTTGTGTGTATATTATCAATACTGATTACCTCGGTGATGTCTGTATCCGCAGTGTCTTATGAGTATGACGGAAATATTGAGAGTGAAACCGTCTTGCTTGTTAATATGGATACAGGCATTCCTGTGCTTGAGAAGAATGCAGATATGGTAAGATACCCTGCTTCACTCACAATGATTATGACATTTATTATTGTCAGCGAGAACGTCGAAGATTTTGAGAACACCAGAGTAGAAATTAAACAGGATGTTCTTGATGTACTTTTGGGTACCGGCAGTACCACCTCAGGCGTTGACCGCAAAGTAGGGGAGAAGATGACCGTCAAGGACCTTGTCTACTGTATGATGGTGGCATCGGGTATTGATGCTGCTCTTGTGCTTGCTGACTATGTAGGTGGAGGCAGTATTGAGAAGTTTGTTGATATGATGAACAGTAAGGCTGAGGAGCTTGGCTGTGTTGATACTAATTTTGTGAATCCCCACGGACTTCATGATGAAATGCAGCGCACCACCGCCCGTGACCTTTATACAATTACTTCCTATGCTCTGAGCCTTCCTTATTTTTCCGAGATTTCCAACGAGCATACTTATTATTGCGAGGGTGACGACTGGCCTCTGACCACCACAAATTATATGATTGACCTCAATCGAGGCGGCGACTATTTTTATACCTATGCCAAGGGTATAAAGACGGGTGCCACTGAGGAGGCAGGCAGATGTCTCATTACCACAGCGATTGCTGATGGCTATGCTTATATGTGCATCTGTATGGGTGCTTCTTATGAGACTGATTATAACGGAGCAATGAGAGATGCCAAGGAACTGCTCCGATGGGCACTTCTGAATCTCCGTCTGTCCCGACTGCGTACAACAGACACCCCGGTGTGTGAAATAGACGTGAACTTTTCCACAACTGATAAAACCATACTCCTGTACCCGAAAGAAAATGTCAATACAATTCTTCCCAAGGAATATGATG
Organism: Ruminococcus sp.; assembly: GCA_017395925.1. Taxonomy (GTDB): domain Bacteria; phylum Bacillota; class Clostridia; order Oscillospirales; family Acutalibacteraceae; genus Ruminococcoides. Next base: position 5,732 of record JAFQNJ010000069.1, on the reverse strand, counting down.
AACAGAATGTAACGGTTGAACCGAATATACCCGAATCCGTGGATGCTCCCATTAAAGCGGGGGATATAATCGGCTCCGCAACAGTATACTATCTGGATGAGGCAATACAGACTGTTGATCTGGTGGCAGGTGATGATGTGGCGAGAAGTCCGGTTGCCTATGCAATGTTTGTCATCAAGGGAATTGTGACATCATGGATATTCTGGCTGGCGATTATCATTGCTTTGGTGCTTTTGGTAGTTTACATCTATCTGGCAGGAAATGTCCGCAATAAGAAGAAACAGCGCAGAGTTAAGAGATACAGAAGACTCTGATAGAATCCAATTTACTCCGACTTACCATTAAGTCGGAGTATTATTTTTCATTTACTTCAAACCCCGGCAGATAGTAGCAAAGTGAGTCTTTTATGCCTATTTTTTCTTCAAGAAATATAAGCCCGTATACACTTACTCCGCACTTCGGTTCTTCGGTCTTCTTGAAATCCTCTCTGTACGCCTCCCAAGGACTGGCGACGGATTCAAGATATGCGTATTCGTCTGTGGTTGCTGTTTTAAGGTTGCCCGATTTGGATATTGGAATATATACGTTCTTATTGTTATAAGAGAAAGAAAACCTTTGTTTCTCATATTCCTTGACTAGTTTTTCATATAATTCATCACTGTAGTTTGTGATGCTTACCTGTGGGAGCTCTGTCTGATTATCTGTATAAAAGTTCAGATTGTTTCGGCAGATATCCAGTACGGCACGACGCACATCATAGGGTGTATCTGTGTCGATGTACTGCATAGCGTCTGAAACCGCATAGATTATCTCATCCTTTGTGGAGATGTGTAATGCTTCGGTTTCGGCAGGTGATGTATATGAGGTTGATGAAATGTCAGGGGTACGTTTGCTGTTCATAATTACAATGGGCGGGATTGCTGCAAATGCCGCAATGAGAGTCAATATAATAATAAATATTTTTTTCATGTCCTCACCGTAATTTCAAATATTACCTCGTTCAAATGTCTTCCTACTTCTTGACATCCGAGGGTATTTGGAATACAATATACTTTAAGAATGTATATCCGTTAGATGTATATTAAACATATTTGAGAATTATTCAGAGATTTATTTTCCCTGACAAAGGAGTTTATGATGAAATCAATAGCTAAATGGGTGCTTTTTGTACCGGTATGTTTGCTGTCCTCATTGCTTATGCTTTTCGTGGGTATCAGCGGTGAAAGCGGCTCTTTTCTCGGATTCAATATGAATTCAGCATCCGAAGTTGTTATTTATTCAACACTCGGACTTCTGGTGGCATTGTTTGTTTTGTCTTTCTTTGACAGAACAACCTCACCGCTCCATATTCTTAAGAAGAACTATTTCTGTTCGGTTACCGCTATTTTGAGTGCATTCCTTCTGGCGGCTACTGCTGCCCTTGATTTTACCTCTATGTTCAGGGACGCATCTTACGGAGTTGCTGATGTGCTTACTTCTGTATTCAGTCTTGTAGCGGCCGTGTCACTTCTCTTTGTGGGTATGAATCATTTTTCGGGTACCAATACACCCCGTATGATTTCTATTGTCTACCTTACCATCCCTGTATGGTGCTCGGTGCATCTTATTGCAAGATACCTCAAACACACAGCAGAGCCTGTTGCAACGGCTGAAACAATGGATTTGCTTTTCTTTGTTGCTCTTGCACTTTTCAGCCTTTATGCAATGATGATTCATGCACTTATTCCCGGCAAAAATGCAGTGAAGTCTGCGATGTTCATCGGTTTCCCTGCAGTTTCAATCGCATTTGCTTACAGTGTTTACCTTGCTACTCAGGTAGCCAAGAATAACGGTAGCGACATTCTTTCATACATTCCTGCTGTCACTTATTTCTGCTTTGGTCTTTATATTCTGGGCTTTGTTTCTGAGCTTTCCTTTAACGCAAAGACCACCGACGAGCAGATTATCCTTGAGGCGGACAAGGCAGAAACTCTTGTTGAGGCTGAAGAAAATACTGCTGTTGAGGAAACTATCGAAACACCTGAACAGGTTGCAGTTACCACTGACGAAACAGAAGAGGCGGAGACCCTTGAGGAAAATGCACAGATGGAGGAAAGTGATGAATCTTCATCTGTTGAGAATCCTCTTATTCCCCGAGTAGCAGAAGATGACGGAGAGGGAGACGTTGCTGATGAACTCTATCGTGTTGCTCAGTTAAGTGACAGCAAATCTAAAGAAGATAACAGTGTTTCAAGGAGTGATACAAATATGATCATTGAAGGAGAGAAAACTGCACCTGCAGTACAGAAGGCACCTGTGGATAAACCTCTCAAAGGTGCAACCTCCAGAGAATCTATTATGATAGAAGACGACTTTATCCTTTCTATTGATAATTCTGATGCTGTTGTTTCCAGAACGGTAGATTCCGATGAAGATATCTCTTCGTTCATCCTCGAAAAATCCGAACAGATTGATGACCAGGAGGCTGCAAGAAAGAAATATGAGTCCCGTCTGGATGAAATTGACAGACTCATTATCAGTATTCAGGGCGGCGACGGTCCCAAGTCCGATTCTGACAATATCTGATTTTTAAAAGAGGGCGGACAACTCCGCCCTCTTTTTATAAGAATTTTTAGTGCAGGGTGGTTTAATATGAAGAAATTAGTCTCTGTTACACTTGCTTTTACTGTTACGTTACTTGTATTTTGTACATTTTCCGTCAGTGCTGATGCGTCGGATTTTCAGGTTGAAAACGGAGTACTGCTAAGATATTCCGGAAATGATGCCGAAGTTTCAGTGCCTGAGGATGTTTATGCGATTGATGATTATGCATTTGCCGATAATACGAAGCTCACTTCTGTGGATTTAAACGGTGTCAGCATAATCGGTAACAAGGCATTCAGCGGATGTAAAAACCTCAGCGAAATCAAAGGTTCAGACCACGTTTCTTCGTCAGGTGCCTTTGCCTTCGAGAATACAGCTTATCTTTCTGGAAAAAGCGGTAATGTTATCCTCGGCTCGGTGCTTCTGAAAGGTGCATCTTCTGAGACCTATACAGTACCTGAAGGTGTAAAATCCATAGCACCTTACTGCTTCCTTTCAGATACCAAGCTAAAAAAGGTCACAATTCCCGATACCGTGGGAGAGATAGGAGAAGGTGCCTTTTACGGATGCAGTAACCTTACCTCTCTGGTAGTTTCTGAAAGTGTCTCCTATATTGGTGGCTTTGCTTTTGAGGGTACAAAGTATTTAAACGATTATAATTCTGATTTTGTAATTCTCGGTAATTCAATTCTGGTGGATTATAGAGGAAATGCGTCTGAAGTTACCATTCCTGGTAATGTGCTCCAGATTGGTGCCGGTGCCTTTTATAAGAATAATACTATTGAGAATGTTGTTATTCCTGAGGGCATTTCTTATATCGGTATGAGGGCGTTTGCCGAGTGTTCATCCCTTGAACAGTTTTCGTTTCCGTCGAGTCTGGCAGTTGTCGCCAAGGAAGCCTTTGCGGATTGTACTTCTCTTAGAAAGGTCCTTATTCCCGATACTGTGGAGATAGTGGGAGAGAGTGCGTTTTTAGGCTGTACGTCTCTGGCTCAGGCGGAGTATTTCTCAGCGTGTGATATACCTGCAGGTCTCTTTGCGGAATGCACCTCACTGGCATCTGTATATATCGCCTCTGATTTGGAGAGTATCGGTGATTTCGCATTTTATGGCTGTTCTTATCTCCGTGAGGTTTCTGTTCCTGATTCTGTGCGTATAGTAAGCACTACCTGCGCTGAGGGAGCAGAGAAGTTAACGGTTTATGCCAATAAAGACAGTCGCGGATACGCGGCATTTGCGGCTATGAATGTGAAGGTAACAGAGATAGGTGATGCAGACTCAAACGGAAATCTGAATATCAGAGACGCAACATTTATCCAAAAAGCATCCGCGGATATGATAACAATGAACCTTAGCAACCGACTTCGTGCTGATGCTGACTTCAATGGGATTGTCAATGTGAGGGATGCAACAAAGGTTCAGAAAGTACTGGCAGGCATCTGAAAAATTTAAATAAACATCTAAAAAATATTGACTTATAAATTTATTAGTGATATCATTAATTTTAATCAATATTCAAGCTGTGATGAGGACAATGTCCGTATTACACCCATCCAAAGAGAGCGGATACAAGGCTGAAATATCTGCGGTGAGGAAGTGCGGGATACCACCTCTGAGTCTGTGCAGGAAATGGCACGGCGCCCGGACCGCGTTACAAGTCTTTAAAGGGCAGTTTATAAAACTGCTGAAGTTGGGTGGAACCACGTCGTATTACGCCGTCCCGATAACCCCTATGGGTGTCGGGCGGTTTTTTATTTTATAATTTATTTCATTCAGAAAGGATGTTTCCTATGATTAATGTTGAACTTAAAGGCGGAGTTGTCAAGGAATTTGAAGAAGGCATTTCTGCCGCAGAAATCGCAAAATCACTGGGTGCAGGTCTTTACAAGGCTGTTTGTGCCTGTAAAATTGACGGTGAGCTTTGTGACCTGAGAACTCCCCTCACAAAGGATGCAAAGCTTGAGCTTCTCACCTTTGATGACGAGGAAGGCAAGCGTGCGTTCTGGCACACATGTTCCCATGTTCTTGCTCAGGCTGTCAAGAACCTCTATCCTGATGCAAAGCTTGGCATCGGTCCCGCTGTTGACAATGGCTTTTTCTATGACTTTGATGTGAAGAAGCCCTTTACACAGGAAGACCTTGAGAAAATCAAGGCTGAGATGAAGAATATTGTAAAGTCAGGTCTTGAGCTTGAGAGATTCGAGCTTTCTCCCGACGAGGCTGTAAAGCTTCTTGATGAGATGGGCGAGGAGTATAAGGTAGAGCTTGCAAAGGAGCATGCCGACAAGGGCGAGAATATCAGCTTCTACAAGCAGGGTAATTTCACAGACCTCTGTGCAGGCCCTCATCTTATGAGTGTTGCACCCCTCAAAGCATTTGAACTTACAAACTGTACAGGCGCATACTGGCGCGGCGATGCAAACAATGCTCAGATGTGCCGTGTATACGGTATTGCTTTCCCCAAGGCTTCACAGCTTGAGGAGTACCTTGAGATGGTAGAGCAGGCAAGAATGCGCGACCACAACAAACTCGGTCGTGAGCTTGAGCTTTTCACAACTTCCGAGGTAATCGGTCAGGGTCTTCCCATCCTTCTTCCCAAGGGTGCAAGAATCATTCAGCTTCTCCAGAGATTTGTTGAGGACGAGGAGCAGAGAAGAGGCTGGCTCCTTACAAAGACACCCTATATGGCTAAGAGTGACCTGTACAAAATCAGCGGACACTGGGACCATTATCAGGACGGTATGTTTATAATGGGTGACGAGGAGCAGGATAAGGAAATATTTGCTCTGCGTCCCATGACCTGCCCCTTCCAGTATCAGGCATATCTCAACCGCGGCAGAAGCTATCGCGACCTGCCCCTGAGATACAATGAGACATCTACACTTTTCAGAAACGAGGCAAGCGGCGAGATGCACGGTCTTATCCGTGTGCGCCAGTTCACAATTTCCGAAGGTCACCTTATGTGTACTCCCGAGCAGCTTGAGGATGAGTTCAAGGGTTGCCTTGAGCTTGCGGTATTTATGCTGAAGACTTTGGGTCTTTATGAGGATGTTTCCTTCAGATTCTCCCAGTGGGATCCTGCTGACAGCGGTAAATATATCGGTACTCCCGAGCAGTGGGATGAGGCACAGGGCGTTATGGGTAAAATC
>JAFQNJ010000068.1 GCA_017395925.1 Ruminococcus sp. | reverse complement strand
GGAGATATGAAAGATTATTGGCTCGTAACCTATGACGAAACACATTTGAAAGTATAGGGGATTCAATCGAACAGGGCAGTAACACTACTTTTACTTACTTTTACCCGGATTTTGCTCCGTTTAGTTACCCTTTCGCAAGAAAATCCCCATTTTATGGGGATTTTTTAGTTTAATTTTTGTTTCGGGGTTCGAACCCTGAGAGGGTGAGTAGCGTAAAGAAAACAGTCCGGGGGACTGTTTTTAGCTGTGAAGTCCGCGGCGGCTGTGCCGCAAGGAAGGATAACCTGCAACGAGTAGCAGGGAATCACCCCGCCAGCCCAGCCAGAAAAGAGGTAACTTTTGTTAGGCTAAAGTTACCTCTTTTTTATCCATTGCGAAAGCAATGGTATATCATCGCCTTAAGGCGTATATCATCACGCGAAGCGTGTATCTCATCAGCCGCAGGCTGTATTCTGCTTTCGCAATGATGATATACATTTCCTGCGGAATTGATGATATACAACACTTCGTATTGATGATATGCAAGTCTTAGCCGTGATTTGTGCGTGTATTTTATGTCATATTGATTAACTGCCCCTGATACCTTTTGTAGCCTATAGCCAGGAAAATCCCCTTTTGTTGGCTGTTTTTACTCTTCTCTTGTATTGAAAAATGTATTTTACTGTGTTAAAATCAGGCTAAGAAATGCGGTGATATTATGTTTGGTGCAATTTATGGTGACGTTATTGGCTCGTATTATGAAGTAAACTGTACAAAGTGTTACGACTTCGAGTTTCATAAGGACAGCACATTTACAGATGATAGTGTGTTGGTTGCGGCTACGTGTAAGGCGATACTGAATAATCCATCCGATATCAAAAAGTGGAATATCCGTGCTCGTGCCAAAGAATATGCTTCTCATTATCGTCAGTTTTATTCTTATCATCCCTATGCCGGATTTGGAAGTATGTTTGTTGAGTGGGCGAGTAATCCCTATGCGAAGAATGGTCGCAGCTATGGTAACGGAGCCTCTATGCGAGTTATACCCATTGGTTATGCCTATTCAACATTGGATCAGACTTTACTGCAAGCAAAAGCCAGTTGTATTCCGTCGCATAATCACCCTGAAGCAATAAGAGGAGCACAAGCCGTGGCTGCAGCTGTCTTTCTTGCACGACACAATAATAGTAAAGAATGTATCAAAGAGTATATTGAAAAAACATTCAAATACAACCTTTCATGGTCGCTGTCCGATATCAAAGAAATCTATATGTTCAACAGCAAAACTTCAATTAGTGTACCTCCTGCGATTATGGCTTTTCTTGAATCAAGCGACTACGAGAGTGCCATTCGTGCCGCTATCTCTTTAGGTGGCGATGCGGATACACAAGCCTGTATCGCCGGTGGAATAGCAGAAGCGTACTATAAAGAAATCCCCGAACATATCAAGAGATTTTGTGACTCAAGAATTGACTATACTATCAAGTCTGTGGTAAAAGATTTCTATTCTGAATTTTTAAAGTGATTTATTAGTGTATCTTTTCAGTGCGATTTAATTTTGAATTGACTGTTTGACGAATAAAGACTGCATTTTCTATGTGAAATGTGGTCTTTTTTATTAAAAAGAACAATATGGATTCCGGTGATGTATGTGCTCGGTTGTTTTGGTCATAGCATTTTATCGCTTTGAGTGATGCGTATTGAAAAGAATTATAATTTAATAATGGATTTGTTCTATTACATATTGAAACTCAAGTCAATTTATGTTAGAATTCTTTTAATTTCTTATTTATCAGGTGACAACTATGAGCGAAAAAAGAAGCAGTTTTACAGGAAAAATCGGATTTGTTCTTGCGGCGGCGGGCTCTGCCGTAGGACTTGGTAATATATGGAGGTTTCCGTATCTTGCTGCAAAGTACGGCGGAGGTATTTTCCTGCTTGTCTATATAATTCTTGCAGTTACCTTCGGCTTTGCTCTGATGTGCGGCGAGATTGCCCTTGGCAGAAAAACCGGTCAGAGTGCAATTAAAGCATTCGGTGCACTTAATAAGAAATATAAATTTATCGGTGTTCTTGCATCGGTAGTACCCATATTGATACTTCCTTATTATTCTGTTATCGGTGGATGGGTCACAAAGTATCTTGCTGCTTTTATAAGCGGTAATATGATGCTTGCCTCAACTGACGGATTTTTTGATGATTTCATTTCAAGACCGTTGGAGCCTATAGGCTGGTTTTTGCTCTTTATTGGTCTGACAGCATTGATAGTTATGCTGGGCGTTGAAAAGGGCGTGGAAAAGGTCAGCAAGATTATGATGCCCATACTTGTGGTTCTCACCGTGGGAATTGCCGTATATTCGCTTTTTATGCCCGGTGCTATAGACGGCTTCATTTACTATATTAAGCCGGATTTCTCCCGCTTTTCCGCAACTACTGTGCTGGCGGCAATGGGACAGCTTTTCTATTCGATGTCCCTTGCTATGGGAATTATGATAACCTACGGCTCGTATATGAAAAAGGATGTCAGCATCGAGTCCTCTGTCAGCCAGATAGAGCTCTTTGATACAGGCATTGCGTTCTTTGCAGGTATGATGATCATCCCCTCCGTATTCTCCTTCTCAGGGGGCGATGAGGCGGCTCTCGGCAAAGGTCCCGGTCTTATGTTTGTTACACTCCCAAAGGTTTTCGCGAGTCTCGGCAATATAGGCGGTACAATTGTTGGAACTTTGTTCTTTATCCTGGTTTTCTTTGCGGCACTTACTTCGTCCATATCCCTTATGGAGACCATTGTTTCCATATTCAGAGACAAATTCGGATGGGGAAGAAAGTTCACCTGTCTGTTTGTTCTTGTTATCTGCATCGTTTTAGGACTTCCTTCGTCTCTGGGATTCGGACTTCTCAGCAACATCTCCCTTATGGGTATGTCTATCCTTGATATGTTTGATGTATTCGCTAACAACATCCTGATGCCCGTGGTTGCACTGCTTACCTGTTTCTTTATCGGCTTTGTTATCAAGCCCTCTACGATTATTGAAGAAGTGGAAAGCTGTGGCAAATTCCGCAGGAAGAAGCTTTTTGTTGTGATGATTAAGTACATCGCTCCAATATTTATAATTCTGATTCTCGTATCCTCAATTCTTGACGTACTGGGAATCGTAAAAATCTGACAGAAGTAAAAAACACCCCGATACACTTAATGTGAGTCGGGGTGTTGCTGTGCTTGGTAAAAAAATAAACCGTACGTATTTGTACGGTTTATGGTGATCCATCGGAGATTCGAACTCCGGACACCTTGATTAAAAGTCAAGTGCTCTGCCAACTGAGCTAATGGATCAGGTGGGGTGGCTAGCCGGATTCGAACCGGCGGTCTCCAGGGCCACAACCTGGCGCTTTAACCAACTAAGCTATAGTCACCATAAAAAAATGGCGCGCTGACAGGGACTCGAACCCCGGACCTACTGCTTAGAAGGCAGTTGCTCTATCCAGCTGAGCTATCAGCGCGTATTGCTGACTTTTTTCAAGTCAGCCTCAATATTATATAATAATGAAATAAATTTGTCAATAGTTATTTGACCTAAATATACAAAAAATCTTTTGTTTTTTTGTTAGTTTTTAAGTGCCTGAATGGGGGCGGGAATTCTGCCGCCTCTGTTAATGAAAACTTCGGGTGAACCGCTTCTGAGCTTCATAATGGGAGCATATCCGAAGAGTCCGCCGAAATCAAGACACTCATCGTCTTTTCTGCCAACAGCGGGGATGAGTCTCACCGCTGTAGTTTTTGTATTTATCATTCCGATAGCTGCCTCGTCTGCAATAATTGCAGAGATAACCTCGGGGGCGGTAGTGCCGGGAACAACAATCATATCAAGACCAACGGAGCAAACTGCAGTCATAGCTTCAAGTTTGGTGATGTCGATAGCACCCTTCTCAGCGGCAGCAATCATTCCTGCATCCTCGGAAACGGGGATAAAAGCACCCGAGAGACCGCCAACGTGTGAAGAAGCCATAACGCCGCCTTTCTTGACAGCATCGTTAAGGAGAGCCAATGCGGCAGTGGTGCCGTGGCAACCGCATATTTCCAGACCCATCTCCTCAAGAATATGAGCAACGGAGTCGCCCACAGCGGGAGTGGGGGCAAGGGAGAGGTCAACAATACCGAAGGGTACACAGAGACGCTTGGAAGCCTCCTGAGCAACGAGCTGACCCATACGTGTAATTTTGAAAGCGGTTTTCTTGACCATATCCGCAACAGCAGTAAGGTCTTCCTTATTGTCGAGCTTTGAAAGAGCTGCTCTCACAACGCCGGGACCTGAAACGCCAACGTTGATAACGCAGTCCGCCTCACCGACACCGTGGAAAGCACCTGCCATAAAGGGGTTGTCCTCGGGAGCATTGCAGAAGATAACCAGTTTGGATGCACCTGCACAGTTGTTGTCCTTGGTAAGCTCAGCGGCTTTGAGGACAATGGGACCCATCATTTTAACAGCATCCATATTGATGCCTGCCTTGGTGGAGCCGATGTTGACAAAGGAGCAGACGTGGGATGTCTCTGCAAGAGCCTCGGGAATGCTCTCAATAAGAGCATAGTCACCTGCGGCAAAGCCCTTGTGAACAAGTGCGGAGTAACCGCCGATGAAGTTTACACCCAGAGTATCAGCGGCACGGTCCAGAGTGTGAGCAAACTTGATGATCTTGCTGTTGGGACAAGCGGCGGCAAGCATGGCAATGGGAGTAACTGCAATTCTCTTGTTGATAATGGGGATTCCGTATTCTTTGGAGATACCCTCGGCGGTGGGGACGAGGTCGGCGGCATATCGGCAAATCTTGTCATACACTTTGTCGCAAGCCTTGTCAATATCGCTGTCGATGCAATCAAGCAGGGAAATACCCATTGTAACGGTACGAACATCAAGATGCTCGTTGTCTATCATATTTATGGTTTCGAGTATATCTTTTGTTTCAAGCATGGGGCACCTCAGATTTTATGCATACTATTGAAGATGTCTTCGTGCATGATATGTATTTTGGTACCGATTTCTTCACCTAACTTATCGAAGTCAGCGGAGAGTACATCGAATGAGGGAGTTGTTTCTCTCTCAAACTCAACCAGCATAATCATTGCGAACAGATCCTGAAGAACGCTCTGGGTTACCTCAAGAATGTTGATGTTCTTACTTGCACAGGCATTGGAAACCTTTGCAAGGATACCTACGTTGTCTTTACCTAAAACAGTAATAACAGCTTTCATTTTTCAAATGACTCCTTTTACGCATAAGATTAAAGTGTTTTGACAAATTCTTTCAGATAAGCAACAAAATCCTTACCGATTTCGGGGTGGTTGATACCGATTTCCGTGGCAGCCTTCATGATACCCAGCTTGTTGCCGATATCGTAACGTGTGCCTGTGTATTCAACGGCGGTCATACCGTGATTCTTTGCAAGCACACACATTGCATCGGTGAGCTGAATTTCATTCTTTGCACCGGGAGGAGTTGTGTCAAGAATGTCAAAAATCTCGGGAGGCAGTACGCATCTGCCGAGAATAGAATACAGAGAGAAAATGTCCTCATCGCGCTGAGGCTTTTCAATCATATCTGTGCATTTATAAATGTTATCTCTGATAGGGTCAACCTTGACACAGGAATAGTTGACGATTTCCTGTCTGGTAACAGGCTTGATTCCGATAACACCCTTGCCGTATGTACCGTAAGCCTCAATAAGCTCCTGTGTTGCAGGCTTTTCGCCGCCAACAACAACATCGTCACCGTAGAGGACAGCAAAAGGTTCGTTGCCTGCAAACATTCTTGCCTTGCTTATGGCGTGTCCCAGACCCTTTGTTTCGATCTGACGGACATAGTGGATGTTGGCAAGTTTATCAAGATCTTTGATACTGCTGAGTAACTCTTCCTTTTTGTCACGCTCAAGAATCCCCTCAAGTACAGGTGCTTTGTCGAAGTGGTCCTCGATAAAACCCTTGCCTCGGTTAGTGATGATAAGGATGTCCGTAATTCCTGAATTTGCCGCCTCTTCCACAATGAACTGGATAGCAGGCTTGTCAACAATAGGAAGCATTTCCTTGGGCATTACTTTGGTAGCAGGAAGAACTCTTGTTCCAAGACCTGCGGCAGGTATAACAGCTTTCGTAATTTTCATAATAATTCTCCTATATCAGCAGACCGGGGAGAAACTGAATTGCCATATAAGCTACAAAGAGGCTTATGGCAATGGCAGTGTTCACGCCACCCTTAGTTTGTAATTCCGAATTTGCACTCTCTTTTGAAGCAGAGGTGTTCTTGATGTGGGATATCTTTTTCATGCAGTGCTTATAGTACCATCTGTTTGCACAGAATCCACATACAAACTGAAGCACGGTCTCACCAATTCCAAGTAAATAATAACCTGTCAGTACAATAAAATGTTCTGTTGAAAGCCCCTTGAAGTATTCGGAAAGGGCTGATGAAACTTCTCCTGAAGAGAGGAGTCCCAGTTCATAGATAATATCATAGATTTCGTTGATAGCGCCTGTCAGGAAGGAGTTATAGACAATGCCCAGATAGATTTCTGTCAACAAAATTGCGGCCATAATCACAGTGATGACAGTGCCCAGCTTATACATCTTGCGGTAGAGCATCCAGCCGCCCGTAAAGAGAAAGCCTACAAATGAAAACCTGGATTTCCCCAGAGTCTTAATCTGGTAAAAAAGCCTTGAATAGAAGGGGGTGTTGTTTTTGACAAATTTTGCGGCTTCGCCTGCGGTGACACCTTCACCAACCTCAGCGTCGGGGGAAACCCCCGCCAAGGGGTCGATAACAAAGGTTTGTACAGGAGGGGGAGGTGCTGTGCGGGAATCATCCCTGTGCTCCTCGTCGTGACGGGAATAGGGGACATGATGGGAATTTCCATCAGCGTTAAGAGGAGTTCCGCATCTGTTGCAGTAGAGACTGCCTTCCTCGTTCACTTTTTCGCATCTCGGACATTTAGCAGATGCTGTGACCGGAGGTGCTTCAGGGGTCTCTTCCTTGAGAAAGGAGTAGCCCTCGACGTGTTTCGGGGTATTGTAACAACGTCCCAGAAGCTCGTAGCAATGACGATGATGGGGAGTGCCGCATTCGGGGCAGACAACTATATCATCACCGTTTTGAAACTTTTCGGAGCAAACGGGACATGAGTATTTATTATAATCCATAATATCACCAAATAGCATTATAACAAATATTATTAATTAAAGCAACATAATTATTTATTAATATTATAAAAATACTATAAATTGGTTTACATTTGAACTTTTATGAGTTATAATCTATAATGTAAAATTATAATGAGGTAATATGGCGTCTATGTGAACGTATTACCGTGAGTAAACAGTTATTTACCAGAGAAAGGCAGGATATATATGCTTCAGTTTGAAGAACTTAAACTCAGACTTGAGGGAATGCGACCTGACATCGACGACTATGCCGATGCCATCGGTATAAACGCTCTCCGCTCACAGATTCAGCAGCTTGAAAACCGCGCCACAGAGCCCGGATTCTGGGATGATCTGGAGAATTCCCAGAAGGTCCTCAAGCAGACCAGCGACCTGAAGAATAAGGTTGAGACCTTTGAAAAGCTCGATTCAATGTACAATGATACACTGACACTTATTGAGCTTGCCAATGAGGAGGAGGACGAGTCCCTTTATGACGAGGCTCTCTCCGAGGTTGATACTCTGGAGACAAAGCTTGCCTCGGCAAGACTTGAGACTCTTCTCACAGGGGAATATGACAAGAATAACGCGATTCTTACATTCCACGCAGGCTCAGGCGGTACCGAGGCTCAGGACTGGGCACAGATGCTCTATCGTATGTATTCACGTTGGGCTGCAGACCACGGCTTCAATGTGAAAGAGGTTGACTACCTTGACGGTGACGAAGCAGGCCTCAAGAGTGCAGTGCTTCTTATCGAGGGCGAGAATGCCTACGGCTATCTCAAGAGCGAAGCAGGTGTTCACAGACTTGTCCGTGTATCTCCCTTTGACAGCGCAGGCAGACGTCATACATCCTTCTCATCCCTTGAGGTTATGCCTGAAATCGAGGAAGATACCAATGTAGTAATTCCTCCCGAAGAGATTAAAATGGACGTATACCGTGCATCAGGTGCAGGCGGACAGAAGGTTAACAAGACCTCATCTGCAGTACGTCTTACCCATATTCCCACAGGCATCGTTGTGGCATCTCAGGTTGAGCGTTCACAGTATCAGAACCGAGATGTAGCTATGAAGATGCTTATCTCAAAGCTTGTGGAGATTAAAGAGCAGCAGCATCTGGAGAAAATCTCCGACATCAAGGGCGTCCAGAAGGAAATCACCTGGGGCAGCCAGATCCGAAGCTACGTATTTATGCCTTACACTCTTGTCAAGGACCACCGTACAGGCTATGAGATGGGTAACGTTCAGGCGGTTATGGACGGCGCACTTGACGGCTTTATCAATGCATATCTGAAGGCTCAGTCCACAGGCGAGCTTCAAAATAATTAATCTATCTGACAGGAAGTCTTAGTAATGAAATATCTTGTAATGTTATGTGATGGTATGGCTGACGAGCCCTTTGAGGGACTCTCGGGCAAAACTCCTATGGAGCTTGCAAAGAAGCCTATGATGGATTCCCTTGCCAAGAATGGCGAGGTAGGTCTTGTGAGAACCGTTGACAGCTCGATGTCACCCGGCTCCGACGTGGCGAACCTTGCGGTTCTGGGCTATGATGCCAAGAAGTATTACACAGGTCGCTCACCTCTGGAGGCAATGAGCATCGGCATCGACCTCAAGGATGATGATGTCACCTTCCGTTGCAATCTTGTGACTCTTTCCGATGAGGAAAACTACGAGGATAAAACCATCCTTGATTATTGTGCCGATGATATCTCTACCGAAGAGGCAAAGGTGCTTGTGGAGTATATCGAGGAGAATCTCGGCAATGAAATATTCAAGTTCTATTCAGGTGTATCATACCGCCATTGCCTTGTATGGGCAAAGGGTAATCCTACCCCCGGCAAGCTCACACCTCCTCATGATATCACTGGCAAAGCCATCCGTGAGTACCTTCCCACCGACGAGGCAAGGGAAAAGCTCTATCCTCTTATGGTGAAAAGCTACGAGCTTCTCAAGAACCACCCCGTTAACCTGAAGAGAATCAGCGAAGGCAAGCGTCCTGCCAATTCTATCTGGCTCTGGGGCGAAGGTACAAGACCTATGCTGGATACTTTTGAGCACCTCTACGGACTCAGGGGCAGTATGGTATCTGCAGTTGACCTGCTCAAGGGAATTGCTATCTGTGCAGGAATGAACAGCATTGATGTTGACGGAGCCACAGGCTATATTGACACTAACTTCGAGGGCAAGGCTGATGCCGCAATCGATGAATTCAGAAAGGGTCAGGATCTGGTGTATATCCACGTGGAAGCACCCGATGAATGCGGCCACAGAGCAGAGTGCGAGAATAAGGTGAAAGCCATTGAGCTTATCGATAAGCTGGTGCTTACTCCCGTTGTGGAGCATCTTCGCAATAGCGGCGAGGATTTCTCGGTGCTTGTATGTCCCGACCATCCCACACCTCTTTCAATCCGCACCCATTCACGAACCCCTGTTCCTTATCTTATCTATCGCTCCGACAGAAAAGACGGCAGCGGTGTGGAAACCTTTACGGAAGCCACAGCGGTATCCACAGGCATATTTGTTGAGCGTGGCTTCGAACTTATGTCACGTTTCACATCAAAGTAAATATCCATAAAATAAAAACGGCAGTACAGAGCGGATTTGCGCTGTACTGCCGATATTTTTTATGTATGCATTAATAATCCAGAGCTTCCTCAAGAGCAATGGCGAGCTGGTCGGGGCAGGAGGTGGGACGGGCACCGCAACGGATGCCGCGGAGTCTCTCAATAGCCTCTTGTGCATTCATGCCCTTGACAAGGCTTGCAACGCCCTGTGTATTGCCTGAGCAACCGCCAAGGAATTTTACGTTTTCGATGGTATCACCGCAAAGCTCAATTTCAATCTGTCTGGAGCAAACTCCGTGAGTAGTATATGTATATTTCATAGCAATTTCCTTTCATAGATGGGAGGATGTGTCATCTCCGAATCTTAAATGTTTACAAAAAGAAAAAATCCGCCGCAAAAGCGACGGAATGGAGCGGATGACGAGGCTCGAACTCGCTACCTCCACCTTGGCAAGGTGGCGCTCTACCGGATGAGCTACATCCGCAAATCAGAAGCGACGAATTAACCGTCGTTTTCTTAACTGCTTGACCATTATATATCATTGAATCGCTAAAGTCAAGAACTTTTTTTAAAAATAGGGAAAAAGTTCTTAATAAATGTGTGAAAGTCTATTGTAGTATCCTGAAAAACTTGGTATAATAAATATGTATTTGCGTAAATTATCAAAAGCTCCCAAGGAGGTTTTTATATGAATAATGTTGTGGTTACCGACATCGCTCCCGGTGTGCGTTTCAGCGAGGTCAGAGACAGTCGCTTCAAAACCATGAGAATATCAGCAACGGCTCTGGTGCCGTTGGAGAATTCAACTGTGGCACAGTACGCTCTTCTTTCTCAGGTTCTGACCCGTTCCTGCAGAGAGTATCCTGACTTTACAGAACTTTCTCGTAAACTCAGTTCCCTCTACGGTGCATCCCTTGAGGCGGGCGTGAGAAAACTCGGCGAAACTTTAGGGCTTACGTTTTCAGTAAGCGGTATTGATGACCGCTATGCTCTGGACGGCGAGAGCATCTGTGCAGAGCTTTCCGAGCTTTTATGTTCTGTGCTCTTTGAACCCAAGCTCGTTGACGGTAATTTTGATAACGACGAAATAGAGCAGGAGAGACGTCAGCTTATCGACCTCTCTGACTCTGAAATCAACGATAAACGTGCATATTCAAACAAGCGGCTTTTAGAATTTATGTGTGAGGGCGAGGCTTACGGAATCCGTCGCTACGGTTCTGCAGAGCAGATACGTGCCGTTACTGCAGAGGAGCTCAAAACCGCGTGGACAACTCTTCTGAAAGACGCAAAGTTTGAGATAATATATGTAGGCGACACAGCTCCCGTTACTGCAAAGAGGGTCTTTTCGGAGAAGTTTTCGTCCGTAGAACGCACCCCTGCAGAGCTTAATACCTTCGTTGTGAGAAAAGCAGGAGAGGTGAGAAGCTTCACCGATACTATGGAAGTGGCACAGGCAAAGCTTCTCATGGGCTTCCGTACCGACTGTGCAACTCCCGACGAGGATGTTACCGCAATGCGACTGATGTGTGCAATTCTGGGCGGCGGTGCAAATTCCAAGTTCTTCAAAAACGTGCGAGAAAAGCAGAGTCTCTGCTACTATTGTTTCAGCCGTTTTCACCGCGTCAAGGGTATCCTCACCGTGGAAAGCGGCGTAGAGGCAGATAATGTAGAGAAAGCCAAGAATGCGATTCTCACCGAATTGCAGGCGATGCAAAACGGCGACATCACCGAGGACGAGATCAATTTTGCCAAGCTCTCCGTTGCCAATGATTTTGTCAGCATCTGCGACACTGTTTCAGGTATACAGGAGTGGTATCTCTCCCAGCTTTGCGACGGAAGATTCCTCACCGTCAAGGAAGCCTCCGATGAGTTTGCGGCAATTACCAAGGATGAGATAGTCAAAGCAGCACAGAAGCTAACCCTCGATACTGTCTATGTTCTCAAAGGTAAGGAGGAAGATGTATGAATATAAAGGAAATCAAATCTGAGCTTATCAATGAGAAATACTATGAAATTGAGCATTCCTCGGGACTCAGAATCTTTGTATGGCCCAAGGAAGGTTACAACACCACTTACGGAATCTTCGGTACTCCCTTCGGAAGTATCTACAACAACTTCACGGTAAATGGTGAAAATGTAAAGGTCCCCGACGGCATTGCTCATTACCTTGAGCATAAGCTCTTTGAGAGCGAGGACGGCGATGCCTTCACTCTCTATGCCTCCACAGGTGCCAACGCCAATGCTTACACAAGTTTTGAGAAGACCTGCTATCTCTTCTCCTGCACCAAGGATTTTGAGCGTTGTCTGGAAATACTTTTAAACTTCGTCAGAAGCCCCTATTTCACCGCCGAAACCGTTGCCAAAGAGCAGGGAATAATCGGTCAGGAAATCAAGATGTATGAGGACTCTCCCGACTGGAGGGTAATGTTCAATATGCTGGGCGGTATGTACAGAAACCACCCCGTCAAAATTGATATTGCAGGCACGGTGGAGACCATTGCCGAGATAGATGCAGACAAGCTCTACAAGTGCTACAACACCTACTATAACCTCCACAATATGGCACTTTCCGTTGTAGGAAAGGTTACCGTGGATGAGGTGCTCTCGATTTGCGACAGAATCCTCACTCCCCAGGAAAAGGTGGATGTGGTGACACATTTCCCCGAGGAACCCTACGAGGTAGTGGAGAAATATGTGGAGCAGATACTTCCGGTTGCTGTTCCGATATTTGATTTGGGCTTTAAAGCTTCAGGCAAAACTCCTGCCTCTGAAAAGCAGATAGCCTATACAGACATTCTTCTCTTTTTACTTGCTTCCTCCACAAGCAAAATGTACCGTGAACTTATGGACAAGGGACTTATCAATTCAACCTTCTCCTACGAGCAGTTTGAAGGTCCCGGTTTTTACAGCATATTCTTCGGCGGCGAGTCACGAGACCCCGAAAGTGCCGCTGTGGTAATCAAAGAATATATAAGCAGACTCCGCAAAGAGGGAATAGACCCCGAGGATTTTGAGAATGCACGCCGTGCTACCTATGGTGATGCACTTTCATCCCTCAACTCCGTGGATACCTCTGCAAATCTTCTGGAGGATTTCTGCTTCAACAGAAGAAGCATCTTTGCATATTTCGATGCAATAGCCTCCGCTACACCTCAGGATATCGAAAAACGTCTTGAGGAAATTCTCGATACAGAGAACACCACTCTCTCAGTAATTAAGGGGGTATAAGATGTTCGAAAATCTATTTAAGAATGCGGCAGAACTTCTCGCCGACAACTCCCATCAGGTGTCCTTTCCTGCCCTGGGAATAGAACTTACCCTGAACGAAGTGGCAATCCCCATCGGAAGCGGTATCCGCTGGTATGCCCTGATTATTGCCGCAGGTTTCGCTCTTGCATTTTTATATGCGATGAAACGTGCAAACTATTTCGGTGTTGACAAGGAGAAGCTTATCGACTGTGTACTTGTGGGCTTTGTCACCGCCATAATCGGTGCCAGACTCTACTACGTCATATTCTCCTGGGATGATTATAAGGACAATCTTATATCCATCCTGTACATACATCAGGGCGGACTTGCCATTTACGGCGGAATCATCGGTGCACTCCTTGGCGGATGCACTATGGCAAAAATCAAAAAAATCAACATCCCCGGCTGTCTTGATTTAGTAGCCCTCGGTTTCCTTATAGGACAGGGAATGGGCAGATGGGGCAACTTTATGAATCAGGAAGCTTTTGGTACACCTACCACACTCCCCTGGGGTATGCTCAGCGATACCACAGGAGGCGAGACAGTACATCCCTGCTTCCTCTATGAATCTCTGTGGTGCTTACTGGGATTTGTACTTCTGCATTTTTACAGCAAGAAGTTCCAGCATTACCGCGGTGAGATATTCTTTATGTACCTTGTGTGGTACGGCACAGAGAGAATGTTTGTGGAGGGTCTGCGTACAGACAGCCTCTACCTGCCATTCTCCATAGCGGGCTATACCCCCAGAGTTTCCCAGCTTCTCTCCCTCGGAGTAGTTTTACTGGGAATAACATTATTAATAATTTTCAGAAAGAAGAGAGATACAATGGGCGCAACAATTCTTGACGGCAAGGCCGTCTCCGCAGCAGTAAAGGAAGAAGTGGCTAAAGAGGTAGCCGCACTCAAAGAAAAAGGCATCAACTCCTGCCTTGCAGTAGTTATCGTAGGTGATGACCCTGCATCCAGAGTTTATGTAAACAACAAGAAAAAAGCCTGTGAGGTTTGCGGCATCCGTTCCGAGGAGTACGCACTCCCCAAGGAGACCACCAACGAGGAACTTCTGAATCTTGTGGCAGAGCTCAATGAGAGAACCGATGTCAACGGCATTCTCGTTCAGCTTCCCTTACCCAAGCACCTTGACGAGAAGCTGGTTATTGAGTCTATCCGACCTGACAAGGACGTGGATGCCTTCCACGCATCCAACGTGGGCAAGATTATGATAGGCGAGTACGATTTCCTTCCCTGCACACCTGCAGGTGTAATGGAG